>NZ_CP045392.1:2564907-2884388 GCF_009363635.1 Erythrobacter sp. THAF29 | reverse complement strand
TGCGAGTAGATCGAGGGATCGAGCCCCTCGGCAATCGCTTTCGCTCTGGCCCGCGCCAAAATCGCATTGCCCGGCAGACCCGCCTCGAAACTGTCGATCAGGATATCCTGCACACGGTTTGTGTTTCTCAGGCCCTCGACCAGACCCGCCGGGGCCTCGCTCTCGCCAGGCTTCAGCACATAAGCAAGATGCTGCGTATCGGTCGAAAGTCGAAGATACGTGATACCGAAATCGGTCCAGAGCAGGTCGCCCGGCTCGATCACGGTGTCGCCGCGCAGCATGCCCTCAGCGCCTTCACGCTGGATGCCAACCCCCGGATGAAACCATGGTGAAATGCCAAGCCGCGCCAGTTCTTCCCGATACCACCATTGGACATCGGCGACCGTCGTTGCACCCGGCGTGATGACTTCGCGAGATAGAGCGCGCGCGATCAGCGAATGGGCGATTCGCACAATACCGGGATAAAGCTCGAGCTCGATTGGAACGCGGCTCTCGAGCCAGCGCACCGAAAGCGTCTCTCCGCTGACGATGCGATCTCCATAGGTTCGCGGGAGCGCCTCGGATATTCCGCGATACTGGCTTAGCGTCATGCCGTCGCCGAATGCTGTGATATCGGACGTGTTGATCGCTATCGTAGCGGGATCGCGTTCGGAAACGATCGCGGCAAGCGCTTTCCACTGATCCGGCTCTTTCTCGGGGTCCCACGCAGGCTCGAACAATCCGGCAAGCCCGTAGCGGCTCACTGTCAGCCGTTCGACAGGCTGTCCATCCCCCGGATCGAAGAAGACGAGCAGCGTGCGCCTGCGCGCATGAAAATTCCTTGCATCGAGCATTGAGGCAACCACCGGTTCCTCGAAGTATTCGCGGGCGACCAGAACCCACATCTCCACGCCCTGTTCGCGCATGATCTTGGGAATGACCTGATCGAGCCTTTGCCCGAGTACCCGGTCAATTACCTTTGCGCGGTCTCGCATAGGCAAGATCGGAGGACGCTCGGGCAGAGGCTCTTCTGTCTCGCTCATCGGGTAGATTGGGAGATCAGGTTCTTTAGCAGCGGCGCTTGAAGTGCACGCGAGCAGTGCAGTGGCAAGCGCCCACTTCCAGTTAGCCTTGATCATGCGTCCCCCGATGCGTGCGGATCCTTCACCGTAAAGCTTTGGTATGTCTCGTATTCATCCTGTCCCGTAACAACCAGATCGCCTACTTTGAGCCAGGCATGAAACTGCAATTCCGAGCTGCCATCGCGGCGCGACCCCAGCACGATCTGTGAAGGGATACCGCGCCTTCCGAGCACCCACCGTCCGGCCATCGCCTGAGGGAAACACACCGCTTCGAACTTCTGCCTTCTTGCAAGGCGCCCGATAATCCGCCCAATATCGCTCGCCATCTTTTCCTCGCGCGCGGTTAGCGGTGCGGCGGTGGCATTTCCGCTGCCATCGATCGGCCCGAGGGTCCGGCGCCAAAGCCGGAACGGGACCACCTTGATGAGTAGCCGCGCAAACGCGAGCCCGCTCACGATTTCGGCCTTCAGCACGGTTCGCTTGATGGATCGGACGACGCTCATATCTTCGGGCTATTCCTTTGCATGCGCGTTAAGCGCTCGCAAGCCTCGCTAGACCTTCGCCGGGCGAGCTCCGGAGCCCAACCGTTCTCGAGCCAATTCGCCGTGCAAATATGGGCCACTGCCGGATAATTGCGATTGCGCTCAGCTTTCGTGCTTGTCGCAAGCATCCGGGGTTGCGCGACGCTGAATAGTCGGGCTTAATCGACCAGTCCACGCGAGGCCGATAAGGGATCGGACCTTGCCGGAGGGAAAATGCACACGGCGCATCTCGCGGGGGGTTTGAGATGACGACACGACAGGCGATCGCGATCGTCGATATCAATGCCGGTCTTGTGGCCCGGATCGTGGCGGCATTGGCTCTGCTCGTCGCGGTCCCGACGAGCGTGGCCAATTCGAATTCCACTTACGAAGGCGTTGCCAGCTGCGCAGGATCGACCTGCCATGGCCGGTTCGAGGGCAATGGTGCGGTCGTTCGGCAGGACGAGATTGCCACCTGGCAGGAACCGTCCTCACCCAGCGGCGCTCACAGCCGCGCCTATGCAGTTCTTGCCTCGAGGCGGGGGCAGCGGATCGCCACCAGCCTTGGCCTCGGCAAGGCGACGCAGGCCAAGGAATGCCTCGGCTGCCATGCGACTTTCGTGCCGTCCTCGCAGCGGGGCGACCGCTTCCAGATCAGCGACGGGGTGGGGTGCGAGAGCTGTCACGGTGCATCGGGCGGATGGCTGGCCGCTCACTATGCCCGTCCCGCGACCCACGCCTCGAACGTCGCCAATGGCCTTGTCCCGCTCGAAAACCCGCAAGTGCGCGCAAATGTCTGCCTCGATTGCCACTATGGCTCCACCAAGACCGGGCAATTCGTCACCCACTCGATGATGGCGGCGGGCCATCCGCGCATTTCCTTCGAGCTCGACCTGTTCAGCTCGCTCCAGCAGCATCACGATGTCGATGCCGATTACCGCGCGAGGAAGCGTGCGCCCAATTCGGTGCGGTTCTGGGCGGTCGGTCAGGCAGAGGCGGTGCGTCGTTCGACCGGCCTGTTCGCCCGGAGCGAATTCGGGATGGAGGGCGTCTTCCCGCAATTCTATTTCTTCGATTGCCATTCGTGCCACCGCACGATCACCGACGGCCCGGAACGCAAGCTCACATTCGAGACCAATCCGGGGCGCCCGATCCCGTTTGGCAATCCGCCTTTCAATGACGAGAACATCATCATGCTGTCCGCAGTTGCAGGTGCGCTCGTTCCCGCGCAGGCCGACAGCTTCCGGGCGGCAAGCCGTGATTTCCACAAAGCCATGGGGATCGATGCGGGGGGCGCCCGGGCGGCGGCGGTCGAATTGTCGCGCCGCGCAGGGTCGCTTTCCAACGCGCTCAGTCAGCGCGCCTATACCGGTGCCGATGCCTTCCGCGTGATCGGGATTATCGCGGACAAAACGACCTCGGCGCGATTCACCGACTATGCCGGATCGGTGCAGGCGGTGATGGCGATCGACACCTTGCTCAACGCGCTCGTGCGCGAGGGTCGCGTTTCGGTTGGCGCTGCGGCGGGGATACGCTCGAGCATCAACCGCGCCTATGCGGCGGTTGCGGAGCCCAATTCCTATCGGCCGGCTGAATTCCGCGAGGCGATCCGCAACGCTTCGGCAGCGATCGGCAGGTTGAGCTAAGCTGTGGGCGCTGGGTGGAAAGCCATCTTCGGAGCGCCACTGCTGGTGCTCGCGGCCTGTGGGGGCGGTGACGGATCCACGCCCAGCGGCGGTGGCACGGGGAGCGGCCCCCCGGTACCTCCGCCACCTCCTCCGCCCCCCGCTGGCGGCTTGTATTCCGTGCCTGCCGCCGAAAGCCTGAGCGCCGCAGAAGTCGGGACGATCATCGCCCAGGCCGCTGCCCAGGCGAGCGCGCAGGGGGATGCCGCGACCATTGCTGTGACCGACCGCGTGGGCAATGTGCTCGGCGTGTTCCGGATGCCCGGTGCCAGCGCGACCGCGAAGATCGACGATGCGCCCAATGGCCAGAATATCGATGCGCAAGGGCTTACCATTCCTTCGAGTGCAGCGGCTATCGCGAAGGCGATAACCGGGGCTTATCTCTCGAGCGGCGGCAATGCCTTTTCCACCCGCACGGCGAGCATGATCGTGCAGGAGCATTTCCCGCCCGCACCCACAACTGCGGGCCTCGAAAGCGGGCCGCTGTTCGGGGTGCAGTTCAGCCAGCTGCCGTGCTCCGACCTTGTTAGCCGCGCGAGCGATGGAACCATCGGACCGCAGCGCTCGCCGCTCGGCCTTGCCGCCGATCCGGGAGGGTTCCCGCTTTACAAGAACGGCGTGGTGGTGGGCGGCGTCGGGGTGATCGCTGACGGGCGCTATGGCTTCGATGCCAATGTGCTCGACGTCGATATCGACGTGGACGAACGGGTCGCGCTTGCAGGCACGGTGGGGTTCGAGGCTCCGGTGAGCATCCGGGCGGACCGGATTTTCGCCGACGGAACATCGCTGCGCTACACCGATGCGACCTATGCGCAATTGGCTTCCGTTTCCGGCGCGAGCTTTGCGGGAACGGCGGGCAATCTGGTCGCGGTGAACGGATATTATGGCGGCGGCGCGCTGCTCGCGGGAACAGCATACGGCACCGAGGCATCGGGTATTCGCCCCTCGACCGCGGTCGAATTCGCCAATGTCGATGCCTTTGTGCTGAGCAACGGGGCCGGGCTGAACCGCTTTCCGGTCCGCGCGGGCACGGATAGCAGCGACGTGAGCAGCGCGATCAGCGCAGCCGAAGCCCGCGCTATTCTCGAGGAAGCCTTCGCGGTGATGAGCCGTGCGCGGGCGCAGATCAGGCAACCGCTCGATAGCCGCGCGCAGGTGACGATCAGCCTCGTCGACACGCGCGGACGGGTGCTCGGCATCGTCCGCTCGCCCGATGCGCCGATATTCGGCATCGACGTCAGCCTGCAAAAGGCGCGCACCGCAAATTTCTTCTCCGGCGCTCTTGCCGCGGCGAACCTTTCGGCAGCCTCGGGAGAGGTTCCCCAGTTTGTCGGTCGCGTGCGCACATTTCTCAACGATCCCAACGCACTGACCGGTGCTTTCGCCTTTGCTGACCGTTCCGGCGGCAACCTCTCGCGCCCCTATTTCCCCGATGGCGAGGTCGGCCAGCCGCACGGCCCGCTTTCGCGTCCGATCGAGCAGTTCAACCCGTTTTCGACCGGGCTGCAAAGCGCGCTCATCGTCGGAAATGTCGGGCAGCATCTCGGCTTCGTCCAAGGTTTGAATGCCGACACGCCCGATCACTGCACTACGCTGCCGCAGATCAATCCCGGCGAAACGCGGCTCGATAACGGAATCCAGATTTTCCCCGGATCGGTCCCGGTCTATCGCGGGGGCCAGCTGGTCGGCGGCCTTGGTGTTTCGGGCGACGGTATCGACCAGGACGACATGATCAGCTTCCTCGGGCTCAACAATGCCGGGCTGAGGGTTGGCGGGATCGGCAATGCGCCCAAGGATATTCGCGCGGACAAGATCGTGGTCCAGATCGGCGGCAGGCAGGTTCGCCTGCGTTACGTCAACTGCCCCTTCGCGCCGTTCCTCGATACCGATGCGCAAAATGTGTGCGAGGGGCTGTAGGGGTGGCGCTGGCCTTTGCTCCCTATGCTTTGCTGCTGCAAGCTGCCCCGCAAGCGGAACAACCTCCTCCGCCGCCACCGCCGCCGCAACCCGCACCCGAAGAACCCGATCCCGAATGGGAGAAGGATGCACCGCCGGTCGATCCGCAGATCATCGAGGGGCGTGAGCGCCCCGGCTATACCGCTCCGCTTCCGGACAGGATCGAGCAGGAGAACGAAGGCGCAATCCGCGCGCCGCCGCCCGAGGCCTTCCCGACCGATCAGGTGCCGATCCCGGATCGTTGGCGGCTGATCGAGGATCTCGGGCTGGTGAAGGAAAACCTCCTCGATCCCTACAACCAGAACACCTACAAGGGCGATCGCCCGATCAACCGGGAGAAGGTTCCGTGGCTGCCGATCACCGGCGATGACTGGTTCTTCGTCGCCAACCTCGTCAGCGACAGCGTCTATGAGCCGCGCACTTTCCCGATTCCCGTCGGCATCCAGACCACTGAAGACCCGGACCGCCTGGATGTTTTCGGAGACGATTTCTCGACTGTCCTTTCGCAGACCTTCATCGCGGGCTTTGCGCTGCTGAAGGGCAGCACCGCCTACAAGCCGCCTTCGGTCGAATACCGCGTCACGCTGGCCTACAACGTCAACTATGTCGACGTGCCCGAGCGGCGCGTGCTGTTCGTCGAACCGAGCAGGGAGAGCGACCGGCTCGATCATTTTCTTGGGCTTCAGGAAGCCTTCGTCGACTATCACTTCACCGCGCTTGACAACGACCGGTTCGACTTCATCTCGATCCGTGCCGGTATCCAGCCGTTCCAGTCCGATTTTCGCGGATTCCTGTTCAACGATCAGCAGCTTGGCGTGCGGTTGTTTGGCAATCGCGACAACAACCGTTTCCAGTTCAATCTCGGTGCGTTCTGGCGGCTGGAAAAGGACACGAACAGCGGCCTCAATTCGGTTGTCAAAAGCCCGCGCGACGATTTTGTTTTCATCGCCAATGCCTACCGGCAGGATTTCCTGATCCCGGCGCTCACCAGCCAGATCACGCTCGCCTACAATCGCAACCGCGAGGCGGACGATATCGAGATCGACGATAACGGCTTCCCGGTGCGCCCCGCGCTGCTCGGAAACCTGCGCGGGCGCGATTACGATGCGTTCTATATCGGTTACAACGCAGATGGCCGGATCGGGCGGATCAACGTCACCGCCAGCGCCTATTGGGTTCTGGGCGAGGACCGCAACAACATCTTCACCGGAGAGCCGGCCGATATCAATGCTCAGTTCGGCGCGGTCGAACTCAGCTATGACCGCGACTGGATACGCTTTCGCCTGTCGGGAGCTTACGCGAGCGGCGACAGCGACCCCTTCGATGACACCGAGGGCGGATACGACGCGATCTTCGAGAATCCGGTCTTCGCAGGCGCGGATACGTCTTATTGGATCAGGCAGACGATCCCGTTCGCGGGCGGCGGCCGCGCCGTATCCGTCAATGGCAGGAACGGTATCCTCAACAACCTGCGCTCGTCGAAGGAGCAGGGGCAGTCGAACTTCAACAATCCGGGTCTGATCCTCACCGGTGTCGGCGCGGATTTCGACCTCACGCCGGAAATCCGCGTTTCGGCAAATGCCAACCACTTGTGGTTTGAGAACACGACCTCGCTCGAGGTCCTGCGCAACGAGGGCTCGATCCCCAAGGACATCGGCTTCGATCTTTCGGCCTCGGCCATCTGGCGGCCCAAGGCCAACCAGAACATCGTCTTTCGCCTTTCCGCCGCCGCGTTGGTTCCGGGTAAGGGCTTTCGCGACCTGTTCGACAGCCGCAACGGCAATGACAAGTTCGTCTCGATCCTCGCAAACGTGGTGCTGACCTACTGATGACCAAGCTTCGCGCCTTTTCGCTGCAACGCCTTGTTTTGCTGATCGCCATCGTCGCGCTGGGTATAGCGACCTTTGCGAGCGATTCGATGGCGGCCGACAAGGAAAAGCCGGTCAAGCGCGATTACTCCCGCGTCACCGCCCAGCCTGCGCCTGCCAACCAGTCGGTGGCCGAGATGATGGCGAAATCGGAAGGCTGCAACACCTGCCACATAAAAACCGACGCGCCGACCATGCACCTGACGCCGGCGGTAAGGCTCGGATGCACCGATTGCCATGGCGGCGATGCAAGCGTGCGGGGCAATTCCGAACTGCCGCTCGATCACCCGGACTATGTCGCCGCGCGCGACCGCGCGCATGTCCTCCCGAAATATCCCCAAAGCTGGCACTGGCCCTCTTCGGCCAATCCCAAGCGCTCTTATGCCCTGCTCAACAAGGAAGCGCCCGAATTCGTAAAGTTCGTGAACCCGTCGGACTATCGCGTTGCACGCGAGGCCTGCGGAGCTTGCCACATCCAGTCGATCGAGGCGTCCGAGCGATCGATCATGGCGACCGGCGCAATGCTGTGGGGCGGGGCGAGCTACAATAACGGCATTCTGCCGTTCAAGAACTACCTGCTGGGAGAGGCCTATACCCGCGACGGGAAGCCCGCCAAGCTGACATCGCCGGTGGGGGAAAGCGGCGAGCTGACCGAACAGCAGAAGGCACGCGGCGCATTGGCCGAACTCTATCCGCTGCCGACCTGGCAGGTCGTCCCGCCGGGTGACGTCTTCCGTGTGTTCGAGCGCGGCGGCCGCACGATCAATTCGCAATTTCCCGAGATCGGCATCCCCAATCCGACCGGCCAGATCCAGCGGCTCGAAGAACCGGGCAGGCCCGATCTCAAGCAGTCGAACCGCGGCCCGGGAACAGGCCTCAGGGTCGCGATACCGGTGCTCAATATCCACAAGACCCGGCTCAACGATCCTTTCACCTGGTTCCTCGGCACCAATGACCAGCCGGGCGATTATCGCCACTCGGGCTGCGCGAGTTGCCACGTCGTCTACGCCAATGACCGCGAGCCGCGCCATTCGCTGATCTACGCGCAATACGGGCGCGACGGGCAGACGATCACCAGCGACCCGACCATCGCCGGAAAGCTCGAGCGGGCAGCAGGTCTCGACAAGAAGAAGGGCGGGCATGGTGCGCTCAAGGGACCGGGCGAGGCGCGCAAGGCCGAGGATGACGATACCCTCCAGATCGACGGGAAGATGAAGGAAAAGGGCCACCCGCTCCAGCATGTCTTCACCCGCGCGATCCCGACCGCGCAGTGCATGAACTGCCACATGCACCAGCCCAACATCTTCCTGAATTCCTATCTCGGCTACACCATGTGGGATTATGAAAGCGACGCGCCGCTGATGTGGCCGAAGCTGCAGAAATATCCCACCGCCGAAGAGGTGCGCGCCGTTGTCGATCGCAATCCCGAAGGCGCGGCCCCGCGCGGCAAGTGGGCCGACCTCGATTTCCTGCGCAATGTCTACGACCTCAATTCCGAGGCGAGGGATACGCAGTTCGCCGACTATCACGGACACGGGTGGAATTTCCGCGCCGTCTTCAAGCGCGACCGCGAAGGCAACCTGCTCGATAAGGACGGCAATATCGTCGACAACGACGATCCCGAGAAATGGCGCAAGGAAGGCGAGGCCAAGTTCGTCGAACCCGGCACCAATCCGGGCAAGGCGGTGCACCTGATGAGCATTCATGCCGAGGTCGGGATGCAATGCGCGGATTGCCATTACGAGCAGGACAGTCACGGCAATGGCATGATCTATGGCGAGGTCGCCAATGCGATCGAGATCGGGTGCAAGGATTGCCACGGAACTGCCGATGCCTATCCGACACTGCGCACATCCGGCCCCGCCGCGCCGCCCAAGGGGCACGACCTTGCGCTGCTCCGCAATCCCGATGGCCGCCGCCGGTTCGAATGGATCGACGGCGAGAATGGCCGCCGCAAGCTGATCCAGCGCTCGATCGTCGATCCCAAGCTCGAATGGGAAGTGAGCCTCGTGAAGGACGCGGTCGATCCCAGGGCGCCCACTTTCAACGGTAAGGCCGCGCGGGCGAAGCTGATGAGCCGCTATGGTGCGGAAACCGGCAAGTTCGAGTTCGGCAGCGGGGTGGAGGAAGGCGACCGCGCGCACCGCGATCCGGAAATGGCATGCTTTACCTGCCACCTGTCATGGACGACGTCCTGCGGTGGCTGCCACCTCCCGATCGAGGCCAACTGGAAAACCAAGTCGCACCGCTACGAAGGCGGCGAGACGAGGAATTTCGCGACCTACAACCCGCAGGTGGCACGCGACCAGATGTTCCAGCTGGGCAAGCACCAGACGACCAAGGGCAACCAGATCGCGCCGGTCCGCTCGTCTTCTGCGCTGGTGCTGTCCTCGACCAATATCAACCGCGAGCGCATCTATGTGCAGCAGCCCCCGATCAGCTCGATCGGCTTTTCGAGCCAGGCCTTTGCGCCGCACTTCCCGCATACGGTGCGAAAAACCGAGACCAAGACCTGTTCGGATTGCCACCTGTCGGAGGCGGACGACAACAACGCGATCATGGCGCAGCTGCTCCTGCTCGGTACGAATTACGTCAATTTCGTCGGAATGCACGCCTGGACCGGGCAAGAAGACGGGTTCACCGCGGTGCGGGTCACCGAATATGACGAGCCTCAGGCCGTGCTCGGCTCCTACCTCCACAGATACGCCTATCCCGATTACTGGCGGATGCATGTCGAGGATAACGGCCGCGAGCTGAAGGACTGGGTGCGCGGGCAGGCTTTCGACAAGGACCTGTCGGGCGAGACCAAGCCGTTCGAGGAATTCGTCAACGTCCACGAGGGCACGCGCGACAGTGTCGGCTGCCTGCAATTGCGCGGCGAATACATGTTCGTGGCCGAGGGCAAGGGCGGCTTCCGCGCCTATGACGTGGCTTCGATCGGCAATAAGGGCGTGTCGGAGCGGATCATCACCGCGCCGTTCTCGCCGCTTGGGCACGATACGCATGTCGATACGACAAACGCGACCTGCGTGGCGCTTGCGACCAACCAGCCGATCGCGCCGACGCGCAGCACGCCGCAAATGCGCGAGATCAACCAGGAGCAGCCATTCCTCCCGATCTACAATTACGCGGTGGTGACCGATGCCGAAGAAGGCCTCGTTCTGGTCAATGTGGACACGCTGGCGGACGGCGAATTCCGCAACAATTTCTTCGAGCGCACCGAGTTTTCCGACGGTTCGACCGCGTGGAACCCGGACGGGGTGCTCGACGGTGCGCGGCACGTCCACCTCGCGGGCGAAGTGGCGTATATCGCAGCCGATCGCGGCCTCGTGGTGGTGGATCTTGCCGATCCGAAGTCGCCCAAGGTTGCGGCGGTGCGTCAGCTGCGCGATGCTCGGGCGAGCGCGATCCAGTTCCGGTATCTGTGGGTGTCGGACGCCGAGGGCGTGAAGCTCTTCGATGTCACCGATTTGCGCAATCCGGTCGCCGTTCCCGAAGGCACTGTGCCGCTCGCCGATGCCCGCCGGATCTATGTCGCGCGCACCTATGCCTATGTCGCGGCCAAGGGAGACGGGCTGGTCATCATCGACGTTACCCGCCCGCGTGCGCCCTCGATCGTTCAGAAGGTGACGCTGGGCGGGACGCTCAACGATGCCGAGGACGTGATAGTCGGTTCGACCAACGCATCCTTGTTCGCCTATGTCGCGGACGGCCGTAACGGGCTCAAGGTGTTGCAACTCACCAGCCCGGACAGCCAGCGTAATTTCTATGGCTTCAGCCCCAGACCGGTGCCGGAACTCGTCGCTTATGCAAGGACGTCCTCGCCCGCGATCGCACTGTCGAAAGGGCTCGACCGCGACCGTGCGGTTGATGAGACTGGCGGACAGATCGCGGTGTTCGGCAGGCTCGGGTCACGGCCGTTCACGCGCAGCGAGATGGAGCGGTTGTTCATGACCCGCTCGGGCGTGCCGTGGAAGGTTTCCGACGATGTCGACATGAACGCGTGGATCGGGCGCGACATCGACAACCCGCCACGCCGCGCACGCCGCCGCGAGTACGATAACTCCGGCGACTAATCTCGCTCGTCGGCGAGCCCCTGCATCATCGGTTTGAGGTGCTCTTCGTAACGCGCAAGCACCTGCCAGTCGCCAACCGGCTGCATATGTGTAACGAGCCTGCCGTCATGCCAGCGGTGAAGGCTGTAAAAGGGCGGTTCGGCGGCAACGATGCCGCGATTGTCGGCCACTTCGGTATCGACCGGGCGCAGGTCGAGTGTCACCGCGGGCGCGACGGCTGGCGTGACGCTGAGCGGAATGCCGGCGACTTCCGAGACGATCGGCCGGTGCAGGTGCCCGCAAGCGATGCCGACGATCTGTTCATGTCCGGCTACGGTCTCATGAAACCGCTGGTACCAATCCTCGCTCGGCTTGGGGTCCATCCAGTCGATCCCTGCGACGATCGGCGGGTGGTGGAGGACGATGAGCGTCGGCGTTTCGGGATACGCATCGAGCTCGCGCGTCACCCATGCCGCGCGTTTCTCGCAGAAAGCGCCGCCGTGCCGCCCTTGGTCGAGCGAATCTATGCAGAGCACGCGGAGGCCCTCGAAGTCGATGGTGTACTGAACGAAGCCTTCCTCGTTTTCGAAGCCGGGAAAGGCTTTCACGAGAACGCTGCGCGTGTCGTGATTGCCGGTCATCGGGTAGACCGGGAAGGGGCAGGCTTCGACCGCTCGTGCAAGTCGCTCGTAGCATTTCGGATCGCCGCCATCAGCGAGGTCGCCGGACAGGATGAGGCAATCGGGTTGCACCTCCTGTGCAAGCAGGTGGTCGCGCACGGCGATGAAGCGCTTGTAGTTGAACTCGTCCTCACCGGCATCCGCATCGAAGCCGATATGGATATCGGTGATCTGCGCGATCAGCAGCGCCGGTTTTCCGTCCCCCATCCTCAGCGTCTCATCCTCTCGAGTGTAGCCGCGATTGTAGCAGGGGTTTCGCGAGGTGTATCGGGATGGCCGGGGGACCACGGCTTGGTGGGCGTGTGATAGCCGTGACACATCGCGCAGCTCGACGGCACGATCTCCTCGGTCTTCGCTGCCGTCGCGCCGAGGTGGCAATCGCGGCAGCTTGCAAGATCCGGTATGAGCAGGTCGCTCGCCTCGCTCGATGTCTCGGCGGCGTGGCAGCTCGTGCAGGTTTCGTCCTCATGCGCGGCGTGATCGAAATAGCCGTGCAGCAGGAACCGGTCGGGCAGGTTCACCGGCATCACGTCGGGCATTCCATCGGTCCGCGTTGGCAGGTGGCACTCGGCGCACACTCCATTCGCGCCAAGCGCGTTGCTGATCGAGAGATAGGCTCCGAAAGGACGCCCGAAATTCGAGTAGTACCGCCCGCCTTGTGCGAACTGACCGGGACGGGTGCGGCCCGGTATCATCGCGCGGCGCTGGCCGCGATTGACCCGTGCGAGGTCGGCGCGAAGATCGTCTATGTCGCCATGGCGGAGCTTGGTGAAACCGGCGCTGGAGCGGCCCGAGATAAGGCTGTGACAGCTCTCGCATGCGCTTTCCATCACCACCGGTTTGAAACCGATGCGATCATCGGTCTCCTCGTGACAGTCGCTGCACTCGAGCGGCGCGCCATATCCCGGCAGGCTCAACGCCATGCGCGCTGCGCCGCCCTGCGGGTCCATGTGCACATTGTGCGGAAACTTGAGGCCGCTCGCCTCGATCAGCGGCGTATCGAGCGACATGCGCACCGGTTCGTCCGCGCCAAGGCTGGCATAGAAAGTCGGGCGGAATTGCGGGTGTTGCTTGCCAAAATCGTGGGCGTTGGCGAGCTGCGTGTCGGAAAGGCGCGTGTCTAGGTCTGAATGGCAATCGGCGCAGAACTGCTCGCTCGCCGGCGCTTGCCTTACCGGACCTTCGTGCTCGGTGTGACAGGCAACGCAGCCCAGCGGCCCTTCTTTGCCGAGCGTCTGGGCGATCGACCACTGGATCGCATCGCCCTCACTGAAAGATGGCAGACCTGCGGCCAGACGCGGGCGGGCGGCGTGCTCGCCAAGCCCTTCGTGGCAGGTGAGGCAGGTTTCGTCCTGCACGGAGACGAAGGGCGTGACGTGGCAGGCCTCGCAATTGTCCTCGAGAGCGTGGTGCTTCATCGAGAGTTCGCCGCTCGACCATGCGCTGTCGAGCAGGACCTGGTCCGGCATATCGCCGTCGGGATCGATCTCCACCGGATCGCGGGTGAGGTGGGTGACAATCGGCACTGCCAGCAGGGCAATCAGAATGGCGCTAGCGAGCACCCATGACACGGCGCGCTTGCTCGGCAAGGCGCTTGAGAGAGCAAAGCCGCGCAAGACGTCCCGCGGGCTCGATTTGTCAACCTGCCTGATGGTTATGCTGGTAACGCCGTCTCCGTCACGCGCGATGGTTAGCCGCGAGGAACCGATTTCGATTTCGCCGCCGAGATTGGGCGCGATTTCGGCCTTCGTCTCGCTCTTCCCGTCGATTTCGAAGCCGAGCGTGCTCAGCGCCTCGACGATCAGCGTGCCGTCGGGAGCTTCGTGGATCTTCGCGTGGTGCTGCTCCACCGCGAGATCGGGCAGGTGGATATCGTTTTCGCTCGCACGGCCGATCGTCAGGTCGGGCTGGTCGAGCGTCCGTTCACGCACGATCTCGCGACCTGAAGAGGTGTAATCGATGGTGCGGATCAGGAATGCCAAGCTGCCGACCTCACCAGTAATAGAACACGCTCACCACATGCGCGGTGAGGGCGGCGAGGAGCGCGATCGTCGCCGGAATGTGAATGAACAGCCAGATCTCGAGCAGCGCCTGGATCCTCAAATGGCGACGGATCTGCGCGAGCTGTTCGGCGCGGCGCTGGAGCAGGGCGATAACCCGCTCGCTCGCCTCGTCGGTGGCGGTCATGCTCCTTAACGCGCGGTTGGTCGCGCATCCGGGATAAGAGCCAGTGAGCCTCCCCCATGCCCCGCCGTAGAAAACGTCCTGCTCGAGCGAGGCGATGACGAGATCGGATTGCTCACGGCCCAGCGGCTGCGCCGCTGTCTCGAGCTGTCGATCGATCGCCTTGAGCGCCTCGATCATGTCGCCGCGGGTCATTTCCTTGCGGTTGGCGCTGAGTTCGGCGGGGAGCGTCGCATAGGCCCATACGCCGTAAATGCCCGAGAGGATCACCAGCAGCATCAAGGCATAAGCGAGCGTGTGGACATTCCAGCCGACCTGGAAGCCGGTGTGCAGCGTGCCGATCACGATCAGCGAGAGGCCGAGCCACACATGCGCGCTGGTCCACGCCTTGAGGCTCCAGTGCCCGGTCGTGATCTTGCGCTTCCGGATGCCGAGCAACGATAGCCAGACGATCAGGGCCAGCCCGATCGTGCCAAGCGTGTAGCCGTACCAGCTGCCGCCATTGGGGCGTGGTTCCTGGTCGATGAGAGCATAACCGAGACCCGCGACAAGGCTGAGCGCGAGCGCGATCTTGAGCCAGCGCCAGTTGCGGTGCTTCAGGAAGCTCACATGGTCGGCATCGCGGCGTTTCTCGTCGTCGACGAAACGGGTCGCGGCGCGGTCTTTCGGGAGGCTCGCCATTACTCGGCGTCCTCGGTGATCTTGGTAAAGGTCAGGAACTTGTCGGGCGACACGCGGATCGCGGCGCCGGTGGGGCAGGCGCGCACGCAGGCAGGCCCGCCCTCGATCCCCGAACACATGTCGCATTTAATCGCCTGCTTGGGCTGTTCGGGGTCGCCGTGAGACTTGCGCCAGCTATAGGGCGCTTCGCCGGGGCCGGGACCCTTGCCGAACAGTAACCATTGCAGGAGCGAGGGCTTCTTCGGTGGCCTGGGGTCCATCCTGATCACGCCATAGGGGCAATTGCGCTGGCAATTGCCGCAGCCGATACAGGTCTCGTCGATAAAGACCTCGCCGTCCGGCCCGCGCTTGATCGCGTTGGGCGGGCAGTCGGCCATGCAGTGCGGGTGTTCGCAGTGGCGACACGATGTCGGCACGTGAAGATGCGCGTAGGTCTTTCCCGCCTCGCGGTCGAGCCGCGAGAGCCCCTCGTGCGCGTCGGCGCAGGCGCGCTCGCAATTGTCGCAGCCGATGCACAGTTTCTCGTCGATCAGCAGCACGTCGGTCGCCTCGCCAAGACCCTGGTCGACAAGGAAGGCGGCGGTTTCGGAATACATGTCCACCGCGCCGTCGAAATTGTCCTTGCGGCTCTCGATGAAAGCGGTCACCTCGCGCCGCGCCGCCATGTCCGACAGCGCCCGCTCGCGCACGCGCGGATGCGCATCGAGCAGCGCCATGAACTGGTCGCCCGGCAGGCGGATAACCTCGGACTTGATCGCCGCCTTCACCGTCGCGGTGCGCGGCGAGCCGTCGATCACCGCCATCTCGCCGACATAGCTTCCGGCGGGAAGATAGGAGAGGAAGACCGGCCTGCCGCCGATATTCTTCTCGACGATCATTGAACCGCGGCGGATGATGAAAACGTCCTTGTCCTCTGCCCCTTCCTCGATGATCACCTCGGCGGCCCGCACTTCGACCACCTCGGCGGCTTCGACGAGCGGCGCAACATCCTCTTTCGTGAGGCCCGATCCGAACATCTGCAGCAGCTGGCGTTCTACCGCGATGCGGTTCACCGCGCGCGCCGCGCCGGGCGAGGTGGCGATCAGCTTGAGCGCGGCATTGCGCGACAGCTCGATAGCGACCACCGGTTCGGCCGCGCGGATGGTCGCGCCCCTGCGGCGACCCGAAATGAGGCCGACCTCGCCGAAGATCGAACTCTGTTCGATCGGCACGGTGATGGAGGGATTCTCGGGATCGACCTCGACCGCGACCGAGCCTTGCGCGATCGCGAACATCGAGGAGCCGGGCGCGTTGCGGGTGAAGATCACCTCTCCCGGCTCGAAGTAATGCACCGTGCTGTCGAGCATCAGCTCGCGCAATTGCAGGGGCGAGAGTTCCTCGAAGATCGAGACATTCGATCCGAACACGCCGAGCCAGTGATCGACATCGTGGTTGCCCGGCAGCACGGCGAATTTCTCGGCAAGGATCGGTTCGTCGGCGGGCTTGAGTTCGGTATTCCCGTTGAGGAATTCGATCACGTCATAGCCCTGGTTCATGCAGTGCTTGATCAGCGGATAGCCCGCCAGCGCGCCGATCACGTGGATGCCGGGCTTGATCGTCTCGAACGAGGGGGAAAGTTTGGGAAAGGCGCCGCGTTCCTCGCTCGTGAACTCGATTCCCATCGCCTCTACGAAGCCGCGCGGAGGCTGCGATCCGGTGCGCGCGATAATCCGGTCGCACTTGATCGTTTCCTGGCCATCGCGCGTGTCGAGCACCAGCGCACCGTCCTTGACCTCGGCCGGGCTGGTTTCACGACGGACGCTGATCCGCCCCTCGCGCTCGGCCTCCTCGAGCAGCGCGACATTGGCGGGCTTGGCACGGGCGAATTCGGCCCGGCGGTTGAGGATCGTGACGGTGTTGCGCTGGGCATCGTCCGCGGCAAGCCCCAGCGCGTTCTCGATCCCCGCATCGCCCGATCCAATCACGGTGATGTGTTCGTCGAAATACTCGCCCGGATCATCCAGCTGGTACTGGATCATCGGGTGATCCGCGCCTGGACAGCGAAGCCTGTTCGGATTGCCCTGTGTGCCGATGGCAAGCACGATCGCTTCGGCTTTTACGGTCTCGCCATTGACCAGCGTAATCGTGAAATCGCCCTTCTCACCCTCGACCTTTGCGACTTCGGCGTTGAACTTGACGTTGATCTCTTGTGCGCGCGCCTGCTCGTCCCAAGTGCCGAGGATGGCCTCCCGCTTGCCCGCGTCGAAATCGAAGTCGCTTCGCAGCACCAGGTTCGAGGGCGTCGCCATGACGTGCTTACCCTTTTGGTACTTGTAGATCGTGTCAGAGAGGTGGTCGGTCTTTTCGAGCAGGGCGTGACTCATGCCAAGGGCTGCAGCGCGCGCGGCGGCACTCAATCCGGCAGGACCGGAGCCGACAATTGCAACCTTGAAAACGTCCGACAATCCATCCCCCCTATGGATAGATCAAACCCCTCTCACCACCATAAGGCAAGCCCAACGCATTGCCAGAGTGAATTGCCCGATATCCTTGGCAATGCTACCGCCCGGCGCATGGGATCGGATCAGGGTAGCGAAACGGCTCGGGAAACGGCGGGCGAAGAAGGCAATTCGAAGGCTGGCTGGATATTGTTGGGGGCGGCGCTGCTGCTCGCAGCAGGATCGGTCGCGTACAACGTATTGGATGCGGGCGAAACCGCCGCGCCGGTTGTTTCGCAAGGCGGAGAATTACCCGGCATCGATGAGCTTGCAGCGCGGGCGGAGGCTTCTCCCGATGATGCAGCGCCGTGGAGCGAACTCGCGTTCGCGCGGTTCGAGCGCGGTGAATTTGCAAAGGCCGCCGCCGCATATGAACGAGCTGTGGCCATTGACCCGGATGAGGCTGTGCTCTGGTCGGCTTTGGGCGAAGCGCGGGTCATGGCGACCGATGCTAGCGTTCCAGATGCCGATCCTTTACCCGCGAATGCCGTAGAAGCGTTCAAAAAAGCTATCGCGCTTGATGCGAGCGATCCACGGGCGCGCTATTTCATGGCGGTGAAGAAGGATTTGGACGGCGATCCGGCAGGGGCCATTTCGGACTGGCTCAAATTGCTGGCCGACACGCCGCCGGGCGCTCCGTGGGAACAGAACCTGGTTCGCACAATCCAGCAAGTCGGCGCGATCAACGATATCGACGTCGAACAGCGGCTCGCTGCGGTCGTGGACGGTCGCATGCCTGCTGCAAATGCTCCCGGCGCGCCAAATGTGCGCGGTCCGAGCGCGGCGGAGATAGCCGCAGCCGGTTCGATCCCGCCGGACGAACAGCGGGCGATGGCCGAGGGCATGGTCGCGCAGCTTGAGGCGCGGCTTCAGGCGGAGCCGCAGAACCTCGATGGCTGGCTCATGCTGATGCGAAGCCGGGTGACACTGGGCGAACCGGCGAAGGCCAAAGCGGCATTGAACGCTGCCATCGCCGCCAATCCGGGCGAAGCAGAGGAGCTGCGGCGACAGGCCCGGCTCCTCGGCGTCGAGTAGGGTTCAGACTACCCCGAAGGCGAGCATTGCGTCGGCGACTTTCTTGAAGCCCGCGATATTCGCGCCCTTCACATAGTCGACATAACCATCGCCCTGGTCGCCGTACTTCACACATTTCTCGTGAATGCCTTCCATCAGTTCGGTGAGCATGTCGCCGAGCCGTTCCTGGTTCCAACTGATGCGCTCGGCATTCTGGCTCATTTCGAGGCCCGATACCGCGACCCCGCCTGCATTGGCTGCCTTGCCTGGGCCGTACATGATTCTTGCATCGTGAAAGACCTTCACGCCTTCGAGCGTGGTCGGCATGTTCGCACCTTCGGATACGGCGATGCATCCATTGTCGACCAGTTCGCGTGCGTTCTCTTCGTCGAGTTCATTCTGGGTCGCGCAGGGCAGGGCGACATCGCAGGGCACATCCCATGGGCGTTTGCCCTCATGGAATGTCGCATTGGTGAAGTGATCGGCATATTCGCTGATCCGCCCTCGCCGTACATTCTTGAGGCGTTTGACCCAGTCGATCTTTTCCTGGTCGATCCCGTCGGGATCGTGAATGAAGCCACCTGAATCCGACAGGGTGACGACCTTGCCGCCAAGCTGAACGATCTTCTCGGCGGCGTGCGTCGCCACGTTGCCCGCGCCCGAGATGACCGCGGCCTTGCCTTCGACATCGTTGCCTTTGTGCTTGAGCATGTTCTGAAGGAAGTAGACCGCACCGTATCCGGTCGCCTCGGGCCGCATCTGCGACCCGCCATATTCGGTCGCCTTGCCAGTCAGCACGCCTTCCCAGCGATTGGTGATCCGCTTGTACTGGCCGAACATGTATCCGATCTCTCGCGCGCCGACGCCGATATCGCCCGCGGGTACATCGGTATCGGGACCGATATGGCGGTAGAGCTCGGTCATGAAGCTCTGGCAAAAGCGCATCACCTCGCTGTCGCTCTTGCCCTTTGGATTGAAGTTCGATCCGCCCTTGCCGCCGCCCATTGGGAGGCCGGTGAGCGAATTCTTGAATGTCTGCTCGAAAGCGAGGAATTTCAGCACGCTTTCGTTGACCGATGAATGAAAGCGAATGCCGCCCTTGTACGGACCGATTGCATTGTTGTTCTGAACTCGCCAGCCGCGCTGGACCCGGATGCAGTGATTATCATCTTCCCAGCAGACGCGGAATGATACGACGCGGTCGGGTTCAGCGATCCGGCGGAGGATCTGCGCTTCGTGGTACTCTTCCTTGTCTTCTATGAAATCGAAGATGTCCTGCGCAACTTCCTGCACAGCCTGAATAAATTCTGTTTGTCCGGGATTGCGTTTCTTCACGCCCTCCATGAATTGTTCGAGGTCTACGTGATCGGAAACGGCCATTTGATTTCTCCCCCAAAGGCAATGCGCCGTGGGTATCGTTGCAAATCATCTGTCGCGCAAGGGCGAGAATGAACCGTGCTGGCGGGGTTGCAAAACAATGGCATACCTCTAGGCTCCGAGGCTCTTTCCGACATGCGCCGATGATCGCGCCGCGCTGCCAAGCGCTCGGCCGATTGCGATCTTTCAGCGCAAAGACAGCCATCCGGCCAAGCGATCCGAGATCACTTTACGAATGACCGATAACAGCGTTGAAGCCACACCGACCGGCGACCTGCCGATCGCTCCGCCACTCGTCGATTTGCCGATCGATACGCATGATCGCGGATTCTACGACGGGTTCAGCCGCGAAGTGACGATCCCCGGCAAGGTCATCGTATCGATGTTGATCATCTGGGCGATTTTCTTCCCGGTGAGCGCGCAAAGCACCTTGAGCGCGGCCCAATCGACGATCATTTCGGCTTTCAGCGGCTGGTACGTCTACCTCGTGGCTTCGCTAATCGTTGTCTGCGGTGCACTGGCATTGTTTCCCCAAAGCGGGAGGTTGAAACTGGGCGGGAAGGACACGACGCCCGAATTCTCACGCTTTTCCTGGATTTCGATGCTGTTCGGCGCGGGGATCGGGATCGGCATGCTGACCTATTCGACCGGGGAGCCGTTGTCGCACTTTACCACAAACCCCGAAATCATCCGCGGCACGATAGAGGCACGTTCGTCAGAGGCCGTGCGTCCTGCCTATACCTGGACTTTCCTCCATTGGGGGTTCGGAGCATGGTGCACTTATGCGCTGGTGGGGCTCGCGATTGGATATGTCGCACACCGGCGGAACTTGCCGCTCACGATCCGTTCGAGCCTCGCACCCATTTTCGGCGAGAGGATGTCCGGGCCTTTCGGTCACGTTGTCGACGTGGTTGCGGTGGTAGCGACCATACTCGGCGTGGCGGTGACGATGGGGTTGGGGGTCCAGCAATTCGTGGCCGGCCTGTACCGCGTCGGTTTCGGCGATTGGCTGATGGTCGAGGCGGCAGACGGCAGCGGCATGACCGCCTCGGCGGCGGGTATCGTGACGGCGCTATTGGTGCTGGTGGGATTGTCGACCGCAAGCGCGCTGTCGGGCGTCGGGCGCGGGATCAAGTGGCTCTCCAACCTCAATATGGGTCTGTCCTTCGGTCTGCTCGGCCTTTTTGTGGTCGCGGGTTCGGGGCTGTATGGATTGCAGCTGCTCGGGGTCGGGATCTGGGATTACATCGTGACGCTTCCCGCACATTCGCTAACCCTCTTCAGCAGCGATGGAAGCAGTGCGGGGGATGCGCTCGTGCAGTGGCAACTCGACTGGTCGGTATTCTACTGGGCGTGGTGGATCGCCTTTTCACCGTTCGTCGGCATGTTCATCGCGCGCATTTCTCGCGGACGTACGATCCGCGAATATATCCTTGGCGTAGCGATCGTACCCGCACTAATGTGCTTTATCTGGATGACACTCGTTGGCGGCACGGCGATCGAACTCGAACTGAGCGGCGTCGCGCAAGGGGCGATTGTCGATGCCGCCATGTCTGACCAGCTTTTCGCGACCATTGCTGTGCTGCTCAGCCCCGAAGTCGCGATGATCGTATCGGGCCTTATTGTCGTCCTGCTGATGACATACCTCATCACCTCGGCGGACAGCGCGATCCTGATCGTCAACACGATCAACGGCGCGGGGGATAGCGAAGGCGGTCGGCGATATCACATCGTGTTCTGGGGCTTTGCGCTCGCCTTCGTGGTCGGCTCGATGCTGATCCTCGGAGGGATCGATGCGATCAGCGTGACCATGATCATCGGCGCACTGCCGTTTTCGTTCGTCGTTCTCGCAATGGCGGTTTCGATCATCAAAGCGGTCGCCTACGACCTGCTCCGCCAGAAGCATGGCGTGCCAACCACCGCAGAAGGTTGCGAGACTTGGGACGGGCAGCCAGCAGGCTAGACTGCAACGCGGCCTGTTGCCAATAGGTCACAACAATTCGACCATTCGGTAAATCCCGGGGCCTGCTGTGGCCGGGGTCCGATCCGCTTGTTATCGCTCTCAAACAGCGCGCACATCCGTGCTTCGCGCTCTCCTTTGAAGGGTGTCGCTGGTGCGTTCCCGCATCGCAACCCGCTCATCAGGCCACTAAAGGGGCATTAAATGAAGAACCTAGTATGCGGCGCGTCGATCGGCGCGCTCGCGGTCGCACTTGTTACACCTGCCGCTGCGCAGGACACCACCGCTCAACCAGAAGCGCAGCCCCAAGAGCAGCGCGGCGGTGTGAAAACCATCGTCGTCACCGCGCAAAAGCGCTCCGAAGACCTGCAGGACGTGCCGGTATCGGTCGCCGCGATCGGGGCCGAGCAGCTCGAAGAACTGAATATCGACACCTTCGAAGATTACCTCGAACAGCTCCCGACCGTGACCGCAGGCGGCAATGGCCCCGGCCAGAGCACGATCTACATTCGCGGCCTTGCATCGACCACGCCGAACATCACCGTCGCCGGTGTCGCAGGTCTCGCACCGAACGTTGCGCTCTACCTCAACGATCAGCCGCTTTCTCAGCCCGGTCGTAACCTCGACGTATACGCTGCCGACCTGGAGCGTATCGAAGTGCTGTCGGGTCCGCAGGGCACGCTGTTCGGCGCTAGCTCGCAGGCGGGTGTGGTGCGTCTCATCACCAACAAGCCGAGCCTTTCGGGCTTCGACGCCTCGTTCAAGGGCGGCGTGTCTTTCACCAAAGGCGGCGAAGCCAGCTATCAGGCCGAAGCCATGCTCAACGTTCCGGTGGCCGAGACCATCGCGTTGCGCGGCGTCGTCTATCTCGACGACCAGGGCGGCTATATCGACAACGTCGCAGGCACCCGCGACCTTACCGAAAGCGCGCGTTTCCGTCCCGCTGGCACGGTCCGCGCCAATGGCGTCCCGGTCGCGCCCAACCGCGCGGGCTTCCAGTCGACCGCCGACCTGTCAAACGTGACGTTCCTTCAGGCCGATAATGCTGGCCTTGCGCAGGACAATTTCAACGACACCCAATATTCGGGCTTCCGGGTGTCTGGACTGTGGGAGATCACCCCTGACTGGAACTTCACCGTTTCGCACCAGCGCCAGACGCTTGAATCGGACGGGGTGTTCTTCGCCGATCCGGAGCTGAACGGCCTCGACGATCTCGAGATCGAACGGTTCGAGGAAGACCGGCTCGAAGACAGTTTTTCGAACACAAGCTGGACCCTCGAAGGTCGCCTCGCGATGCTCGATGTCGTCTATACCGGCGCCTACACCGACCGTGAGAGCACCCAGCGCGCGGATTACACCGACTACCTTTTCGCAGGCCAGTACCTGCCGTACTATATCTGCGATGGCTCGGTGACCTATCCGGGCGCCGCCGATCCGAGCGGCGTGTGCCAGGCTCCCAACCTCTACATTAATTCCTTCTCGAAGACCGAGGTGTTCACGCAGGAACTGCGCTTCAGCACGCCTGAGGATTGGCGTTTCCGCGTTACCGCAGGCGGGTTCTATTCGGACCTCAGCCTCGAAGAGCGCGTGGACTTCGCTTATCCGGGCAACGTCGCTGCAGCGCCTTTCGGGCCGTTCAAGCCAAACTTCCCGCAGCAGACCGGTTTCTTCTCCGATCCTGGCCCGTTCCCCGCCGACACCATTTTCCGTAACGATATCCGCCGTACGGACGAACAATGGGGCATTTTCGGCGAAGCCAGCTTCGACATCGTTCCCGACCTGCTGACCGCAACCTTTGGCGCACGTTATTACGACATCGAAGTCGACTTCGAAGGCAGCGCCAACGGTTCGTTCTGCAACAGCTTCTCTGCGACCGACCAGAACGCGTTCGGAACCGACATTTCGGACCTTTATGATGGCGATGGCGAGTTCACGTTCATCGGATCGTGCGATCCGAACCTGCGCCAGACCTTCACCCTGGCTGATACGTTGCAGGATATCGAGAACGCAGGGCTCAGCGCCACGCAGGCGCAACAGGTGTTCAATGCCCTGCGCGCACCCGACACCGCATCGACTGATGGCGTTATCGTCAAGGGAACTCTGACCCTGACCCCGACAGAGGATCTGCTGTTCTACGGCACGTATTCCGAGGGCTTCCGCCCCGGTCTGCTTAACCGTCCCGGCGGTGCGCTTGGCCCTAACGGCTTCGTCGTCCCGTTCGACGTCGATACCGATGAGGTCAAGAACTACGAGCTCGGTTGGAAGATGGACCTCATCGACGGCCAGTTCCGCTTCAACGGTTCTGCCTTCTTCGTCGACATCACCAACCTGCAGACGCAGATTTTCGATCCTTCGATCACAAACCTGTTCTTCTCGGACAATGCGGCGAATGCGGAAATCTACGGGATCGAGGCCGACTTCACGATCGCGCCTTACGCGACCCCAGGGCTGACGGTTGCAGGCGCATTCTCGATCCTCGACACCGAGATCACCGAGGTGCTCACCCCGACCAACGACGTGATCGCGGGCGAAGAGCTGGCCTACGCGCCCAACTTCCAGGGCAACGTCCGCATCCGCTACGAGTGGGATGTCTCATCCGACATGGAGGCGTTTATTCAGCCGCAGTTGACGCACTCTGCATCGAAATTCACGGACATCATCGAGATCAACAAGATCAAGCTCGATGCTTACACCGTCTTCGATCTGTCGGCTGGCGTGAAGAAAGATCAGTGGTCGTTCGAGGTGTTCGGCGAAAACCTGTTCGACGAGCGCGCCGAGATTTCCGGTGTGTTCGGCAATGATCGCGAGCGGATCATCACCAACCGGCCGCTGACCGTGGGTGTGCGGGTCGGTTTCGACTACTGACCAAGCGACTGATCGCAACAAAGAGGGCGGGGGTGAGCGAGCGGTTCACTCCCGCCTTCCTTTTGTCTAGGCGAGGCGAATGACGCGCGAGGAACAACTCAAGTCGGTCCAGCAAAAGCTGCAGACGGGCGATTTCGCCGCCGGGTTGGCGGGTGCCGAAGCGGTGCTCGCCGAAAACGATGCGGATGGTGAAGCGCTCTACATGGCTGCTGTCGCTGCGCGCTACCTGAGAGATTTCGAGGCGGCTTCGCATTACCTCAACCAGCTCCACGCCGCGATGCCCGAATACGGGCGTGCGTGGCAGGAGGAAGGACACCTGGCGCTTGCACGCGGTGACGATATTGCGGCTCTTGACGCATTCAGCCGCGCCACTCGATATAACCCAGCGTTGGAGGCGAGTTTCCGCGAACAGGCGCGGCTGCTTCGCGCAACGGGTCGAACAGTCGAGGCGCAGGCGGCTGCGATGCAGCAGCAAAGACTTGCTCGTTTGCCGCGCGAGCTGGTCGCGGTGACCAACCACCTCGCCGAAGGGCGCTTGATGCGTGCCGAGGAAATCTGTCGCCATTATCTGCGCCAGCACCCGCGCGATGTCGAAGGCATGCGGTTGCTCGCCAAGATCGGGATTGAGCTTGGCATTCTCGATGATGCGGAATTCCTGCTTGAAAGCGCTGTCGCCTTTGCGCCCGAGGATATCCAGCTTCGGCTCGACTATATCGATGCGCTTCGGCGGAGGCAGAATTTCGAGAAAGCGCGCAAGGAATCCGAAGCGCTCCACGAACGCGATCCCGATAATCCGCTGTTCCAGTCGCGGCTCGCAATCGAGTGCATGCAGACCGGCGAATATGATCGCGGGCTCGAATTGTTCGACCGAGTGCTCGAAAAGCTTCCGAACGATCCCGCCAATCTCACCAGCAAGGGGCATGCACTCAAGACCACCGGAGCGCAGCAAGAGGCGATCGACGCCTACCGCAAGGCGATTGCCGCCAAACCCGATCACGGCGATGCGTGGTATGCGCTCGCCAATCTCAAGACCTATCGCTTCGAGAAGGGCGAGGTGGAGGCGATGCGCGAACAGGCGGCGCGCCCAGACCTTGCATTCATGGACCGTGTCCACCTTTCCTTCGCGCTCGGAAAGGCGCTGGAAGATCGCGGCGAATACGAGGCGAGCTTCGGCTATTACGACGAGGGCAACCGGCTCAAACGTGCGCAGACTCGCTACAGCGCCGACAGTATGAGCGCGGAGCTTTCCAGGCAGCGCGAGATCTGCACGCCCGAGCTGTTCGAAAAGCACAAGGGAGCAGGCCACCCCGCGCCAGACCCGATCTTCATCCTCGGCCTGCCGCGCGCGGGGTCGACGCTGCTCGAGCAGATCCTTGCCAGCCACTCGCAGATCGACGGGACGCTCGAACTGCCGAACATCCTTGCGCTCGCGCACCGGCTGCGCGGGCGCAGGGCCGGGCATTCGCGCTATCCCGAAATTCTGCACGATCTCACCGCGGATCAGCTTGCCAAGTTCGGCGAGGAGTTCATCGAAAGCACCCGCATTCATCGTCAGGGCGCCCCGTTCTTCATAGACAAGATGCCGAACAACTTCCGGCATATTGGATTGATCCACCTGATCCTGCCCAATGCGAAGATCATCGATGCCCGCCGGGCGCCGATGGATTGCTGTTTCTCCGGCTTCAAACAGCTTTTCGCCGAGGGGCAGGAGTTCACTTACGGGCTGCACGAAATCGGTCGCTACTACGCTGACTATGTCGAGTTGATGGACCACTGGGACACGGTACTCCCCGGCAAGGTCCTGCGCGTGCAGCACGAGGATGTGCTCGACGATCTCGAAGGGCAGACCCGGCGAATGCTCGATTTCCTCGAAGTGCCGTTCGAGGAAGCGTGCCTCTCCTTCCACAAGTCGGACCGCGCCGTGCGAACCGCTTCGAGCGAGCAGGTGCGCGAGCCGATCAATCGCAAGGGTCAGGGGGCCTGGGTTCCTTTCGAGCCGTGGCTAGATCCACTTAAAGACGCGCTCGGCGACCTTGCTTGAACGGGCCACGGCTCACGGGGAAACGACGCAGATATTTCAGGGGCAGTTGCTGCCAGTCCATTGCCCGGCATTCTTGCCGCGCGCACACATATGCTGGGCCCAGAATCCGTCGAGTTTCCATTTGCCATTCTCGTCCATGCGGATCGCAGCGGCATAGCGCCCGGCAGAAACGGAATCGTCGAGATATCCCTTCTGCTCGAAAGTGATCATGATGAAGGGGTCGCGCCAGTTGATCCTTTCGCGAATTGAAAAGTGGCGGTGCCATTTCGCCTTTTCCATCTTCATCGACATGGTCGGCACGCCTTCCATGGTTTCCGGGTGACCGTCGAGCACGGGAGAGAGAAGGTCGAAGACGCTGTCGCCGCGCCATTCACGCCAACCGTCGAGCGGGTTATTGTCCCAATGCTGGAACGTATTGTATTGGATGAACTTCATTGAGCCCTGATGCGACCTGGCAGCGCGCGTACCAAGACACTGCTTGGGCTTTCTGTTCTCGATGAAATTCGCCTCTCCGATCTTGGTGTTTTTGTAGAAAACCGCAAAATTGCGCACATCGATATTTTCGGCACTCAGCGTAAATGAGGTCGCGCCCATGCAATCGGCGGTATGGATCGGTCCGCCGCTATTGTATTCGATGTCTCCAGTGACGCGGATTGTTGCAGTGTTTTGATCGACTTCGAGCGTGAGATCGTTGTCCGTGTAACTGGTCGAAGTGCTCATGCAGCCGCTATCGACGCGCACTTTGAGCTCGCTGCCGTGTAGTTCGGGACAGATATAGGTGACGCGGGCCTGGGCCACCTGTGCCTGGGCTGCGAGCACGGCAATCGCCGTTCCCATCATCAGTTTCGAGTATGTCATGGCATTTCTCCGTTTCCCATAAACGTCGGAATGCCGACAAGTTGCGCCAATTAAGCCTTTGACGGCATGGGGTTGATACCCCATCGTGTGTGTCGGGTGGCATTCGGATGGGGGATCGACCCCATGGAGGGGGGAAGGGCACTCGGCCTATTCCTGACGCATCGAGAGACGAGCTTCATGGAGTGGGACATGCTCAAGACACGCATCGCATTGGCCATTGGCGCGACCGCCATCACGGGGGCTGCAATCTACGGAGCAGACCGGTATTTCTCGGCCGTGCCGGAGAGCGGGGAGAAAATCGAACTCGCGGTCACAGATGATTTGTCGCGGGAGGCGCAATCGACAGGTTGCGGACTGCGGGACGCCGGTTTTGCCACCGAGAAGAAAGCCGCCTTCGTCGACGAAAGCGTTACCCGCGCACGGGTCGTATCCTCGCAGAGCATAGGAGGCGAGGAAGATGTCGCGGCGCTGATCGCAGCGGGTGATTGCCGCTTCCGGCTCGACGGCGTCTGGCAGCAGGACATGGTCGTTGGCCTCGACGACAGCATCACGCCGGACATCTTCGAGGGCTCCGAAAGCGACGGCCTGGACGCGCGGCTGAGCCATGCGACCATGACGACGCCAGGCCTGCTGTTGATCGAAGCAAGCAATGATGGGCAGGAACTGAAGATTCGCGATGGCCTAGGTGACGGGACCTGGATCATCGCGCGCGCTACCGACGAGACGCCGCTTGCCGACGTTTTCAAGATCCAGGGCGATCTCAAATATTACCGCATCGAAGGCGGTGGGCTTGAGCAATATGCACCCGACGGCAACATCACGGTCGACGTCAACAAGGTCGGGTATGTTCGTGTTCGCGTAGGCGACACCAACTTCATGCGGCCCAAGCCCAATGTCGCGCAGACGCCGACCACGCCGTCCGACGATGCGTGGATGATCGGATTCAATCTCCTGAACCTCGATGCGACGCGCAAAGGTTATGACCTTTACCGGCAGGACATGTGGGACCTCTCGCAGCGCCATGGGTTGATGGACATTTTCGACGCCGCCGACCCGACCGAATATTCGATCGTCGAGCAGCGCACGGTGCCTCTCGGATACAAATACATCACCGAGAATGTGCAGGGCAGCTTCACCTCCACCTCGCTTCTTCGCACCGAATCCGCATACCAGCGCATGGCAGGCTGGAGCGCGGGCGGCGAGGTTTCGGGCGGGCAAAACCCGATCAGCGGCGAGGCAATTCACGCTGTCGGCGGGAGCTACACCGAAAGCCAGACGGTCGGGATGCGCAGCGCCAGCGCTTCCTCGATCATGCTCGGCCTTGCACGGCACAAGACCTACACGATCGTCCTCGACCAGCCCTTCGTCCGACTGAGCGAGGATTTCGTAGCGGCGGTCGAGGATGTGCGCCGCCATGGGCGCTATGACGAGTTCATCGCGAAGTTTGGCACGCATTATCCTTACGCCGTGACCTACGGCTCGGCCGGGATGGCGGTGCGCGAATTCAATGAGGAAACCGTCAGCAACTGGAATGCCGACGACAATAAGGCCTCGGTCAATGCCAAGACCGCCATCAAGGGCGTCGGGATCGAGGCAAACGGCACGAAGTTCGAAGCGAACGAGTCCAGCAACTCGTTCCTCGCGCAGTCGAGTTATAAGAACTTCAAGGCGATCGGGGGGACCGGCAGCTGGGACGAAAGCGGCCATGCGACTGGCAGCGTGCCTGCACCAATCCTCGCCGACTTGCGCCCGATCTACGAGCTCCTGAACCCGCTCAACTTCCCGGGCGAACCGGAAGTCTACACCGAAGTTCGCGCCGGCCTTCGCAACGCGATCGACGCTTATCTCGTGGCGAACGCCCGGGCGCCGAGCGACACGATCAATGAGATGACGCGCAGCTTCACGTTAAAGCCGCTCAAGATTAGCTGCTCCAGCACAGGCTCGGAAAAGCGGGTCGAGCTCGAAGGCAATCTCGATTTCGGCGTGGTCGATCGCAAGGGAAAGACGCTCACCGAGGAAATGCACGTTGCGAACTGGGCGAAAGATCGCGGCGGACGGCTCAAGCTCAATTGCGCAAAGAACGGGAGCGCAAACCTCGCCGAGTACAAGCGCAAATCGATCACGGTCAGCGGCAGTCTGCGCGAACTGATGGGCAAGAATTTCGCCTACCAGGGCCCGGTGAAGGAATATGACTGGGGGAGCAAGGACGAAACCCTGATATCGGGCCTGACCACCTCCTTCGTCATCCCGATCATGGAGATGAAAGTGGGCGACACTGAAGTTGTCGAGATCGAATTCACGCACACGACGAACAAGAACACCTTCGTCCTCACGACCGAGATTACACGGAACAGCGTGTGCAAGGCCGATCCGTCGGGCAGGAACGTCTGCCCGGCGTGAGGCCCGCCTCGCTTCCATCGGCAAGCAAATTCAATCGGAGAAAAATCATGGCAACTGCGAAGGCAATCACCGCTTCCCTCGCACTCGGTATGTCGGCTTTCGGCCTCGTCGCATGCAGTGGCGGGGCTGAGAGCGAAACCGTGACCGCCGAGAGCGGCTACGAGCTCGACATGCTCGAGCTCGACGGCACAGAGACATTGGCGTTCGAACCGGATCCCAGGCTTGACCCCGCCGACCAGTCGACGATCGAATTCTGGGTCAAGGCAGGATGGAGCGAAGATCCCGGATTTGACCCGGTGATGCTTTCCAACGCAGGTCCGGATGGCGCGTCCTATTTGCTCGCGATCGATCGCGAGCGCGATGGTTTGATTGTCTCTTCGGGTGAACAGACCGAGTCCGTTCCTTTCGACTTCGCCGATGGCAAGGCGCACCACGTGGCGCTCATCGACCTGGGCAATCCGCTTGCGGTACTCGTCGATGGTCAGGTGGCAGCGCAGCTCGAAATGACGCTGATGCCTCTGCCGAGCGACGGTCTCTATATCGGCTCGGCCTATGGGGAGGATGATGGTTTCGTCGGCGCAATCGGAGGGCTCAGGATCTGGGATGCAGCAATCGCCACCGACGTGCTGGAGACTTACCGGTTGCGCGATGTGCTCTCCGAAAGCGATCCGCATCCCGACCTTCAGTTTCTTGCGCTCATCAGCAACTTTGCCGATCAGGACGTGGTGTTGATCGACCGCTAAGCAGGTCAGTGCACCACGCAGAAAAAAGGGCCCCGCCGTCGGTGGCAGGGCCCTTCGTTTTTGTTGGAATGGGCGTCAGCGTTCGATCAGCTGGCCGCTGGGTGTCCGTCCCATACGCGGGATCACCGCGCTCACCCGTTCCGACCGGAAGGTAACTTTGCGCGCGCTCGCTTTGGGCTTGCTGCCGATCAGCGAGCGGAACCAGTTGCCGATCCGCGAAAAGAGACCGGGCCGCGCCTTGTTTGTGATCGACTTGGCCGATTTACCCTTGGACAACTTGCTCTTGACCGCGCTCTTTTTGCCCGTTCCTTTTTTCGCCTTGTAGGCAATGTAGTTTCTCGGCCACGCATTTGCCGCGTCCCTCGCTTTGAGCACTGAAGCTGCCGAACGCGCCGGAGCGCGCTTCGTCGGTCGGTTCGAATATTTGGGTGCGCCCGGCTTGTGCTTGGACGCGCTGGCCGCGGTCGATTTGGGCTTCGCCTCGACCGCCGCAGGAGCAACCGCCATAGCCATTGCGCCCGCCAGCATTGCCGCACCCATTATCCTCGCTGCGAATTTCATTGTCATTCCCCTCTGTTCGGGGCCGAACGGTCCTGCCCGGCCTTGCCCCTGTGGTTTGCCTTGGGTGCGACATGTTCTGTATGGGGGAGATACCCCATCCAGCGGCCTGCCGCCAGACGGGGCTATTTGTATCAGGGGGTTACAAAGCGCGATGAGCGAATTCCGGGCGATCATTGCCGATGACCACGCGATCGTGCGACGTTCGCTAGGCGAAATCCTTGCGCAGATCGGCAATGTAGAAGTGGTCGCGGAAGCCGAAAACGGGCTGGAGACGATCGCGCTCGTAAAGGAACACAAGCCCGATCTCCTGCTGCTCGATGCCGCGATGCCGCTCGCGCGCGGGGTGCAGGTCTATGGCGAGGCGCGCCGCTGGTCGCCCGAAACCCGGGTCGCGGTCGTGACCGGCTTTACCTCTACCGGGATGCTAGCCGACTGGCTTGCCGCAGGCGTGGACGGATTGTTCCTGAAAAGCGCAGATCCCGATGAGATGCAGCGCGGCTTCACAGAGATTCTCGCAGGAGGTAAGTTCGTGGCGCAGGAAGTGGCGGACAAGCTTGCCGCCGAGCCCGAGCGCGAGGAGCTGACCGCGCGCGAGCGCGAAGTGCTCGCACTGATCGCCTCCGGTCACCAGAATGTCGCGATCGGAGACAAGCTGTTCATTAGCCCCAAGACGGTCGAGAAACATCGGGCCAGCCTGATGGCGAAACTGGGCGTCAATTCGGTCTCGGCGCTGCTCGTCCACGCGCTCAGGGAAGGCTTGCTCGATGAGCATAGGCAGCTTTGACGCGCTTTTTCCCCGATGAATGGGGGATTCGCCCCATGGGGTCCGAAGTCATCGCGTCCTATCGAGACGCCATGACGGGAAACCACCACGGGACGAGACAATGGCTTGCACGCTCCTGCGTGATAGCCGCATTGCTCATGGCGCTCGCAGGGCTTTTCCCGGCGAGTGCGCAGGAGCCCCGAAGCGGCGGTTCCGAGGCGGTTGAATTGCCGAGCGGCAACGCCCACGCCCAGCCATTCGGACAGATGCGCTATTATATCGGCGATGGCGACACGCTCGATCTTTCAAGGCCGCTTTCGGCGCGAGAAGAATTCAAACGGGTGGACACGCCCTGGATCGATTTTGGCGATCTCGATCGCCCGGTCTGGCTGTTGGTCCAGGTCCACAATCCCTCCTCGCGCGCAGGCGAGTGGGTGATCGATATCCAGCGACCTTTTGTCGATGAATTGGTGGTGGCCAAGGTGGATGATGCCGCGATTACCCGCACGCTGCTCGATATCGACAATTCCACCCCCTTTTCCGCGCGGCCGGTCGCGAGCCAGTATCTCGTTGCGCCGCTTGCGATGGACGGGGGCGAGACAAGCGAAATCCTGATCGGAATGCGCTCGTCGACCGGCAGCTGGATGCCGGTGACCTTCGCAACACCCGAGCGAATGCGCACCGCCCACATGCAGGAGGCGCGTTTCAACTGGACGATCAACGGCGCGATCCTCGCGCTCGTTATCGCGGCGCTTTTCATGGGACGGCTGGTGGGCTGGCCGCTGTCGCTGGGATTTGCCGGATATGCCGGGTTAAGCGCGCTGTTCGTCGCCAACAACGAGGGGTATCTTCACCGCTTCGTCTTTACCAAAGCGATGTGGCTGTACGAGCCGATCAATCTCGTGCTGCTGTGCGGGATGATGATTGCACTGCTGCAATTTGCGCGGACCTTTGCCGATCTCGAGGCGAGCCATCCCCGTTTCGCCCGCGCGGTCAAATTCCTGCAGGTCGGGCTTGGTGTCTTGCTCGCATTTTCGCTGTTCGCCTGGCAATCGGATGCGCTGCGCTGGCTGATCTTCGCGCTCGTGCCCGTGGCGGCATTGACCTATCTCGCAATCGCCGTGCTCGCGTGGCGATCGAATGTGCTGGGCGCGGTGCCTTTCATCGCGGGCTCGGCAGCGATCGCCTTTACCGTTGCAGTCATGGCGGCGGTGCTCCTGATGCCGGGCGAGGTGCCGATGACCATCGCGCTCGATTATCTCCACGCGACCCTGCTGTTCGAAAGTCTCGCTTTCTTCATCGCCATCGTGGTGAGGATGCTGGCGATGCAGCAGGATCTCAATCGCTCGCTGAGCGCCGAAGTGGCCGCGACCCGCGAGAAGCTGGAGCTTGCCAATGCGCTTCAGGAAAGCCGATCGCGATATGATGCGGCGCGCGGTGCGGCGGAGACGATGCGCGCGCGGCTGCAATCGACCTCGCACGATCTTCAGCAGCCTATGATCGCGCTGCGGCAGAACCTCTCTCGCATCGCCAATCGCGATGCTGAGGCGGCGGGCAAGCTCGAAAGCGCGCTCGATTATCTCGAAGCGGTTACCGCCAGCGGGCTTGCCGAGGAACCGGAAGGAGACGATCCGCTCGCGGGCGAAAAGCCCGATGAAGGGGCGGAAACTTTCCCCGCATCGCTGGTGCTGCGCAATGTCGCGGCAATGTTTCGCGGCGAGGCGGACAAGGCGGGCATCGCCTTGCGCATCGAGCCGGGCGAGGCAAGCGTCCATACCGACCCGGTCGGCCTGATGCGCGCAGTGAGCAATCTTGTGTCGAACGCGCTCAAACATTCCGGGGCGAGCGAGATCGTGATCGCGGCGAGGCAAAGCGGCGAGAAGACGCGGATCGCGGTCGGCGACGATGGCAAGGGGATGAGCGAGGAGCAGATCGGAGCCTTCGGCAAACCCGGCGCCAAGGGCGAGGGAAGCGGGGGGCACGGCCTGGGCCTCGCACTGGTGCACGATTTCGTTTCCGCGCCCGGCCACGCCCTCTCGGTCGAATCCGCGCCGGGCGAGGGAACGCGCTTCACAATCGAGGTTCCCGCCGGGCCTCGATGAACGGAAATGGGATGGGTGATCGGCCCCATCGCGCTTCGGCCCGCAGCGGCTCTAGACAGGGCGCATCGAAGGGAGAATGACGATGACCAATGCGCTCAAGACCGCTGCACTAGCCGCCACCGTAACTCTTGCCTCGGCGTGTTCGACGACAGGCACCCTGCCGCCGCAGACGCAGGCGCAGAACCGGGCAAGCCCCTATTCGCTGGACCAGTCGCCTGGCGCGCAGGCATGCAAGGCGGGTGAGGACGAAGTAGCCAGCTTCATGTCGGTCGACGACGATTTCGGCTACGGCGTCGCCGTGTGTGTCGCCAAGGGCTCGGGCGATGCCGAGGACCGCATTGCCGTGATTTTCGCCGGCGAAGGCGGAAATCTGCGCACCGAGTGCGTTGCGAGCGCGTGCGACGGGCTTATCGGATACAGCCGCTACACACGTCCGCGCTTCACCGAACTGAAACTCAAATGGAGCACGCCTAAGGGCCAGCACACCATCGTCGAGACATTCGATGCAGAGCTAGTCGATGCACCGCCTGAAAACTCGGTCCGGCACTATTGGCCGGGTCAGGAGGCAGGCACGGCAGAAGGAGGCGAGATGGTGCCGAACCCGAACAAGGACGCGCTTGCACTGATGACGCTCGAGAAGAGCCTTCCGTCTTCGTAAGAATTCCGGCCAGTGCATACGGATGCGGACAAAAAGGCGTTTCGCCTGCGGCCCGCACCCTATATCGCAGGGTTGATCGAATATCCGGCGAAGGAATGAACGATGAGCCAGCTTGCATCCCGTCTTCAAAGCGCACCGGTCGTCCCGCTGGTGGGCGATGACGATCCGGCACGCGCGGTCGCGACCGCCAAGGCGCTCGGCGCGGGCGGCCTCGGCGTGATCGAGGTGGTGCTACGCAGCGACAACGCGCTCGAAGGCATGAAGGCTATCCTAGCCGAAGGCGACGACCTGATCGTGGGCGCGGGCACGGTACTGACGCTCGACCAGGCAAAACAGGTGCGCGAGGCCGGCGCGCAGTTCATCGTGTGCCCCGGTCTCGTCGACGAGATAGCCGAATACTGTCTCGCCGAAAGCGTCCCGTTTTTCCCCGGCACCATGACCGCCGGCGAGGTGCAGCGCGCCTATGCGCTGGGCCTGCGCGAGGTCAAATTCTTCCCGGCAAGCCTTGCGGGCGGGGTGCCGATGCTCAAGGCCTTGGGATCGGTGTTCCGCGAGATGCGCTTCATGCCCACCGGCGGCGTGTCGGCATCGAATCTCGCTGAATTTCTGGCGCTGCCGCAGGTGCTCGCCTGCGGGGGGAGCTGGCTCACGCCCAAGGACGTCGTGGAATCGGGCGATTTCGCTAAAATCACGAAGCTTGCCGAAGAGGCGGTCGCAATCGCGAAGTCGGCACGCAGCTGAGTCTGCGAAGGTGCCGGACAAGGCGCACCACATCTGCCTGGTGGGCGGCGGTCACGCGCATCTGGCGGTGCTGGCCGACTGGATCGAGCGCGGCCTCCCTTGTCGAAGCGCGACGCTGCTCACCCCGCATCCGACCTTGCGCTATTCCGGCATGGTTCCCGGCTGGGTCAGCGGGCAATATGATCGGGACGCGGGACTGGTCGATATCGCGGCGCTGGCGGAGCGCGCGAGCGTCCATCTGGTGCTCGATCGCTGCGTCGGGCTCGATCCGGCAAAGCGGACGATCGCGACCGGGGGCGGGCGGGAAATCGCCTTCGACATTGCCTCTTTCGACACCGGCGGGGTCGGGCGCGCGCGCAAAATCCTGGGCGATGATCGCAGGCTGCTCGATATTCGCCCGATCGACCGCTTTGTCACCGAACTGGAAGAGCGCATGCCGGGCCTTGGCGCATTGCCCCGGCTTGCGGTGGTCGGCGGCGGCGCGGGCGGGGTCGAGATCGCATTCGCCTTGCGCAATGCGGCGCTCGCGCGGACCCGCCCCGAAGTGGTGCTCGTCGCCGGAAGCGAGGGACTGCTCCCCGGCTTCGCCCGAGCGGTGCGCCAGAAGGTCATTTGCGCATTTGCCGACCAGCGGATCGAAATCGTCATGCACGATGCGCGTTTCGAGGGCGGCGCGCTGGTGGCGGGCGGGCGCTCGCTCGAACCGCTCGACCTGGTTGTCGCGGCCGTTGGAAGCGGTGCGCCCGATTGGCCGGGGGCAAGCGGACTATCGGTCGACGAGGCGGGCTTCATCGCGGTCGACAGGCACCAGCGCTCGATCTCGCACCCGGACATATTCGCGGTAGGCGATGTTGCCTCGCGGCAGGACCGTGACGTGACACACTCGGGAGTGCACGCTGTAAAGGCGGGGCCGACCCTGGCCGCAAACCTTCGTGTCGCGTCTCAGGGAGGCGAACCGAAGCGAGTTTACAGTCCGCGCCAGGCGAGTCTCTATCTCCTTTCGACCGGAGACGGATCGGCAATCGCCAGCTATAGACCTTTCGCGGCAGAGGGCCGCTGGGTGTCGAAGCTCAAACACCGGATCGACACGCGCTGGATCAGAAAGTACGCGCGGCTGGGCGGCAACCTGTAACTTCACAGATGCCATCAGCGAACACGGGGGTATTAGGCTCACACATGAAGAAAATCGTCATCATCCTCGCGCTCGCGGCGCTGATCGCAGCCTATTCCCTGTTTGACCTCGGCAGCTACCTGACGCTGGACGGGGTCAAGCAGGTCGCAGGCGAAATCGACCAGTTCTATCGCGAAAACCCGGTGCTGGTGCTGGCGGCGTTCTTCGCAGTCTATGTCGGCGTGACCGCAGCCTCGCTGCCCGGTGCGGCGATCATGACGCTCGCGGCGGGCGCGCTTTTCGGGCTCGTCGTCGGCACGATCCTCGTCTCCTTCGCCTCGACGCTCGGCGCGACGCTCGCCTTCCTCTCCTCGCGTTATGTCCTGCGCGACTGGGTGGAGGCGCGGTTCGGCGAAAGGTTGAAGGCCATCAACGAAGGATTGGAGCGCGACGGGCCATTTTATCTTTTCACGATCCGCATGATCCCGCTTTTCCCGTTTTTCGTCGTCAATCTCGTCATGGGGCTGACGCGGATCAGGACGTGGACATTCGCATGGGTGAGCCAGGTCGGGATGCTGCTCGGCACTATCGCTTATGTGAATGCGGGAACGCAGCTCGCGCAGATCGAGAGTACGTCCGGCCTGCTCTCGCCGATGCTGATCGGATCTTTCGTGTTCCTCGCCTTCGTCCCTTGGGTCGCGAAGGGAATCATCGCGATCATCAAGCGCCGCCGTATCTACAAGGGCTACACCAAACCCAAGAGCTTCGATCGCAACATGGTGGTGATCGGCGCTGGCTCGGCCGGGCTCGTCTCCGCCTATATCGCTGCGACGGTGAAGGCGAAGGTCACGCTGGTCGAAGCGAACGAGATGGGCGGCGATTGCCTCAATACCGGCTGCGTGCCTTCGAAGGCGCTGATCAAGAGTGCCAAGGTCGCAGCGACAATGCGCCATGCAGACCGGTATGGCCTCAAGCCCGTCGAGCCCGAAGTGCCCTTCCGCGAAACCATCGCCCGAGTGATGGATGTGATCAAGGCGATCGAGCCGCACGACAGCGTCGAGCGCTACGAGGGGCTCGGGGTCGATGTGGTGAAAGGCTATGCAAAAATTGTCGATCCCTGGACGGTCGAGATTGCGCTCAATTCTGGAGGCACGCAGCGGCTCACGACCCGCAGCATCGTGATCGCGAGCGGAGCGGAGCCGGTTGTGCCTCCGATCGAGGGGATCGAGAACAGCGGCTATCTCACCAGCGAGACCATGTGGGATGCCTTTGCCGGGATGGATAAAGCGCCGAAGCGCGTTGCTGTGCTGGGCGGCGGCCCCATCGGATGTGAGCTTTCGCAGGCGCTGGCTCGGCTCGGCTCGAATGTGACGCAGGTCGAGATGGAGCCGCGCGTGCTCGGGCGCGAGGATGCGGAAGTATCGGAGCTCGCGAAATCCGTCCTCGAAGAGGCGGGCGTTTCCGTCCTCACCGAGCACAAGGCGGTGCGTGTCGAAAACGGCGCGCTGTTAACCGAAAGTACCAATGGCGAGACCAGCATCCCCTTCGACACGCTGATCGTTGCGGTCGGGCGCAAGGCGCGGCTGACCGGCTTCGGGCTGGAGGAGCTTGGCATCGATACCCGGAACACGGTCGTCACCGACGAATTCCTCGCCACCAAATTCCCCAATATCTACGCCGCGGGTGACGTCGCCGGTCCATACCAGTTCACCCATGTCGCCAGCCACCAGGCATGGTATGCGAGCGTCAATTCGCTGTTCGGACAATTCCGGCGGTTCAAGGCCGACTACCGCGTGATCCCGGCGGTGACCTTCCTCGATCCCGAATTCGCCCGCGTCGGCCTCAACGAGGTGGAAGCGAAGGAGCAGGGCATCGAATACGAGGTCACACGGTACGATCTCGATGATCTCGACCGCGCAATTGCCGAGAGCGAGACCAAGGGGTTCGTCAAGGTGCTCACAAAGCCCGGCAAGGATACGATCCTCGGTGTCACCATCGTCGGCAGCCATGCAGGCGAATTGCTCGCGGAATATGTGCTCGCGATGAAGCACAAGATCGGCCTCAACAAAATCCTCGGCACGATCCATTCCTATCCGACCATGGCCGAGGCAAACAAATTCGCAGCCGGCGACTGGAAGCGCGCAAACAAACCTGAAAAACTGCTCGGCTGGGTCGAGAAATACCACGACTGGCGTCGCGGCTAGGCCGCCCAAACTATTCCGGAGAAAGTCCCATGCTTCGTTCGATTTCCCTCCTCATCATGCGGATCGGCACCGGTCTGTTGCTGGTCGTATGGGGACTTGTCCGAGTGGTGGGCGAACGCGGCGAAATGCTCGCCGACAAGTATTACAGCGGCGTCGGATCGCAGGCGGTCTTCCAGCTCGCATTCGGGTGGGCGGAGATCGTTCTCGGACTGCTGGTCGTGCTGGGACTCTTCCGCAAGTACACGCTCGCAGGGTCCGCGTTGATCCTCGTCGGCGGCGCATTGCCGATCTGGCGGCATTTCCTCGACCCCTTCGGCGAGTATCTGCACGAAGACGCCAACATCCTGTTTTTCCCGTCGATCACCGTTGCGGGCGCTGCGCTTGCGCTGATCGCCTTTCACGAGTTCGACAGGCTGGCGCTCGACAATGTTTTCGGCAAGAAGAAAAGTTCTGACAGCGCCTGAGCCTGTTGCTCCTTGGCGCACGACGGGGAAGCCATTTGGAACTGTTCGACCAGCTGCGCGGCATTTTCGGGATTGCCGTGCTGCTTCTCATAGCATGGGGGCTAAGCGAAGACAGGCGCGGCCGCCCTACGTGGCGCTGGATTGCGGGCGCGCTTGCCTTGCAGGGAGCACTCGCACTGCTGATCGTGCGCGTGCCCTTCGTATGGCACGTCATGACACTCGCCAATGAGGGGGTTGCCGCGATCGAGCGCGCAACATTGGACGGCTCATCCTACATGTTCGGCTATCTCGGCGGCGCGCCGCTGCCGTTCGAGTTGAAGGACGGCGCCGAACCCCCGCTCGTCATTGCATTCCAGATCCTGCCGCTCGTCATTGTCTTCTCCGCCATTGCAGCGCTGCTATGGCACTGGGGCGTGTTGCGATGGATCGTAAACGGGCTTTCCTACCTGCTGCGCAAGTCACTGAAGGTGAGCGGCGTGGTTGGCCTCTCGGGCGGGGCAAACCTGTTCTTGGGAGTGGTCGAAAGCCCGCTGGTGGTGCGCGCATATTTCGCAAGGATGAGCCGTGCCGAGCTGTTCCAGGTGATGGTGCTCGCAATGGCGACGATCAGCGGCGCGATCCTCATCCTGTACGCAACGACCTTGCGCGAGACTGTGCCCGATGCGGTCGGCCACATGATCTCGGCATCGCTCGTTTCGCTTCCCGCCGCGCTGTTGATCGCCAAGCTAATGGTGCCGGGCAATGGCGAGGAAAAAGCGACCGAGGTTGAGGGCGAAGAGCCGGGGCTCAAATACGAAAGCAGCATCGATGCCATCGTGAAGGGGACGATGGACGGAATGCAGCTGTTCCTAGCGGTGATCGCTGTGATCATCGTTGTGTTCGCGTTGGTTTCGCTCACTGACCAAGTGCTCGCGCTGTTACCTTTGGTCGGCGACGAACCGCTGACACTGAGGCGCATGTTCGGCTGGCTCTTCGCACCGCTAATGTGGGTGATCGGCGTGCCTTGGGACGAGGCTCAGGCTGCGGGCGGGCTGATGGGGACGAAGGCAATCCTCAACGAGTACGTCGCTTACCTTGAGCTAGCCGCGCTGCCCGACGGCACGTTTTCGGACCGAAGTCTTCTGATAGTGACCTATGCGCTGTGCGGTGTCGCTAATCTGGCGAGCGTCGGCTTACTGGTTTCGACCATCGGAACGCTCTGCCCGGAGCGCCGGGCGGAGGCGGCGGGGCTCGGCATCCGCAGCTGGATCGCGGGCAACCTAGCCACCGCAATGACCGGCGCGTGGATAGGTCTTGTGACCGGCGGATGGATCGAAAGCATTTTCGAGCCAGCTGCAAGAGCCGTCTATGCTTGACGCAAAGCTTCGCCCGCTGATCGACCCGCCGCTCTATCGTGTGGGCAGGGCGATTGCGCGGTCGGGAGTGACGGCCAATCTTCTGACGCTTTTAGGCTTGCTGCTAGGGCTGATGGGTGCGGCTGCCATTGCGCTGGGCGAGATCTGGCTGGGCCTCGCGCTCATCGTTGCAAACCGGGTCTTCGACGGCCTTGACGGAGCGGTTGCGCGGATCAACGGGCCGACCGTGTTGGGCGGCTATTTCGACATCGTTTCGGATTTCGCGTTCTACGTCTCGATCCCGCTCGGCTTCGGGGTGCTGGCAAGCGAGAACACGCTGCCCGCACTGGTACTGGTCGCGAGCTTCGTTCTGACGGGCGTCAGCTTTCTCGCCTTCGCGGTCATCGCAGCGGAGCGCGGGGAGAGCACCGAGGCGCACGGGAAGAAGAGCTTCTTCTATTCGACCGGTCTTGCCGAAGGGGCCGAGACCATCGCTGTGTTCATCACGATGTGCCTGTTTCCGGGATGGTTTCCGGTGCTCGCTTACAGCTACGCGGCGCTGTGCGTGCTGACCGTGTTCCAGCGCAGCGCACTGGCGGTCATCCAATTTCGCGAATGATCGGCCCGAAAGTTACCGCTGTCCGATCTGGCTCGCGGTAAGTTCGCGCAATTCCTCGATCCGTTTCGCATTTGCGCCGAGATCGCTGCGACCCACACGGCTGACCGAGCGAAAATCGATCTCGTTTTCGCCGACCCGCGCGACCACATCGTCCTTGAAGCCGAACCAGAATGTCTCTGCGACGCCCTCGACCCGGCCTGCCTCTACGTCGGTGCGAATGTCGTCAAAACCCATCTTGCCCATCGCCGCGGCGACGGCTGCCACCGCGTCTTCCTTGCTCGCGCCCCCGAGCGGCAACGGAGAAAGATCGGCATAGGTGTCGGTGATGATCTGCGCATGCGATTTGATACCCATCTCGGGTTCTTCTTCGCTGTACGGTTTGAACATCTCGAGGTCGCGAAGCGGGGTCTGGTAGTCGTGCAGCGGATTTGCGCCAAACGCCTCGCGCGCTGCCATCGTCTCGGCGGAGAACTCGGGTGGGTTTGCGGTATCGGTTGCGACGTCGTGTATCGGATGTTCAGCTGCGGTTGCTCCGAGCGACAAAAGCGCTGCGAGTATCCCCAGAGGCACGAGCACACCTATCGCCGGGAGAACCCAGCCCGTCCTCGGCTTCTTGATCAGCGCCATGATCAGAAGGACGAGCGATATGATCGCGACAGCACCCAGCACGATTGGCCCGCCGCCGACCGTCAGCGTGCCTAGCCCCGTCTGCCAGCTCCAGAAGCCGAATTTTGTGCCGAGCGCGGCTGCAGAGAAATACAGCGGCAAGAAAGCCAGCAGACCGGCGACGAGTTTCGATTTCCATGAGATGTTCTTCATGGCCGCCTGTTTAGCGCCAGTGCCGGGCTTGGCAATGGCGAGTAAGGGGCGGCAATGGTCCAAGAACTGTCAATTTTGTCGGGAAACCCTACGGCTTTCGCGCGTTAGGGGTGTGCGGAAAGCGCGTGAAGGGCGGGAGGCGAACCGTGCAACCCTTTGTGTTCTAACGCTTAAGAAACGATCCCGCCCCGCGCCCTGCGGGGCTTTCTGAAGGTTTGAGAAGGATACAAATATGAAGCGTACCCATCTTTTGAGCGCTATCGCCCTCGGCAGCCTCATGACACTTGCGGCCTGTGACATCCGTGCCGACGAAACCCCGGCGCCGGCGACCGAAGAACCCGCAGCGACCGCCGCGGCAGCCGATCCCGAGCCCGCCGAGGCAGCTCCCGCAGCTCCCGAGGTCGAGCCCAACGGAACCGTCATCGAAGTGCAGATGCTCACCCGTGATCCCGATGGAAGCGGTCTCCAGGTGTTCAAGCCGCGCCTGATCACCGCAAAGGTCGGCGATACGGTCAAGTTCGTTCCGACCGATCCGACCCACCAGTCGAGCTCGATCGAAGGTATGCTGCCCGAGGGCGTGCGCGGCTGGGAAGGTGAGATCAACCAGGAAGTGTCCTACGTCCTGCCGAAACCGGGCGTCTACGGCTATCAGTGCGTACCGCACTACGCCGCCGGCATGGTCGGCCTCATCATTGTCGAAGGCGATGGCATGACCGATAACCTCGAAGCGGCAAAGGCCGTGACCCATCCGGGCCTGGCCGGGCGCAAATTTGGTGAAATCTTCGAGGAAGCCGAAAGCAGCGGCATGCTCGGCGGCTAACCCTCTTCGGATCGCAGAAATTGAAAGGGCGGCGTGGTTAGAACCACGCCGCCCTTTATCTTGGCCGATACGGACCGCGCGGGGTTGCGCGGCTTGCGGATGGGATCAGGCCGCAGCCGACATCCGCGCGAGTTCGCATTGCGACCAGATCTCGCTCAGAGCATTGATCAGCGCATCGATATCGCCGTCCGAATGGACCGGCGAAGGTGTGAGGCGCAGCCGCTCGGTACCGACCGGGACGGTCGGGTAATTGATCGGCTGCACGTAGATTCCGTGATTATCCATTAGCCAGTCGCTGATGCGTTTGCATTTGTGCGCATCGCCTACCATCACCGGGATGATGTGGCTGGGATTGTCGAGGTGCGGGATGCCCATGATGTCGAGCTTGCGGCGGACTTGCGCCACGCGCTCGCGCTGGAGCTCGCGCTCCTCGCTGCTTTGCTTGAGGTGTCGGATGCTCGCTGCCGCACCGGCTGCAATCGCAGGGGGCAGAGCGGTCGAGAAGATGAACCCGCTTGCAAAGCTCCGCACAAAATCGACGAGATTGGCCGAGGCCGCGATATAGCCGCCCATGACGCCGAACGCTTTGCCTAACGTCCCTTCGATCACAGTGATGCGGTCCATCAGCCCTTCGCGCTCGGCAATGCCGCCGCCGCGCGGGCCATAAAGGCCAACCGCATGAACCTCGTCGATATAACTCATCGCGCCGTGCTTTTCGCAGACGTCGAGAATCTCGGCGATGGGCGCGATATCTCCGTCCATCGAATAGACGCTTTCGAACGCGACGAGCTTGGGAACCTCCGGGCCGAACTCGGACAGCATCCGGTCGAGGTCTTCCACATCGTTGTGTTTCCAGATCTTGTAGGGCGCGCGGCTGTGCCGGATGCCCTCGATCATCGAGGCATGGTTGAGCGAATCCGAGAACACAACGCAGCCTGGGATCTTTGCTGCGAGAGTCCCCAGACCCGCCCAATTCGAAACGTACCCACTGGTAAAGAGCAAGGCGGACTCCTTGCCGTGAAGATCGGCAAGTTCGCGCTCCAAGAGGACGTGATAGTGGTTGGTCCCTGAAATGTTGCGCGTGCCGCCAGCGCCCGCGCCGCATTCATCCAGGCAATCGTGCATGGCTTCGAGCACCTTGGGATGCTGGCCCATGCCGAGATAATCGTTCGAGCACCACACTGTGACCGCCTGCGTCTCCTCTTCGACAAAGCGGGTCGCGTGCGGGAACTTGCCCCTATGCCGCTTGATATCGGTGAAGACCCGGTAGCGTCCGTCTTCGCGAACGGTATCGAGCTCGCCGGCGAAATAGGCTTCGAAGTCCATGGGTTGTCCCTCTGCTTTGAAAGTCATGTTCTGGTGTCCGTATTGCGGGCGACTTGCCTGTTCGGCAGGGCCCAGCCCCACAGCATCCCGTCGCGGAATGGCAGGGCGAGAAACAGGTGTTCGAGCGCGCCCAAGAGGCACAGCGTCGTGAGCAGGCTTGCGCCCACCATCTCCGCGCTGCCGATCGGCGCTGCGAGCGCGAGCGAGCCGAACCAGCCCGCCATCGCGAGGATCGCGAGGATCGAGGCGGCGAGCAGCGCCGTCATGCGGTTGGCTCCGAAATAGGTCTTGAGATAGGCGAGGTGCGCCGGGAGCATTTCGGCGGAGGAGTTGGGCACGCCGACGAAAATGTTGATCTTGGCTGTGAGCCTCAGGCCGAACAGAAGAACGAACACGGTCGCCCCAATTTGGTTCGGCGCATTCCAAGAAAGCGAAATCAGCAGCAGCGCGGTGAGCGCGAGCGCAACCTCGTGATGGATCACGGTGGCGCTCGCCTGCGCGAACCTGCGCGCGCCTTTCAGCCCCGCTTCGGCGGGCTCACGGCGCGGCCCGGCGGCGGCTCCGGTCAGGAAGCCGATCTCATGCCAGCCCCAAACCATCAGCGCGCCGCCAAAGGCGAGATAGATCGCCCAGAGAGAAACCGATTGCGATGCGATAAGGATCGCGATCAGGGCAGCAATCCCGCAGGCTCCGCCGATCAGGATGCTGCGCGAGAAGGTAGAGCGCTCGCGGTTGTCGGCCCAGGCAATCAGCCCGGTCGCGACAAACCAGATCGCCACCGTCACGATGAACGGCACAATATGGCCGCTCCAGCTCACCATGCGGGTTGCAGCCTGATCGATTGCGGCAGCGTGTTGGGCTTGGTGCGCTGGAAGTACATGCGCGCAAAGTTGTATCCCGCACCCGCCATCCCGCTTATGCGCTTGGCGAGGCCGCCGATGCCGCCTTGCGCCTTACCGTCTTCGATGCGCAGCGCAGCCTTACGCAGCGCCTCCATCCGGGCGCGGAACTTGGGATTGTCGATATCGAGCTCGACCGGGAAGACCTGGCGGCTGATCTGGTTGCAGACCTCGAACACCTTGTAATCGTATTCGGTCGGATCGACGCCCAGCGCGCGGTGGAAGACGGGCCGCGCATGGTCGCGTACATACATCGTCGCGTAGACCGAGAGCAGGAAGAACCGGATCCACAGCCTGTTATGCCCCTGGAGAAGCTTGGGATCGGCGCGCATCAGCATCGCGAAGGCTTCGCCATGGCGGAACTCGTCGTTGCACCATTCCTCGAACCAGTCGAAGATCGGGTGAAACTTGTTTTGCGGGTTTGCGGCGAGGTGCCGGTAGATCGTGATGTAGCGCGCGTATCCGATCTTCTCCGACAGGTAGACCGCGTACCAGATGAATTTCGGCTTGAAGTAGGTGTATTTCTTCGTTTTGGTCAGGAAGCCGAGATCGACCCCGATGCCTGCATCCTTGAGGCTTTCGTTGATGAAACCTGCATGGCGGCTTTCATCGCGGGCGAGCAGCTTGAACAGCTGCTTCACGTCGGGGTTCTTCGTTCGCCGGGCGATCTCTGCATAGAGCACACAGCCGGAAAATTCCGACGTCATCGAACTGACCATGAAGTCGGTGAATTCGGCGCGAAGCTCTGGCTCGAGGTTTTCGATGATCCCTTCGAAGCTGCCTTTCTCGCGGAAGTGCTTTTTGTTCGGATCCTCCAGCATGTCGGCAATCAGCTGGTCCCATTCCTCGCGAACAAGGCTGACGTCGATCGCGTCCAATGCATCGAAATCGGTAGTGTAAAAGCGCGGCGTGAGGATCGTATCCTCCGTCGCGAGCGCCATCGCCTCGTCGCTGGTCATGATCTTGCCGCCATGGGCAGGCTCTATCTTTGCCCCATCAATCTTGGCTGGCGCGTTCATTTGATCCTCCCGGGATTGAAGCTGACCTCGTAAAGCTCCTTGAGGTCGAAATAGGCCGCGAGCCGCGTCGCCGCGCGGGTCAGCGGGCCGGCGCGCGTCACCGTCGCAGCGCGCTCGAAAGTGGCGCTTTGGCCGAAGGGGACGGAAATCGGGGCTCCGTGAACGCGCACCTTGTCGCCCGGTTCCAACTCGACATTTCCGGCGAGTTCGACATGGGCGTGAAAATGCTCGGAGCTTTGCTCGACGAGAATGGTGCAGGGCGTGTCGAATCGCCTCGCGGTGTTGGTAACGCCGGATCCCATCAGCGCGTCTCCTGTTTCAGCATCGCGGCGAACACCGCGCGGTTGTCGGCCCCGAACGAAGCCAGTTCGACCGACTTTCCGGTCGTCGTATCGCGCAACGAGAGCGCGCCGTTCTGCCATTCTATGAGTTCGAACGGGGTTGCCCGCCCGATGCCCCGGATCCGCCGTTCATGGACGAGGCTGCGCACGCTTGAACGGACGAAACCGCCCCGCATTTCGGGAAAGCTCGCGATAACCTCGCCGCTTGCCGCATCCTCGACCCGGACGGTGCCATCCGCCTCGTCGAAGAACTGGATCGAGCGGGTTGCGGTGGATTCAACGCCCTGCATTGCGCGAACCTCTGAAGGAACCGAGGTGCGATCGACCCAGCCGAGGGTGACCGCCGCCGTCATCGCTATCGAAAGCGCGGCGACCACCGCCATCCCGATCAGCGGGATCTTGTGGACGGCAAATTCATCCCTCTCGTATTCGCGAACGATCATGCAGGCGCTCCTTCAAGGCCGCGATCTGCGAGTTCGCCTGAAGTGTTCGGACGCGCTGCGGGGCCACCTGCCTTTTGTCCCGTTTCAGCCCCCTGATCTTTGATCTCGGTCAAGTTTCGCTCGATCGATCCGAACCTGGAGCGTGCTTCGGTCAACATCTTTGCAACAGCTTCGGCTTGCGGAATTGCGCGCAGCATCGGCTGCGGCATGTTGAATTTCCATGGGCGGGCGTGTGGCCAGAGCAACCAGTAGCCGAGCAGCCTCTCGCCGCTCAGCTCGAGCGCGATATCGCCACGCCCTTTATCGCGCGGTTTGAAATGGGCGGCATGCACCTGCTTCAGCGGCACGTTGATTCGCGTCTCTATTGCCATTCCGACGCGCATCATGAGGCGCTGGTCGGTGAGGATGTAGAGCGTAGTCCGGGCGCTGTACCATGCGAGGGCTTGCAGGATCGCAATGCCAATAACACCCAGCACTGCGCAGGCTATCGCGCCGTTCACATTGCCGAATGCGAGCGCGAGGACGATGAGGGCGGCGAAGTAGATCGCCGCCTTGCGCGTGTGGAAAGCCGTTCGGGCGTAGGTCGAGAGGTCGGGTCGCCCTTTCCACAATATACGCTCATCCTGCGCCGGCGTGCCCATCGGATCGCCGTCCGCGCTGGGCCCGTGGCCTGCAAGCTCGGGGTGATCGCGCACGGGCGCCTCGTGAAGATTTGCGTTCACAGCCACGGCTCACCCCGCTCGGGCGTCGCGTACATGTAGCCGCCGCCGAAATAGGCCATGATGCGGTCTTCTTCGAGACGCGTGATCTGACCAGGAGTCTTGACCTGCGGCACGTGCTCGAATTGTTCCGAAGTGATCGCATCGATCTCGACCAGCTCGGGATTGTCCGGGAGAATGCCGGTGAGCAGCCCCTTGGTCTGAACTGCGGCGACCGTCATCGGTGCGAGCACTTTGGTGCCCGCATTGGTCGTGACCTCGAGATAGCGGATGATATGCTCCGACTGGTCGACCCAGATGTCGCTCACGGTGCCGACCTTCTTCTTGTCGGCGGCGATAACCGGCCAGCCGACGATATTCGGATCCTTGTCCGCGATCACGATCTCGTGGCTGTCGGCGATGGGAACGATGCGGAGCGCACCGTCGAAGGTGAGGTCGGGATAGTCCTGCCGCTTCGCAAAAGCTGCCGGGCCGAGCCCATCCTTCATCGCATCGCCGGTTGGTACATAGGGTGCACCGCCCGCGCGGAATGCGCGTTTCGCCGGAATGTCCACCGGATCGCGCGGCACATCTTCGGGCACATAGGTTCCGCGACCATGCGGCAGCTTGAAGGTCTTTTTCCCGGCATCCGAGAGCGGCCTCGTCGTGTCCACATTGCCGGTCCACTCATCCTCAAGCGGATAGCCTTCGCGGCGGCTCTCCCGGTTAAGGTAGATCACCAGCCCGATGAAGAACACGAAGAAGGCAAGGAAGGCGAGTTCGGCAACGTCGAATGTCCCGACTATGTATGTGTTTTCCATTTCACATTCCTCTCAAGTGTGTGCGGCGTTGAACGGCAGCCGCATTCATGTCGGGAATTCGCGCAGGCCGAACGGCTGGTCGGCGCCCTCCCGGGTGTCTGTTGCATCCGTGCGAGCGCGGCCGACAAGCGGTCCGATCGCGGCGAGGCCTGCAAGAAGCAGCAGGATTTCAATGATGTAGACGGTGGTGTATCCGGTCGCGCGGTTGGCCCCGATAATGGCGGCACCGGCGCTCTGGTCGCCGCTCATGGCGATGGCATAAACCGTGTCGCGCAGCGCTCCGCCCAGAGCGATGCCTGCACCAGCGCAGGTCGCCTGCACCGCGCCCCATGCTCCGAGCGCGAGGCCGGCGGTCTCATTCTTGGCGAGCGCCATCGCCTCGACCAGTGTGCCGACAGAAAAAAGCCCCAATCCGAGGCCGATCGCGATGGCCCCGATAAAGAGCATTACTGGCGAGGAGAACGGGGCGGCAAACAGAATGATGAGAAAGGCGGTAACACCGATCACGAGGCCAAGCCCCGCGATGCGCAGCGGATCGCCACCGCGAGCGAGCATCCGGCCAGACCACATGAAACCGATCAGAGCACCGAACGCCCATGCTCCGGTAAGCCCGGTAGTCGCGCCGACCGACAGGCCGAGCACCTCACCGCCATAAGGCTCGAGCAGCGCGTCCTGCATCGCGAAACCCGCCGCACCAATGCCGATTGCGGTAAGGAGGCGTGCGTTGCGACCGTCCTTCACGAAGGCGTTCCAAAGCTCGCGGAAATGGGGCGTTTCGCGGTCAGGGGCGGTCGCCTCGACATCGCGCGCCTCCTGCTTCCAGAGCGCGGTGATGTTGAGCACCATCGTCAGGACCGCCGCACCCTGGATCACCTGCACCAGCCGCGTCGGGCCGAAATCGATCAGCAGCCCGCCGATCACGAAGGCAGAGAACATCATGCCGACGAGCAGCATGACGTAGAGCAGCGCAACCGCGCGCGGGCGCTTGTCCTCGGGCGCGAGATCGGTCGCGAGCGCGAGGCCGGCGGTCTGCGTGACGTGAAAGCCCGCGCCGGTCACAAGGAAGGATACAGCGGCGGAAAGCACCGCAAGCTCGAATGTGTCGGGCTTGCTGAAGAGCAGCAGTGCAAATGGCATGATCGCCAGGCCGCCGAACTGCAAGATCGTGCCGAACCAGATGTAGGGCACGCGCCTCCATCCCAGAAACGAGCGGTGCGTGTCGGACTTGTGTCCGATCAGCGCACGGAAAGGTGCGACGAGAAGGGGGACAGCAATCAGGAGTGCGACAATCCAGGCGGGCGTGCCGAGCTCGACGATCATCACCCGGTTGAGCGTGCCGTTCAGCAGAACCATCGCCATCCCGACACTGAACTGGAACAACGCAAGCCGCAGCAGGCGGGCGAGCGGCAGATCCGCGCTCGCAGCGTCCGCGAATGGCAGCATTGCCATCGCGACTTCAGTCCAGTTGGAAGGGCGGGGCTTATTGTTCATCCGCGCCTGACCAGTTCGAGGGCTTGCGAGGTATAGAACCCGCTTGAGACGCGCTGCGTCCGGCCGATTTGCCAGCTCTTGAGCGTGCCCAGACGCTCGCGCAAATCTTCCTCTGCGACCGGGACGATGGCGGGCGAGCGATTGCCCTTGGGAAACACCTTGCCGACCGTGTGCATCGCTCCGAGCAGCTTGGTATGCGGCGCGAAAGTGAACAGGATCGAGTGCGTGGTGCGCTCGCCGATCTGCTCGATCGCATCGACAAGGTCGTCGGGCGAATAGTGGATTAGGGAATCCATCGCGACTGTGTGCGAGAAGGTACCGAGCGAAGGATCGAGCATGTCGCCCGCGAGCCAATCGATCCGGCCGTGACCGATAAAGCCCGGCGTGCGTTCGCGCGCGACTTCGATCAGGCCCCCAGCTACGTCCACCCCTGCGACTTCGGCTCCGCGACATGCTGCGGCAATCGCGAGAGCGCCGGTTCCGCAGCCCGCATCGAGCACGCGCGTGCGCCTGAGGTCGGCAGGGAGCCAACCCATTAGCGTCTCGCGCATTTCTTCGCGCCCTGCGCGCACGGTTGCGCGGATGCCGCTGACCTTCGCGTCGGAGGTGAGGTCGATCCACGCCTGTCTGGCAGTGGAGTCGAAATAGGTTGCGAGCGCTTCGCGCCGGGTGTCGAAATCTGTTCGTGCCAATCTGCTGTCTGGATATGTTGCCATCACTCGAACCCCAGGAAGTCAAAGATGTCGCGGTCCTTCATCGGCTCGGCCGCCTGCGGCTCGACGCCTGCCCACAGCATCGCTGCAAGGCGGAGGTATTCTTCCTGCGCGGCGATGACTTCGGGCGAGTCCTCCATCTCAAACAGAGTGCATTTCTTGAGCCGCGATCGCCGAATCGCATCGACATCGCGGAAGTGGGCGAGGCGCTGCATGCCGATCTGGTCGCAGAACCGGTCGATCTCGTCGGTCTCGCGGCTACGGTTTGCGACCACGCCCGCGAGCCGCACGTCGTAATTCTTCGACTTCGCGCCGATCGCCGCAACGATCCGGTTCATCGCAAATATACTGTCGAAGTCGTTTGCGGCGACAACCAACGCGCGCTCGGCATGTTGCAGAGGCGCGGCAAACCCGCCGCATACGACGTCGCCCAGAACGTCGAAGATCACGACATCTGTGTCTTCGAGTAGGTGATGTTGTTTCAGCAACTTCACGGTCTGCCCGACGACATAGCCGCCGCAGCCGGTGCCGGCTGGAGGCCCGCCGGCCTCGACGCACATCACTCCGTTATAGCCTTCGAACATGTAGTCCTCGGGCCGCAGTTCCTCGGAGTGAAATTCGACCGTCTCGAGCACGTCGATCACCGTCGGCATCAGCTTCTTGGTGAGCGTAAAGGTGCTGTCGTGCTTTGGATCGCAGCCGATCTGGAGCACGCGGTGGCCGAGCTTCGAAAAGGCCGCCGACAGGTTCGACGACGTGGTCGACTTTCCGATCCCGCCCTTGCCGTAGACCGCGAAGACCTTTGCGCCCTTGATCTGGTCGCGCGGGTCAAGCTGGACCTGGACCGATCCTTCGCCGTCTGGCCGATTGAAGCTCGATTTGGGAGTTTGAAGATTCATGTCAGTCGATCCCCATCATCATTCGGCGGCGAAGACGCCTTCGAGGCGGTCTTCGAGTTCGTCATTGGCTTCGCGCAGCGCGGCTAGCGTGGCCTCGTCGGGCTCCCACAGCTGGCGGTCGCAGGCTTCGAGCAGGCGGTTCGCTACACGTGCGGAGCTCTTGGGATTGAGCTCGGACAGGCGGCGGCGCATTTCCTCGTCGAGCACAAACGTCTCGGAAATCTTCTGGTAAACCCACGGCTCGACCTGCCCGGTGGTTGCCGACCAGCCGAGCGTGTTGGTCACATGCATCTCGATATGGCGTACGCCCTCGAAGCCGTGGTCGAGCATGCCTTCGAACCATTTGGGGTTGAGCGTGCGGGTGCGCGTTTCGAGGTCGATCTGTTCGGCAAGCGTGCGGACTTTCGCATTCCCGCGTGTCGCATCGAGAATGTAGACGGGCGCATCCTCACCCTTCGCGCGTGCGACCGAGCGCGATACTCCGCCAAGCCCGTCGACATATTGGTCGAGATCGGTGATCCCGACCTCAACGCTTTCTAGGTTCTGGTAGGTAAACTCGACGTCCTTCAAGGCGCTTTGCAGCAGGTCGCGTTGCTGAACCGGTGCGCCGTTCACGCCGTAGGCAAAGCCCTTGTTGATCTCGAAGGCGTTGGCGAGTTCGTCCGGGTCGGCCCAGACACCGCCATCGATCATCTGATTGACGTTCGCGCCGTATGCGCCCTCCTGGTTTGAGAAGACGCGCAAAGCGGCGGTTTCGAAGTCGCAGCCATGCGCCTCTGCGTGGGAAAGCGTGTGCTTGCGCACGAAATTAGCCTCGGCGGGTTCGTCCGCTTGGGCGGCCAATAGCGCGGCTTCGGCGAGCATCCGTGTTTGCAGAGGCAGGAGGTCGCGGAAGATGCCCGAAAGCGTCATCACTACATCGATGCGCGGACGACCGAGTTCTTCGAGCGGGATCAGTTCCGCGCCGCACAGACGTCCATAGGAGTCGCGCCGGGGTCGCGCGCCTAGCAACGTCATCGCCTGCGCGATTTGGATGCCTTCCGTCTTCATGTTGTCGGTGCCCCACAGCACCATGGCGATGCTCTCGGGAAAGGGCTCTGCGCGGGTCACATGGCGTGCGATGAGCCGTTCGGCCTGGTCGCGACCTTGCTGACAGGCATAGGCGGACGGGATGCGGAATGGGTCGAAGCCATGGATGTTGCGGCCAGTCGGGAGCACGGCAGGGTTGGCAACGATGTCACCGCCGGGTGCAGGCTGGACATATCCGCCATCGAGCGCGTGAATGAGCGAGCCGAGTTCATCGCTGGCGTCGAGTCTCTGGGCGAGACTGTCCCGGTCCGCGTCTTCGCCGGCATCGAGCATCGCTCCGAGCATACTCTCGCGCTGCTCGCCCTGCGGGTTGCTGCCGAGTACATGGAGGCCGTGTGGTATAAGGGTCGCTTCGAGCTCGTAGAGCCGCCCGGACAGATCGCCGATATCGCCGCACTCGATATCGAGCGCCTCGCACTGGTCGCGGATTATCTGCGCGAGGTCGGCAAGTTCGGTATCCTTGATCGCCATGCGCCAGCGTTCGACAGAGGCCTTCAGTTCGGAAAGCCCCTTGTAAAGCCCGGCCTGCGCCAGCGGCGGGGTCATATAACTCACTAGCGTAGCTGCCGAGCGGCGCTTGGCGAGCATCCCTTCGGAAGGATTATTGGCCGCGTAGAGATAGTAGTTCGGCAGGTCGCCGATCAGCCTTTCGGGCCAGCAATCGCCCGTCATTCCGGCCTGTTTTCCGGGCATGAATTCAAGCGCGCCATGGGTGCCGAAATGGAGCACCGAATGCGCACCGAAGTCCTCGCGGATCCAGCGGTAGAAGGCGCTGAAAGCATGGGTCGGGGCGAAATTGCCCTCGAACAGCAGGCGCATCGGATCGCCCTCGTATCCGAAGGCAGGCTGGATGCCGACGAAGACGTTTCCGAACTCGGCGCCGAGCACCTGGATATGCCCGCCGTCGCTTTGCGCTTTGCCGGGGGCGGGACCCCACTGCGCCTCTATCTCGGATAGGTGCTTTTCGCGCCGGACATGCTCATCGGCGGGAATGCGCGCAGCGACATTGGCATCGGCGCCGTATATTTCGGCATTGCCGTTGAGCAGCGCATCGCGAAGCGCATCGACACTTGCGGGCACTTCAACAGAGTATCCCTCATCAGCGAGCCGGGTAAGTGTCGCAAGCAGCGACTCGTAGACGGCCAGGAATGCCGCCGTGCCCGTAGCGCCCGCGTTGGGTGGGAAGTTGAACAGCACCACTGCAAGCTTTCGCTCTGCCCGCTCGCTGCGGCGCAGCGCAATGAGCCCGGCGACGCGGCGCGCAAGCGCCTCGCAGCGTTCGCCTTCGCCCACCATCTTGCGCACCGGCCCAACGTGGTCGTTCGAGCGACCTCCGAAGACGCTCGGCGCAATCGCACCGTCTAGCTCGGGGAGGGCAACCATCATCGTCGCTTCGAGCGGCAAAAGCCCTTGTGGCCGCTCGCGCCATTCCTCGATCGACTGGAACTCGATCGCGTGCGCGGCGATATAGGGCACGTCCATTTCGCCTAATACTTCGCGCGCGGCTTCGGCATCGTTGTAGGCGGGACCACCGACGAGCGAGAATCCGGTGAGGTTGACGATCGCGTCGACCGTCGGCTTTCCGTTGCGGTCCTTGAAGAATGCCTCGATCGCGGGACGAGCATCGAGGCCGCTGGCGAAGACCGGTACGACTTTCATTCCCGCGTCCTCGAACGCGGCGATGGCCGCATCGTAATGCCCGCTGTCATGGCCGAGGAGATAGGAGCGCAGCAGGATCAGACCGACAGTGCCGTTCGGTCCTTTCTTGCGCGGAAGGAGCCGCAGGCTTTCGGAAATGCGCTGCTTCGTGCGCGGGTGGTAGACACCGGTTTCGGGGTATTCGAGCGGCGCATCGGCCTTGGTAATCCCGCGCCGTCCTGCGCGTTCGCCCGCCGCATACCGATCGATCAGGGCGCGTACCATTGCGACAACATTCTCGTCCGATCCCGCGAGCCAGTATTGCAAGGTGAGGAAGTAGGCTCGCACGTCCTGCGCGGTGCCGGGAATGAACTTTAGGATCTTGGGCAGGCGGCGCAGCATCCGCATCTGGCCTGCGCCCGAGCTTGCGCCTTGCTTCTTCGAGCCGCGTAGCTTCTTGAGCAGAGCAAGAGGGCCCTTCGCAGGCGCATCCATCCGGTATCCACCCATGCGGGTGAGCTTCACGATCTCGCCCGCCGACATCAGACAAACCATCGCATCGCAATCCTCGCGGCGCGCTTCGAGGGCGGGCATGATCGCGCGGCTATGATCGTCGAGGAACAGCATGGTCGCGATGACAATGTCGGCCTCAGCGATCGCATCCTTCGCGCGCTCGAGCGCAGATGCATCGCGGTCCCAATCGGCGGCCGCATGAAGCTGCAATTCGATCTTCTCGCGTGACAGCGTCTGGGCCGCGCGTTCGGCTGCGCCCTTCAGGTGATTATCGAGCGTGACGATAACGACCCTGACGGGCGTGCGGCGGTGCGCCACGATCGAGGCGTTCGCCTCACCGGGCATAATGTGCTTTCGCGTCGTACAGCGTTTCGAGGTCGATTTCGGCGCGCCCCTGATCGGCGGCGAACGCCTCTGTGTTGCGGCGCGCCTTGCCGCGCACGAAGAACGGGATCTTCTTGAGTTCGCGCTCAGCCTCGGCTGTCCATATCGAGCCGTCGTTTGCCGGTTCGAGAACCTCTTCCATCGCTGCCGTTTCGACCGCCGCCAAGCGCGGTGAATGCGCTGCGTGGTGGGAAGGCCCGGCCTCGTCGGAAAACTCGAAATCCTCGCGGAACATGGTGAGGAGGTGCTCCTCGAGGCCCATCACCAGCGGGTGCACCCACGTATCGAAGATCACGTTCGCGCCTTCGAACCCCATCTGGGGCGAGTGGCGTGCAGGGAAGTCCTGAACGTGCACCGGCGAGGAGATCACAGCGCAGGCGAGGCCCAAGCGTTTGGCAATATGCCTCTCCATCTGCGTGCCGAGCACCAGCTCGGGCGAGGCGGCAGCGATGGCCTCTTCGACTTCGAGGTGATCGTCGGTGATGAGCGGCTCGACACTGTGTTCTTTAGCCGCCGCTCGAACTTCGCGGGCGAATTCGCGGTTATAGCAGCCTAGCCCGCAAACCTCGAAGCCGAGCTCGTCGCGAGCAATGCGGGCAGCGGCGACGGCATGGGTCGCATCGCCGAAAATGAAGACGCGCTTGCCAGTGAGGTAGGTCGAATCGACGCTGCGGCTCCACCATGGGAGTCTGGAATGGGTGTCGCCGAGGGCAGGCGTGGGATCTGCACCTGCCAACTCGGCGACTTCGGTAATGAAAGCACGTGTGGCCCCCACACCGATAGGGATTGAGCGGACCGCAGGCTGCGCGAACGTTCGTTCGAGCCAGCGGGCCGCTTCATCTGCAATTTCTGGATACAGGACGATGTTGAAATCGGCCGCGCCGATCCTCGTGATATCCTGCGGCGTCGCGCCGAGTGGTGCGACGAGGTTTATGTCGATGCCCAGTTGGTCGAGAATCTTGCGGATCTCGACGAGGTCGTCGCGGTGGCGGAAACCCAATGCACAGGGCCCGAGGATGTTTGCGCGAGCTCTGCGACCCTCCCTGGGCTCGCGCACCACATCCTTGTCCGCAAGGCAGCGAACGATCTGGTAGAAGGTCTCTGCCGCGCCCCAGTTCTCCTTGCGCTGGTAGCTGGGGAGTTCGAGCGGGATGGCGGGGCAGGGGAGGTCCATCGCTTCGCTGAGCCCGCCCGGATCGTCCTGGATGAGCTCGGCGGTGCACGAGGCCCCGACGATGATCGCCTGCGGATCGAACCGCTCGACAGCCTCGCGCGCGGCGTCCTGAAACAGTTGCGCCGTATCCTTGCCGAGGTCACGCGCTTCGAAAGTGGTGTAGGTGACGGGAGGGCGCTTGCCGCGCCGCTCGATCATCGTGAAGAGAAGGTCCGCATAGGTGTCACCCTGCGGCGCGTGGAGCACGTAATGCAGCTTCTCCATCGCGGTCGCGACGCGCATCGCGCCTACGTGCGGGGGGCCTTCATATGTCCAGACGGATAGCTGCATCGCCTATACCTCCAGCACGTCACGGCGGCGGAGCGGCCGGGCAAAGAGTTCGGCGAGGTCGCCGGCCTGGTCGAAGCCGTGGACCGGCGAGAAGACGAGTTCGATCGCCCACTTGGTGGTCAGCCCCTCGGTCTCGAGCGGATTGGCAAGACCGAGCCCGCAGACGGTGAGGTCGGGCCGGTCCTCGCGCACGCGGTCCAGCTGGCGCTCGACATGCTGGCCTTCGCTGATGCGCGCCGAGGGAGGGATGAGGTCGAGTTCCTGCGCGCAATGGGCGCGGTGGAGATAGGGCGTGCCGACTTCGACCGGCTGCATGTCTAGCTCGGTCGCGAGGAAGCGCGCCAATGGTACCTCGAGCTGAGAGTCTGGCAGGAAACTGATGCGCTTGCCCTCAAGCTGCGCCTTCGCATGTGAGATCGCGCGCTTGGCCCGCTCACGGCCCGGCGCGATGACGCGGTTGAAGTGCATCTCGTCGACACCGAAGGCATCGGCGGCTGCTTTCAGCCAGCTGGTCGTCCCTTCGGCCCCAAACGGGAACAACGCATCGAGACGCATCGCCCCACGATCCTCCAGAGCCATGGCGGTATCGGCGAGGAAGGGCTGCGCGAGGAGGTAGCGTGTGTTCCGTCCCACCGGTGGAAGGTCGCGGGCGTTGCGCGCGGGCAGCACGCCAACATTCTCGATACCGAGCTGTGCGAAGAGGCGCACGAACTGGTCTTCGACGATGTCCGGCAGCGAGCCGACGATCAGCAACTGCTGCGGGGCGTCGGCTGCGCTCGCAGGCATTTCGGGGACGAGCGCGGCGAGGCAGGCGTCTTCGCCTTGTGTGAAAGTCGTCTCTATCCCGCTGCCCGAATAGTTGAGGATGCGCACCGTAGGCATGTGCCGTGCGCCAAGCCGTTGGGCTGCTTTTGCGAGATCGAGCTTGATGACTTCCGAGGGGCACGAGCCGACGAGAAACAGCGTCTTGATATCGGGTCGGCGGGCAAGGAGGCGGTCCACCACGCGGTCCAGTTCGTCCTGGCAATCGACCATGCCGGCAAGGTCGCGCTCTTCCATGATCGCTGTGGCGAAGCGCGGCTCGGCGAAGATCATCACCCCGGCCGCGCTCTGCAGCAGGTGCGCGCAAGTCCGCGAACCGACGACGAGGAAGAAGGCGTCCTGCATCTTGCGGTGGAGCCAGACAATTCCGGTAAGGCCGCAGAATACTTCGCGCTGGCCGCGTTCGCGAAGGACCGGGCGGGCAGCTGTGGCGTCACAGCCGGGAAGGGCGGTCGGGGCATTCATGCCGGTGCCGCCTCAAGCCGAGCAGCACGCAGCTTCAGCAGAAATTGTCCGGCATTGATGACATAGGCGGCATAGGCGGCCAGCGCGACGAACATGCGCGCCTCAACCGTGCCGATCGCACCGAACAGCATCGCGAGATAGAGCGTGTGCAGCCCGAGGACGAGCATCGAGAAAACGTCCTCCCAGAAAAAGGCGGGAGCGAACAACCAACGCCCGAACACCACCTTTTCCCAGATCGAGCCGGTGACCATGATGGTGTAGAGCACCAGTGTCTTGATCACGATCGAGACGTCTGCTGCGAGCGCGCCTTCGCCCGTTGAGAGATATCGGATTACGAGAGCAAGGCTGGCGAGGAAGACAATGAACTGGAGCGGAGCAAGCACGCCCTGAATGGTGGTCCAGACCGACTCGTCTCTGCGCCGCCGCTCTTCTTCCGAATAGAGCGAACCCCTGATCCCCTGGTTCGTTGCAGTGTGTGCTTCAAACACTTCAGCCGCGACGGGGGATGCGTGGTCTTGCCGACTCATCTCGTGGAAACCGCCTTTCCCTCAGAACCGATATCTATGGCATTGACAGCTAGAGTGTCAATCCAAATGGACGTATAGTTAGATTGACAGCTATATCGGTTTCCGAGGCTTCGGTTTGCCCAATCGGGCAAAAGCGCGTAAACCTCCGAGTCGTTGGTGGGAGAGGAGTCGGATATCCTTCGGCCACACTGACAGCGACGCGATCCGCGCCGATCCCGGCATTCTGGACCGGGAGCCTGGGAGGATCAGATGGCGGGACCCAAGGGGACAGGCGTAATGGGCGCCGGTTCTGCTGCTTTGCGAAAAGTGATCATCGATCCGTTCGCGCGGAAAAAGCCGCGCAGCGCAGACAACAGTGATTCGCCTGGCCCGCTTGCAGACGAGTCGATAAATGCGATCATTGAAGGGGAAATTATCCCCCGGCTGTTGATGGCGCATTCGTCCAGCAGGGCGGCTGCGGCGACGTCGCGAAGCGGTGAGATCGACCCTTCGGATGCCAGCCGATTTGCATCGCTGCCGCTCAGACTCGAGGCTGCGAGCCTGCTTGAAGAGGTCGACAGTTTTCTCGACGCCGGCGTCAGCGTAGAGGCCGTTTACCTCGATCTCCTGGCCCCCGCCGCGCGCCGTCTCGGCGAAATGTGGATTTCCGACGATTGCGATTTCGTCGATGTTACAATGGGTTTGTGGCGGCTTCAGCAGGTCATGCGCGAGATATCCGCGCGAACCCCGCCTGCTGCATCCAGCGATCGCGAATTCAGGCCGACTGCGATCTTCGCACCGATCCCAGGCGACCAGCACAGCTTTGGCGCGCTGATGATCGACGAGGTGTTCTCGCGCGCCGGCTGGGACAGCGTGGCCTTGTCGAGGCCGGAACGCCGCGAATTGCTCGACTTGTTATCGAAGAAATCATTCGATGTGGCCGGATTGACGATATCGAGGGATTGCCCTAGCGCCGCCGTCGCAAATTTGATCAAGGCGATGCGCAGCGTTTCAGCCAATCCGCACATTTGTGTTTTGATCGGCGGAAGAGCGGTCAACGAAGATCCCTCGATCGTCGCAACAGTGGGAGCCGATGGGACCGGCGCCGACGCACGCGCTGCGCTTGAGGAGGCCGAAAGACTGGTCGCCTCATCGCCGGTGCGGGCGCGAACTATGCGTTAGACCGGAACCCTGAATGCTGACACGAAAGCACAGTATCGAAGGCAAGAACCCGTTCGGTAAGGCAGCCGAACTGTTCGACACGCTCGACGCCGAAGCGGCGATGAAGCTCGCGATGGTTGCGGGCGACGTGACTCTGGTGCTCGACGATACCGGCACGATCCTCGATGCGACGTTCGACCCCGGCGATTTCCCCGATTTCGATGCCTGGATCGGGACCAATTGGATCGAAACGGTGACCGATGAAAGTCGCCCCAAGATCATGGAGATGCTGGCTGCCGCGCGGCGCGGAGAGGTGCAGCACTGGCGGCAGGTCAATCACCACACCCGCGCGGGCGACGTGCCGATCCGCTATGCCGTGCTAAGCGTCAACGGCGGGAAGCATCGCATCGCCTTGGGTCGCGATTTACGCGAGGCGGGCAAGCTGCAGCAGCGCCTGCTTCAGGTGCAGCAGTCGCTTGAGCGTGACTACCTGCGAATGCGCCATCTCGAGGCGCGTTACCGCATGTTGTTCGAGTTGTCCTCGGAAGCGGTCATGGTGGTCGAGGCGCAGACGCTGCGTATTCGCGAGGCCAATCCAGCCGCCCACGCACTCGCCGGGATGCGGGCCGGCGCGCTCCAGGGCAAGAAGCTGCCGACACTGGTCGAAAAAGGATCGCGCGATGCTCTCCAGGTTCTGGCGGGATCGGCGATGGCATCACAGGCCGTCTCGCCGATCGAGATCGAGCTCGCCAAAGGCTCGCGCACAGTCAAAGTCTCGATCACAGGATTCACGCAGGATCGCGGGCAGTTCCTGCTGCTGCGTCTCTCGCCCGTCAATGATGCCAGCGCGGAGGCCAATTCGCCCCTGCTCGACCTCATCGATCAGATGCCTGACGCCTTCGTCATGGCGGATTCCAACCTTGAAATCGTCAGCGCAAACCAGGCCTTTATCGAACTTGTTCAGGCTGCAAGTGTCGACCAGTTGCGAGGGCGGCATCTCTCCGAAACGGTCGGCAGGCCCGGTATCGACCTCGACCTGATCGAAGGGCAGATCGACCAGCACGGCGCCGCACGTAATGTCAGCACCGTAGTTCGCACTGGGCACGAAGTCGAAGGCGAGCCGGTTGAGCTTTCCGCTGTGCGATCAAGCGGCGAAGATCCACTCTACGCCTTCGTCATCCGTCCGATCGGGCGCCGTTTGCGCGATCTGCCACCGGGGTCGGAGGATCTCCCGCGTTCGGTCGAGCAGCTTACCGACCTTGTCGGGCGCATGTCGCTCAAGGACATCGTTCGCGAGTCGACCGACCTCATCGAGCGGCTGTGTATCGAGGCAGCGCTCTCCTACACCTCGGACAACCGCGCTTCTGCGGCGGAAATCCTCGGCCTCTCGCGCCAGAGCCTCTATTCCAAGCTCCACCGCTACGGATTGGGCAACCTGCCCGCCGACCCCGACTAGCAGCGAGTGTATCGCTGAATTGACAGCGTCTTTCCCGGTTCTGGCTTGTTAATTCCTGACAGCGAACTGTCTCGCCGACTTCACACTGAAAATGGCCGATTGCAGCGCTCAATGCATCGAAATGGCATTCGCATGAATTAATGTGTCAAAATAGTTTGACGCATCAATATGTCAGGCATAGCCTTTCCACATGGAGAGGTCCGCAGTCTCGACTCGCACCGTGCCGATACCGGCGCTCGGCGATGTCGTCCGGCTGCTGAAGCCAATCACCTGGTTCCCTCCGATGTGGGCTTTCATGTGTGGGGCGGTTTCGTCCGGCGTGGGCCTCGACGGACGCTGGTTTTTCGTGCTCGGCGGCGTGCTGCTTGCAGGACCACTCGTTTGCGGGACAAGCCAGGCGGTGAACGACTGGTTCGACCGCCACGTGGATGCGATCAACGAGCCGGATCGCCCGATCCCTTCGGGACGTGTTGCAGGCCGCTGGGGGCACCATATCGCGATGATCGGGACGGCGGTTTCGGCGGTAGTCGCATGGGCGCTCGGCATCTGGGTTTTCCTTGCTGCGCTGGTCGGCCTTGCGCTCGCCTGGGGCTACAGTGCACCTCCGTTCCGATTCAAGACGAGCGGATGGACCGGGCCCGCCGTCGTCGGCTTCAGTTATGAGGGACTAAGCTGGTTCACCGGCGCGGCCGTGATGCTGGGCGCACTTCCTCGTGCCGAAATCCTGATCGTGCTGGTGCTGTACAGCATCGGTGCGCATGGCATCATGACCCTCAATGATTTCAAGGCGGTCGAGGGAGACCGCGCGACGGGTCTCAAATCGCTTCCCGTTACCATGGGCGTGGACGGCGCAGCGCGCTTTGCCTGCGCGGTCATGTCGGCAGCGCAGGTGGCGGTGATAGCTCTGCTGGCATTTTGGGGACATACGCTTTCGGCGATTGTCGTCGGCGTCGTTCTCGCCGCGCAGTTGGCCGCAATGCCGCGCCTTCTTCGCGACCCGAAGAAGTCCGCGCCCTGGTACAACGCGGTCGGCGTGACTCTGTATGTGTTCGGCATGCTCGCGGCAGCGCTCGGCCTCGGAGGATACATCTGATGGTCGCTGTGGCACCAGCGGGGGCCGGATTGGGCTGGCTCGCCATCGTCCGCATCGGGCTCGTGCAGGCCAGCATCGGCGCGATGGTGATGCTGACAACAACTGTGCTCAACCGGCTGATGGTGGTCGAGTACGCGCTGATGGCGGCAATTCCCGCAGGCCTGGTCGGCTGGCACTACGCAGTGCAGCTCTGCCGCCCATTGTGGGGACATGGCTCGGACAAATCGTCGCTTGGGCGTGGCAGCCGCGCGGTCTGGATAATCGGCGGTATCATAGTGCTCGGTCTTGGAGCGATCCTCGCCGTGCAGACCACGGTTATGGTGAGTGGAAGTTTCGCCCTCGCCATGGGCCTAGGAATCGTGGCCTACACCCTGATCGGAATCGGCGTGGGGGCAAGCGGTACTTCCGCGCTCGCATTGCTCGCCTCGGGCGTTGCCCCTCAACGGCGCGCTGCGGCGGCGGCCGTGACGTGGATCATGATGGTGGCAGGGATCGTCGTTTCGGCAATTTCGGTAGGCGCGCTCCTGCAACCCTATTCGCCGGAGCGCCTGCTTATAGTTGCATCGGGCCTGTTGCTGACCTGCATTGCCGTGACCACCCTTGCAGTGCTCCGCATCGAACCACGGGGCGGCATTGCGGGCTTTGCCGAGACAGCCAAGAGCGATCCCCCTCCCGATTTTAGGGATGCCCTGCGCGAAATCCTTCACGAACAAGCGGCGCGGCGCTTCACCATTTTCATTTTCGTCTCGATGATGGCGTTCAACATGCAGGACCTGATCCTTGAACCGTTCGCGGGGTTGGTATTCGGAATGACGCCGGGGGAATCGACCCAGCTCGGCGGGATGCAGTCGGGCGGCGTGCTTGTGGGCATGATCGTCAGCGGTGTCGGCGGCAGCGCCTTTGCAGGCCGCATGCCGGTGGAGCTGCGCCATTGGATCGTCTTCGGCTGTCTTGGTTCGGCGATCGCGCTGGCAAGCCTGGCGATGGGTGCGATGGTCGGGCCCGGCTGGCCGATTGCAGTCAACGTCTTCGCGCTCGGCTTTTGCAACGGCCTGTTCGCGGTTGCAGCCATCGGCGCGATGATGGGGCTCGCTGGCGCAGGCGCGAAAACGCGCGAAGGCGTGCGCATGGGCGTGTGGGGTGCGGCGCAGGCCATCGCCTTCGGGTTCGGAGGATTGATCGGCGCAATCGGTGTCGATGCCGCGCGGCGCGCGCTGCAGCACGATGGCAGCGCGTTCCAGCTGATATTCGCGATCGAGGCGAGCCTGTTCGTTCTCGCCTCATGGCTTGCGGTGCGGGCTACGCGGGCGACGCCGATAACAATCGAAGAACTTGGCGCAAGGGAGAGAGAGGTGTTCGCATGACCGAGACTATCTACGATGCCGTCGTCGTTGGCGGAGGACCATGCGGCGCAACCGCTGCGAACGATCTTGCTCTTGCGGGGCACTCGGTCCTGCTGATTGAGCGCGGCGGCCGGATCAAGCCGTGTGGCGGCGCCGTCCCGCCCAGAATGCTCGAGGATTTCGGCATCCCGCAGAGCCTGCTCGTTGCCCGCTCTCGCTGCGCCCGGATGATCGCGCCCTCGGGCCGCGCGGTGGACATGCCGGTGGGCGAGATCGGCTATGTCGGCATGGTCGATCGGGACGAATTCGACGAATGGCTGCGCGAACGCGCCCGCATGGCCGGCGCAGAGCGCCTAACCGCGGTGTTCGAAAAGATCGAGCGCGATGAAAGCCCGCATCCCATCGTCACCTTCCGGCGCAAACGTGGCGGTGAGATCGAACATGTACGTGCGCGCTGCATCATCGGGGCGGATGGCGCGCGCTCTGCGGTGGCGAAGCAATCTCTACCCGGGGCCGAGCGCGTTCCATGCGTTTTCGCCTATCACGAGATCATCAAATCGCCTGCGAATGACGGAGAGGCCTTCGACGCCAATCGCTGCGATGTCTTCTACCAAGGCAAGCTTTCGCCCGACTTCTACGCCTGGGTTTTTCCGCATGGCGAAACCGCAAGCATCGGAGTGGGGAGCGCGAACAAGGGCTTTTCACTGCGCGGCGCGGTTTCGCAGATGCGCACAGAACTTGACCTGACACGCTGCGAAACGGTGCGCCGTGAGGGTGCACCGATCCCGTTGAAACCGCTGAAGCGCTGGGACAACGGCAAGGATGTGATCGTCGCGGGCGATGCCGCGGGAATCGTGGCACCTGCCTCGGGAGAGGGCATCTACTACGCTATGACAGGCGGGCGCTATGTCGCCGATGCCGCGAGCGCATTCCTGAAAACCGGCGAGGCCAGGGTGCTGAAGGGCGCGCGCAAACGCTTTATGAAAGACCACGGACGCGTCTTCTGGATCCTCGGGATCATGCAGTATTTCTGGTATTCCTCGGACAAACGCCGCGAGCGTTTCGTCACCATGTGCGACGACAAGGATGTGCAGCAACTCACCTGGCAGGCATATATGAACAAGAAGCTGGTGCGGAAGAAACCGATGGCGCACGTCAAAATCTTCTTGAAAGACTGCGCGCACCTCTTGGGGATGCGGGCTGCAACGCGCTAGGCTGCCATATATGAGGGGGACACTCGTACTTCCTGTCACGATCGCGACATTTGCAGCGATCATCGTAGCGACACTAGGCGCGACGGTCACCGATCTGGGACCTTGGTACCAGTCGCTTGCAAAGCCCGATTGGACACCGCCCGACGGGCTGTTCCCGATCATCTGGACGCTGGTTTTCGCGCTTATCACCGTATCCGGGGTCACCGCTTGGCGCGCAGCGCCCGATCGCCCTGCGGCGCAATGGGTGATCAGTCTTTTTGCCTTGAACGCCTTCCTCAATATCACGTGGAGCCTGCTGTTTTTCCGATTGCAGCGGCCCGATCTTGCGATGGCGGAACTGGTGGTGCTGTGGCTCTCGATCGCGCTGCTGATCTTCTATTGCAAGCGTTTCTCTAAGCTCGCCGCATGGCTTCTCGTTCCGTATCTGATCTGGGTGACGGTCGCGGGTGCGCTCAACTGGTCGGTGGTGCAGCTTAACGGCCCGTTCGGGTGAGTTGGTTCTTCGAGAGCGGTCATGCAGCCGACCTCATTCTCCTTGTCCTCCTTGCCGAAGCCATCTGGCTCAAGAGCCGCAGATGGAGTCTCGCCGCGATTGTTGGACTGCTCGGTCCGGCGGCGCTGATCGTTCTGGGCCTGAGAGCGGCGCTGGTCGGAGCGCAATGGTACTGGATCGCGCTGCCGCTCGCGCTGTCGCTGCCGCTCCATCTGATGGACCTCAATAAGCGGATCGCTTCGCAGAATTGATCGCACCCACACACGAAAAAGCCCGGCTTCGCGTCGCCTGCGAAGCCGGGCTATTCTATGCCGACGGGTAGAGTGCGTGGACCTAGATTGCGCGCTCTACCCTGCTCTCGGGCGCGGTATCACGAGGGAGCGTAGTGATGCTCCTGCGCCCAGACATACCAGTTGTCGACCACCGTGCCGGTCAGGAGGATTCCGATGCCGCCGGTAAAGGTCGTCAACACCGCGAACCACCATGCCCAGCGGTGGATCGATTCCATCGTGGCGTTGAAGCCCATCGTCCAGCGCCAGAACAGGCCGGCGCGTTCGGACGCCGTTCCGCGGTCGGTGATCTGCTCGATCTCGCGTTCGCCGCCATAGCGGCCGACCGCAAGGATCGTCGCTCCGTGCATCGCGAAGAGCACGGCCGAGCCATAAAGGAACACGATCGAAAGCGCATGAAACGGATTGTAGAACAGGTTCCCGTGGATGAGCGAGAAGTTGTTCGTCCAGTCCAGGTGGCTGAAGATACCGTAAGGCACCGCTTCCGCCCAGCTTCCCAGCAGGAGCGGGCGGATGAAGCCCAGCACAAGGAACAGCCAGATCGCGCTCGCGAACGCCCAGGGAATGTGCATCCCCATGCCGAGCACCTTCGCGCGGCGATAGGTACGTGCCCACCAGGCCAGCACCGATATGGTGAGGAAGGCGCCGGTGATAATGAACCACCCGCCTTCATTGAGCGGAACGAACGGGCTGAAGCCGTATTCCGGCCCGGGAGGGTCGAGCGACAGCCAGAACAGTTCGCGCATGAAGGTCTGCGGGCTCCAACCGGCCTCGGCCCAGAAATTGAGGCCGATGATCATGAATGCCGCAAAGCCGAAGGTTAGCGAGATCACACCGAGCGTGCCGAGATAGACCGGCCCGAACTGCGCCTGTCCGATCTTGCCCATCCAGTAATTGTAACCGGTGTTGGGGATGCGGATATCTTCGCCCGGCGGCAGCGGCACGCCCATTTCGGGCGGACCCTTCACCTGGATCTGGGTAAAGATGTTTTGATAGGTAGCCATCAGATCGGCCCTCCTTCCCAGATCGGGATCTTGCGCCAGAAATCCCAGAACTCCGGCCAGCTGCCGACATAAAGGGTGCCTGAGATCACGATACAGATCGCACTCCAGAACGCGGCGCTCAGGGCGAGGAAAAGCCCGACGCGGTGAATGCCGAGCGTGCCCACCGAATAGCCGATGAAGTCGCGGAAATAGGTGTCTTCGTATTCCGGTGTCTTCACGTCCGTCCCGCCGGAGGGATTGACGGCCGAGAGCACGAGGCTGCCGTGCAATGCGAGCGCGAGGCAGTTCGTGAAAAAGAACGCGATCGCGAGCATGTGTACGGGGTTGTAATGGAAATTCACATACATGTAGCCGGTGTTCGACACCCAATCGAGGTGCGACCAGATGCCGTATGGGAAGCCGTGCCCCCATGCGCCCATCCATAGTGGCCTGATGAAGACCAGCGTGATGTAGGCAAATACCGCAAAGCTGAAGGCTATCGGGATGTGATAGCTCATGCCTAGCTTGCGGGATATTTCCGCCTGCCTGAAAATCCAGGAGACGAAGGCGATAATCGCGCAGCCGGTGATGATCTGCCAGTACCCGCCCTGCGAAAGCGGAGCGAGCGACAGCCCGTATTCGATCGGTGGCGGCTGGATGTCGATCAGCCAGGGGTTCATCGTCGGCCCTTCGGCAGCCGCGGCGAAGATCAGCATCGTGCCCAGCAGCGCGCTGATCGCCGTAGTGACTCCGAAGAACCCGACATAGAACGGCCCGACCCAGAAATCGAAAAGGTCGCCGCCGATCAATGTACCCCCGCGCACGCGGTATTTCCGCTCGAAACTAAGGAGCGCCATAGGTCCATCCTTCCCGCCTCAAGGGCGGGTGCTATTGATTACGTGCCAAGTTGTAGGAGGCAGGCAGGCGAACCTGCCCCCTCACATCTTTGCGGTTGCCTAGGTGGCGACCGGGCTTTCCGACGATTCAATCGCTGCAGCGGCCGGAGGCGGCACGCCTGGCGCGCGTTCGAGCCAGTTGTAGCGATCCGTGCTCAGCAGGATGAAGTGAATCGTGAAGGCCAGTACGGCCAGGCCGACATGCAGCGCGACAAGAACGCGGCGCACGTCAAAATGAAGCCAAATACTCCACATGGTTTTGTTCCTTTTATCGTAGGTCGAATACAGGTGGTCAGCCGATGGTCGCCGGTTTCCCGAAGCTCATCAGCGGATCATTGCAGTCGAGTCAGCCGAACCAGGGTTTGTAGAGCCACATCAGAAGATGGGCGACGAGCGCGATCCCCACATAGAGGGTGAATGTGCTCATGAACCCTTTGTGGATCTCCTTCGCCTCTTCGGGCGTAAGGTGAGTCCCAATGCGTTCCGGATCATTCATTTGCATGTCTCCGTATCAGTTGGTTGGAGTGGGAGCCGAAGCTCCCGTCGGCATCCCCGCGTGATCCCCCACGTGGATTTGGTAAGCCTGTTATGCAGGCTGTTCGGATGCCGGGCGCGGCTGGGAAGAAGGCCGTCATGCGGTTTCTCCTTCGAGCTGCGCCCCAAGATTCTGGGCGACAAATTGATCGTCGAGGCAGTCGGGCGTGACTGCGCTCTGCCCGCGCTGACGCGCGGTCGTCTCTGCCGCGTCGCGAATGCGTTTGGCAGCGGAAATGCGAATGAGAACGGGCTGGGCTTCGACCAGTTTGTCGAGCTTGGCCTTGGCTGCGGGTTCCCACGAAACTTCGGGGCGCGCGCGCGCCGGCGTCGCCTCGGCGCGGTCCATCTCGGTGCCAAGCGGCAGGATGTGGAACAGCGCATCGAACAGCGCATTGCACACTTCCTGCACGAGATAGGTCGCGCCCGAATAGCCCATGAAGGGCGTGCCGGTGTGGCGGCGGATTGCTGCGCCCGGGAAGCTTGCCGGAATGAACTGGCCGGCGGGGCCGTGGCCTGCACCGCCCGTCTCCGCCATGTACATGCGCTCGTTGTAGCTGCCGAACACGACCAGCGGCGCGGTCGTATGGATCGCCTCGCGCACATCGTCGTTCTTCGGCTTCACGCCAGCCTCGCGGCTGAAGGCGAATACGCAGGGCAGTCCCATGTCTTCTTCGAGGAAGTGGCGGATGCCGCGCGCATAGGTGGCGTTGGCGACAATGCCGAAATTGGCGGTCCCAAAGAAATCCTGCGTAACCGAGCGCCACAGGTCCCACAGCGGCTTGATCGTCGTATGCTTCTCGCGTTCGATGAAGGGTTCGGGATCGAGCCCCAGTTCTTCGCCCAAAGCGCGGAGGAACTTGGTGGTCGAGGTGAGCCCGATCGGCGCCTGAAAGTAGGGCCGCTCCAGCGTCTCGCACAGGTTCCGGCCGAACTCGCGGTACATGCAGATATTGGCGTCCGCCGTCGCAAGCCCGCGAATGTCGGCAAGGTGGCTGCCGAGCGGGAAGACCATGCCAACTTCCGCGCCGATACCTTCGACCAGCCTACGGATCTCGGCGAGGTCGGAGGGCATGTTGAACATGCCGTAGGACGGGCCGATGATGTTGACGACGGGCTTTTCGCCCTCCTTCCGCGCTTTGGGCTTCGGCATCTTCTTCGGCCCGAATTCGGTCCATAGCCAAGTGAGCGCGCGGTCGGCGCTTTGCCATTGATCCTCGTCGATCGTGCGCGGGAGGAAGCGCTTGATATTGGTGCCCTCGGGCGTGACACCGCCGCCGATCATCTCGGCAATGGATCCGGTGACAACCACGGCAGGAAGCTCTGTATCGAGTGTTTCCCAGGCGCGTTTCATCGCGCCCTCGGTGCCGGTCTTGCCAAGCTCTTCCTCGCCAAGCCCGGTGACGACGATGGGCAATTCATGCGGGGGAAGCGCGTCGGTGTAGTGCAGCACCGATGTAACCGGCAGGTTCTCGCACCCGACAGGGCCATCGATGATGACTTGCAGGCCCTTCACCGCAGTGAAGACGTAGGTCGCGCCCCAGTATCCGCCAGCGCGGTCATGATCGAGTACGAGCGTCATGAGCCCACCGCCTCTGCCGCCTTGCGTGCGGCTTCGTTCAAGGCTGCGTATTTCTTGCGGAACTTGGGCCTGTCGACCGGCGTGTCTTCCCAGATTCCGGCCGTGTGCTCGCTGCCGACCCCTTCGAAGAAGTCGCGCATCCGGTCGAAGCGATCCTTGTTGCCGATCGCGGCATTGACGATCTGCGCGAGGCTTCCCGCACCCGCAACTCCCATGAGCGGGCGAGCGGAGATCAAGTTTGTGAAATAGAGCGCCGGGATCGCCTTCGCCTTGGCGTGCTGGACCACCGGAGTCGTACCGATGGCGAGATCGGGCTCGAATTCCTCGACCGCAGCGATGTCTTCTTCGAGGCTCGCGCGGTAATTCACCCGCACGCCCATTTCCTCAAGCCACTGCCGGTCGGGATCGGACCACGAGGTGTAGGGGCAGGCAGTGCCGACATAGTGGACCTTGGCCCCGCTTTCGACGAGCAGCCGCGCGACCAGCAATTCCGAGCCTTCATAGCCCGAGATCGTGATGCGCCCTTTGATGGGGTTTGCCTCGATCGCGCCCCTGATCGCTCCGCACATCGCATTCCTTACGCCGTCGGTCTTTTCCTGCGGCAGGCCGAGCGTATGGCCGACATTGCGCAGCCACGCATCGGTCCCGTCGATCCCCACCGGGGCGGAGCCGATGATGGGGCGTCCAGCGGCCTCGAATTCACGGACGCTCGAGGTGTAGAACGGATGAATTGCCGCCACGAGATCGCAGTCGAGCGCGGAATAGAGCTCGCGCCATTCGCGCGTCGGGACGACCGGCCCTGCGGCCAGCCCGAGCGGCTCGAGCATCTGACCGATCATCACCGGATCGGCGGGGAACATCTCGCCGAGCAGTGTGACGGTCGGCCTGTCCGGACGCACCTTTGGAGCGGCGACGGGGCCTGCGGCGACTTCCTCGCGCGCATATTTGAGCATTGCGCCCGCGAGCACGTCCTTCGCCTCTGCATGGGTCGGGATGCCAAAGCCGGGCACATCGATGCCGATGATCCGCACGCCGTTGATCTCGTTCTTGAGCAGGCGGAGCGGTACGCCGCTCGCGGTCGGTACGCAGAGATTCGTGACCACGATCGCGTCGTATTGATCGGGATCGGCGAGGTCTTCGACCGCTTCCTTGATGTCTTCGAAGAGCTTGCCGGTCACAAGCGTTTCGGAGGAGAACGGCACATATCCCACTGTCCGCCGCGCGCCGTAGAAGTGCGAGGTGAAGGTGAGGCCGTAGACGCAGCATGCAGATCCGGACAGCACCGTTGCCGTGCGTTTCATCCGAAGCCCTACGCGGAGCGACCCGAAGGCCGGGCACATGCTTTGCGGCTGGTCGTGTGGGCCAACGGGATAGTCCGCCGCGTATTGATCGAGCACGTCGCTCTTGCCCGCCTTGCGCGCCGCTTCCCGCATGGTGTCACCGCTCGAGCAGCCGCCTTCGCCAGCGCTGAGGTCCAGCGTGTCCGGTGTGCGTTCCGCGTTAGAGGCGCCGAGATCCGTCATGCGTCGTCGTAGATGACCTCCAGGCTGGGCTTTTCCTCGAACACCCCACCTCGCATGTCGGCCTGCGTCGCCGGGACGAGCTGGATATCGCCGCCGGTGTCCTCGGGACTGAACAGGCCTAGCAGGCCATCCTGATCGAGCGGGGCAGGTTGTTTCGGCGGGGCTTCGGCGACGTTAGTTGCGAGTTCCTCGAAGAGTCCGCCCCATTCGCCGCCGGGCTTGCCGATGATCTGGTAATTGGCGCTCTTGCGCCGGATGTCCTCGTCGGCTGGGATCGCGGTGAGCACCGGGATGCCGACCGCATCGGCGAATGCATGCGCCTCGCCCGTCCCGTCGTCCTTGTTCACGATCATGCCGGCAACGCCGACATTGCCGCCCATCTTGCGGAAATATTCGACCGCGTGGCAGACATTGTTGGCGACGTAGAGCGATTGCAGGTCGTTGGAACCGACAACGATTACTTTCTGGCACATGTCGCGCGCGATCGGCAGGCCGAACCCGCCGCATACGACGTCCCCAAGGAAATCGAGCAGCACGTAGTCGAAGCCCCACTCGTGGAAGCCGAGCTTTTCGAGCAGTTCGAAGCCGTGGATGATCCCGCGCCCACCGCAGCCGCGACCGACTTCGGGACCGCCGAGCTCCATCGCGAACACGCCGTCGCGCTGGAAGCAGACGTCCTCGATCGTGACTTCCTCGCCTGCGAGCTTCTTCTTCGACGAGGTCTCGATGATAGTCGGGCAGGATTTGCCGCCGAAAAGCAGGCTGGTCGTGTCCGATTTGGGGTCGCAGCCGATGAGCAGCACACGCTTGCCCTGCTGCGCCATCATGTAGCTGAGGTTGGAGAGGGCGAAGCTCTTCCCCGAGCCGCCCTTCCCATAGATCGCGATGACCTGCGTTTCCTTGGTCACCTCTCCGGTATGCACCGGATCGGGCTCGTGCGAGGCTTCCTCGCGCAAAGTTTCAGTCTGGACGTCAAGCATCGTCATGCGGCGTTGCTCCAATCGAGAACCATTTTGAGGCAGGCCGGGTCTTCGAAAGCCTGCGGATAGGCGTCTCCGGCTGCATTCGCCGGGCGCGTATCCGTGATGAGATCTGACAGATCGAGCTCGCCACCCTCCATCAGCGTGAGCGTCTGCTTGAGATCTGCAGGTTGCCACTCGGCAGCGATCCGAAGGCGTGCTTCCTTCATGAAAGCGGGCGGGAAGGCGAAATTGACGGGCTCTGCATAAAAGCCGGCGAGCGTAATCTCGCCGCCCTTGGCCAGGTGCGGCACGGCTGCGTCGATAATCGCCGCGTCACCGCTTGCATCGTAGATCGCGCGATAATCTCGGCAATCGTCGTCTTTCGAATGGATGACCCGGTAACCGGCAGCGCCTTCGAAGCGATCCTGATTGGCTTCCCACACGGTCGGAGGAAAATAGCCCAGCGCGATGGTCAGCCGCGCAAGGAGACGGCCAAGCACGCCGTGCCCGATGATAAGTTCGGGCGGCCGCCCTCCCTTGATCGCATGCAGCGCAGTCGCGGCCAGCGCGCAAAGAACGCCCGATTTTCCGAGCCGCTCGGGTACGGGCAACGCCCTCGCAGAAGGCACTACTACCCGGCTCGACGTTCCGCCGAACAGCCCGCGCGCCTTCGCATAGCAATCCGCGCCGGGGACAAATACCCAGTCGCCGATCCGCACCTTCGCCTCGGGACCGGCATCCACGATCCGTCCGATTGATTCGTAGCCGGGGACGAGGGGATAACCCATGCCCGGAAAATCGGGCATCTGACCCGTCCAAAGGAGTTTTTCTGTGCCTGAGGAAATGCCGCTCCATGCGATGTCGATCACGACATCGCTCGCGCCCGGAGGCGTCAACTCAAGCTCCCGAAGCGCCAGGCGCCCGGGTCCCTCGAGTAAGACAGCCAATGATTGCATCCTCTCCGGCTTCCCCCTTTGCGGCGATCCCATACCGCGTTGTTTTCGACTCGCGGCAACGCCGGAGCCTTTCTCTCTCCTTGAGTGCTACGCCTTACACTACCAAGTGTCAATCAAAGCGGACAGCGTATCCGTCAGGCATTTGCGACAATGCAGCTGGCGATAACGGGCTGGGCGGTGGCGACCGACTTCGCCTTCGAAAACCCTGCTTCGTGCAGCATGGACTTGATCTCGCCCTTTGTGCGCGGTCGTCCCGAGCCCATTGCCCACAGATACAGTCCGAAAAACGCATCTCCCATCGGCTCCGCGCCGGGGATGCCGGCCATTGGCTCTGCAATGAGCAAGCGACCGCCTTTTTCCAGACCATTGCGGATGTTCCGGAGCAGCGCCATCGCCGGTTCGTCGTCATGGTCGTGAAGGATGCGCACAAGCGAGATCATGTCGTAACCGCGCGGGATTTCGTCCTCGAAGAAATTGCCGGGATGGCATGAAATCCTGTCAGAACCGAGGATGCCTGCCAGCGGTTCGCGCGCCGTTTCGACGACTTCGGGGAGATCGAAGAGGCCGAGTTCGAGCTGGGGATAAGCCTCGCCCACCCGCCGCAGGAACGCGCCGTGACCTCCACCAACATCGAGCAGGCGCCCGCGTTCTGGAAAGGGGTAGGCGCCGATCACTTCGTCGGCGACGAAGCGCTGCGAGGCGGCCATGAGCTCGGAATACTCGCGCGTTTCCTCTCCACGTTCGGCCGCGCCGTGAAGCGCCCCGGCATAGGACCAGTAGCGTGAGAGTGCAGTCGGCTCCTTCCGGTCTTTTCGAAGGAGGCCTAGCGTATCCTCAAGGTCGGTGTAGAGCAGCCGGTGGTGCCGGATCATCGCCTGCGTGCCGGGATCGGCCTGCAGCACCGCGCCTTGCTGGCCTAACATCCAGCCGTCTTCGTATGCCTCTTCGGCCAGGTCGAGCGCACGCGCGGCCCTTAACAAAGTGAGCGCGGCATTCTCGCTCAGGTCGATCTCGCCCGCGACGTCGCTCTTGCAAACGGGGCCGTTGGCAAGAATGTCGAGCAGACCGCTTTCGACGCATGCGCGCAGGACTTGCGAATAGGAAAAACCAACCAGGTGATCCATCATTCGCGTCGCACGACCGCGGGCGACCGAGCGGATGAGAGGGATGCGCGCTGCCCAGTAATGGAAGCGGGAACTCGCGAAAATCGCGTTGCGGCGGGCGATCCAGCGCGCTTTTAGTGGCGGGTTGCCTGCCATTTCTATCGGTGTTGACATGCCATATGTCCAAATGATTGGACAGATGCTACGGTAAGGTCAATGATAATGTCCCGCGCGGGCAAGAGTCGCGTGCGGACCGGGGAGAGGCACGACGGCAAGGATCGCGATCATCGGCGCTGGGATGGGCGGGCTGACAAGCGCCGCCATGCTCGCCGCGCGCGGTCATGACGTCACAGTGATCGAAAAGGAGCGCGAGGTCGGCGGCAAGGCACGCAGCGTTATGGTCGATGGCGCAACTGTCGAAGCTGGCCCCACCGTCTTTACTATGCGCGATGTGTTCGACCAGGTCTTCGCGGCGTGCGGGGCTCGGCTCTCAGACTATATCGATATCCGCCAGGCCGAAGTCATCGCGCGCCATGCCTGGGATGACAGCGGTCATCTCGACCTCTTCGCCGATCCTTTGCGCAGCGAAGAAGCGATCGGTGACTTCGCCGGGGCCGATGCCGCCGCAAGCTACCGCGCATTTCGCGCCGAGGCGCGCCGAATTTACAAGGTGCTCGACGAACCATTCCTGCGCGGCGACAAGGCCTACACCCCGCTGCCGATGATGTGGCGCATCGGCCCGACCCGCATCCGCGATGCGATGGCGATGCGACCGTTCGACAATTACTGGAAGGCGCTGAGCGAGCATTTTGCAGATCCGCGCCTGCAGCAATTGTTCGGTCGCTATGCAACCTATTGCGGTTCGGACCCGTTCCGCGCACCCGCAACGCTCATGCTGATTGCGCATACCGAGGCACGCGGCGTGTGGTTGATCGAAGGCGGCATAAGCGCGCTTGCGAAGGCGCTTCGGAAGCTGGCCGAGAAAATGGGGGTGCAGTTTCGAACCGGGATCGCCGTAGCGCAGGTCCTGACCGACAACCGCCGCGCAAGCGGCGTCAGGCTGGCGAACGGCGACAGCGTGAGCGCGGACTTCGTCATCTCCAACGCTGATCCGGCTGCGCTTTCGACCGGCAAGCTTGGCAAGCAGGCCGTGCGATCTGTCTCGCACATGTCACCGGCAAAGCGCTCGCTGTCGGCGCTGGTCTGGTTCGCGCACGCGCAGACTTCAGGCTTCGACCTCACCCATCACAACGTCTTCTTCTCGCCCGATTACGCGCGTGAGTTCGATCAGATCCGCTCGGGCAGACCGCCGAGCGAACCCACCGTCTACCTCTGCGCCCAAGATCGGACTGCACATCGCAGTGCGAACTCCGCCCCGTCCATGCCACCTCGCGAAGGGATCCGCGAACGCATCCAGATCATCGTCAACGCGCCCGCCAATGGCGACACCCATCCATACAGCCCCGAGGAGATCGAGACATGCACTCTCGCCATGAGGAACACGCTCGACAGGTGCGGGCTGACGCTGGAACGGGACATGCCCTGCGAGATCGCGACGCCCGAGGACTGGGAGCGCCTGTTCCCGGCGACCGGCGGCGCCCTTTATGGGCGAGCCTCGCACGGCTGGGCGGCATCATTCCAGAGGCAAGGGCCGAAGACGCGGATATCCGGACTCTATTGCGCGGGCGGGGCGACGCACCCTTCGGCAGGAGTCCCGATGGCTGCCTTGTCCGGACTGCTGGCGGCGCGAACGATCGAACGGGACCTCGCTTCGATGCGGCGGTTCCTCCCGGCGGCTATACCTGGTGGTATGTCGATGCGATCAGCGAGGACGGGCAGCACGGGCTGACGATTATCGTCTTTCTGGGGAGCGTTTTTTCTCCCTATTACAAGAGAAGCGGACGTGGCCATCCGCTCAACCATGCCTGTGTCAATGTCGCGCTTTATGGCCCTCGCGCGCGCTGGGCGATGACCGAGCGCCCGAGAGGCAGCGTCGCGCGCGACGTGACCAATCTCGAAATCGGCCCGAGCCATATCGAGTGGAAGGGCGACGCGCTCGAGATCACGATCGAGGAGCGTGACAAGCGGCTGTTCAATCCATTCCGCCGCCCCGTGCGCGGAAAGGTGAGGGTGATCCCCGAGGCGCTCAACCCGGCGAGCTTCGCGCTCGATCCGGCGGAAAACCACATCTGGCACTGCATGGCACCGCGCGCGCGGATCGAGGTGGCGATGGAGGAGCCGGACACATCGTGGCGCGGCAAGGGCTATTTCGACCACAATCGCGGCTCCGAACCTCTCGAGACCGGCTTTCGCACCTGGCACTGGTCGCGCGCGCATATGAGAGAGGGCGCGGTGGTTTGCTACGAGGGCGAGCGCGGCGATGGATCGGTCTTCGCTAGCGCGATCCGTTTCGGCGCGGATGGTATCCCGGAAGAAGCCAACTTGCCCGATGTCGCGCACCTGCCCGCCAGCAAGTGGCGGATCGCGCGGCGCACCCGCTCGGACATCGGTGTGGCGCAAGTCGTGCGCTCTTGGGAGGACACCCCCTTTTACTCGCGCGCGGAGCTTGCGACGCAGCTCTATGGCGAAGATGTGGTTTCGGTGCAGGAAAGCCTCGACATGCGGCGGTTTGCCTCGCCGCTTGTCCAGTTCATGCTGCCCTATCGGATGCCGCGAGAACGACGATAGGGGTCTGCGCTAATCGGCGGACTTGTCCTGTTCGGCCTCAGCCTTTTCCTTGCGGATTTGCTTCAAGTCCCGGTCCATCTTCCACCACTGGTAGAGGCCGAAAGAGATCGCGATGCCGTAGAAAAATACGAGCTCGATCCAGCCGAAATTGCCTTCCATCGCGTCTGCGCTCCCTAGCCTGCGCGCGCCATAGCATGGGCAGCGAGGAAGTCCGAAATCAGGGCAAAGACCTTATCGGGCGCTTCCTCGTGGGCGAGATGGCCGAAGCCCTCGATAGCCTTGAGCTCGGCGTTTGGCAGCCAGCCCTGCGCCTCTCGCGCCCAGTCGAGCGGGATCGCCGCGTCTTTGTCCGAGTGCACCATCAGGACGGGGTTGGCGATCTCCCGCATCCGCGTCCGCAGCGTAGGCAGGTCCCAGTTCGCCATCATCGCGAGCGCACCCTTGGTGTGGCGCGGATTGGTGAGCAGCGCCTCGTAGCAGGCGAGCCCGTCCGCATCGATATGCGAACCGGTCGCGCGGACGAGGAAGCGCTCGGTGTCGCCCGAGAAAGCGGCAAGACCGGAAAAGATGCGCGGAACCAGCGGATTGACGAACAGAAGCTTGGCAACCGCCGGAAAGATTTGTGCGGCGGGACCGGGAAAGGGGCGCAGCGCCGAATTCAGACCGACGATGGGGCCGCCAAACTGGTGGTCGAGCGCGAGTTGCAGCGCGAGCGCGGCGCCTGCCGAATGACCGATGATCCCGGCAGGTTCGATCCCGAGCGTTTCGTTCAGAAGGGCGACCTGCGAAGCCATGCGCGGCAGGCTGAGATCGTCGGGCAGATGACCTTGCGTGAAAGCGTGACGGGGAAGGTCGGGGGCGACGACGTGATAGTGTCCGGCCAGCAGCGGCATCGGTCCTCGCCACGAATGGACAGACCCGCCGGTGCCGTGGAGCAGCAATAGCGGCGGAGCGGCTGGATCGCCCATTCGCTGGATGTGCCAGTGTGCGCCCCCCGATCGGACGAATTCACTGGTTTCGCGATGCGGCCAGATGCGGCCTTCGCGTTCCCAGCTTAGCGCGCGGCTCATGCCAGTGCTTTGGCGGGGTTGGCCGCCGAGATTGCCGAGTGGAGTGCCTTTGCATCGGCACGGGGCAGCGCGAGGAACCGCGCCTGCATAGCTTCGGCCAGTGCAGCGCCATCGGGGCCGGGCCGCGCGGATATGTCCACGACCAGCGCGTCGATTGCGGCACGCGCGATGGCTTTGGCAGCGGCTTTTGCATCTTCGCCGGCCTGTTTCCGGCCCGGCGAGCCGTCGGCGGAGATATTGGCGCGGCCGTCGGTCAGAATCACGAGGCTGGCAGTGCGTCCGCGAGCGATCACGGCTTGGGCGGTTTCAAGCGCCGCATCGAGACCGATCGCCAGCGGAGTGCCTCCGCCTCCCGGCAATTCTGCAAGTGCGCGCCGGGCGCGGGTGAGCGAGCGAGTGGGCGGTAGAAGCAGGTCCGCGCTCTCGCCCCTGAAGGCGATAAGCGCCACCTCGCTGCGAGTGACATATGCCTGCGCGAGCATCAGCTCGACCGCGCCCTTGGCCTCGGCGAGCCGAGCAGCGGCAGCGGAGCCGCTCGCATCGACCGCGAAGATCGTGACGCGCGCGGATTTCTCCTCGAACCGGCGGACGCGCAAATCGTCCTTACGGACGAGGATGGCGGGGCCGTCTCTCGCGGATTGTTCGCGACGGCGCACCTCCTGCCATGGGACTGCCGCGCGCAGGGTGTCTATCAACGCCAGCCGGGCCCCGTCGCGCGGAAACCCCGGGCGCGTGCCAAGAGGTTTGCCGCGCAGGCCCGCTCTCTTCTTCTGCCCCGATCCGCTCGTGGAGGAACGGCGAGGCGCATGTCCCTTGGCGAGCTCGGCCAGCAGATCGGCTGGTATTGAGGCGGCGGCTGCCTCGACGAGCATTTCTTCAAGAGGCTGGTCCGGCGTGTCGCGCTCGGCATCGGATCGATCTTCTGACCCGTTCCGCGGCGGTTCTGGCGGCGGCTCTTGCGTTTCCTGCTGTTCGATTGGTGGAAGCTGCGTCGCGCGAGGGGCAAGCACCAGCCGGGCGGCGGCGGCGAGATCCGCCTCCTCGATGGTACGCCGACCCCGTATCAGCGCGCGGGTGCGCGCGGTTTCACCAGCGAAGATCAGCGCGCGCAGGGATGGCACGCCAAGCGCAGTTGCTGTTGCGGCAAGCGCGTTCAGGGAGTCTTCGCCAAGCGGCTCGACCTGAGGTCTTTTTCCTGCCGGACAGGGCAGGGCAATACCTTGCCATTCGCGCGAAAGGGTGAGGTCGCAGTGAAACGCACACCGCTCCATCAGGCTGCCGGGCGGCGCATCTTCCGGTTCGATCCCGTCGTCGAGCAGCACCAGTGCGATGTCACCGGCATCCAGAGCCTGCGCGAGCCTTCCTGCAATCGCATCGTCAAGCCGTTCCGCCATCGGGACGATCAGCGCGCCGCCCCTCGCTTCGTCCAGCAGGCCCGCCTGTTGGACAGGGTGACCGGCGGCGAGGCTCGCTGCTATGTCGATCCCGCCCAGCAGCCGCTCGTCGTCGATATGTCCCGGCAAGCGGCGCAGCGGCATGACGTCACCGAGCGCGGCTATTACAGCGTCGCGCGATGGGCCTGCTCCGCGCAAAGCGATGCCGCCCAGGTTCGATGGCGCGAGAGTGACAAGTCGGGCCGCGAGCAGCGCGTCGTAGATGGGATCGGGCGCGTCCGCGCTCATCCGAAGAGCTCGTCCACCGCACGGGTAATGCGCGCGGTCGAACCGGTCTCGTCGAGAACGTCGCGGCGCAGGCGATGGCGCAGCGCGGAAGGGGCGACCGCGACGAGGTGCTCGCGTTTGACCTTGCGCGCGCCTTCGAGCGCTGCCAGAGCCCGCGCCGCGCGCATCAGCGTGAGTTCTCCGCGCAGCCCGTCCGCGCCAACTGCGCGGCACAGTTCGGCGGCGTCGGTAAGAACATCTTCGCCCGGTTCCAGCTTGTCGAGCCTCGCCTTGCCGCGCGCGACCTGTTTCAGGATTCTCTCGTCCTCGCCCGCCCATTGCTTTGCAAAAGCATCAGGATCGCGATCGTTGGCGGCGACGAGCTTCATGATCTGGACGCGCGTCTCGATATCCTCGGGCGTCTTCACCTCGACCGAAAGGCCGAACCGGTCGAGGAGCTGCGGGCGCAATTCACCCTCCTCGGGGTTTCCGCTGCCGATAAGAACGAACTTCGCCGGATGGCGGACGGAAAGCCCCTCGCGCTCAACGACGTTCTCACCTGAGGCCGCAACGTCGAGCAGAAGATCCACGAGATGGTCTTCGAGTAGGTTGATCTCATCGATGTAGAGGAACCCGCGATGCGCCTTTGCGAGGAGGCCCGGCTCGAATGCTTTTTCGCCAGCCCGCAGCGCGCGCTCCAGATCGAGCGAGCCGATCACTCGGTCCTCGGTCGCCCCTAGCGGCATGTCGACGAAGGGGACTGGGCGCTTTCGCAGCGGGCCAGTGCCGCAGACTTCGGGATAACGGTCCTGATCTTCTTTTGAACAACCGTAGGGACAATCCTTGATCGCTGTGATCAGTGGCAGCAGTCCTGCAAGCGCTCGCGCGGCGGTCGACTTACCTGTCCCGCGGTCGCCGAACACCATGACACCGCCAATGCCCGGATCTACCGCGGCGATCAGCAGCGCTTGCTTCATCTCGTCCTGTCCGACGATCGCAGAAAAGGGAAAGCGAGCCATTACGGCTCCTTGTGGACGCTCGATTCCGATTGGACAAGCACTAGTGACAATTCAGCCTGACACTTTCGGCCTGCCGACGCGGCTCAGCAGCAGAACCGGCAACAGACCTGCCGCGAGGAGGATCAGCGCGGGGATCGAGGCTTCGACCAGCCGCTCGTCGCTGGCGAGGCGGTAGGTGCGGGTCGCGAGCGTTTCGAGATTAAAGGGCCGCAGGATAAGCGTTGCGGGCAGCTCGCGCACGGTGTCGATGAAGACCAACGCGGCGGCGGCAAGCAGGCTCGGGCGCAGCAGCGGCGCGTAGATTTGCGCCAGAACACGCCCCGACCCCGCGCCGAGCAAACGGGCTGCGGAATCGAGATTGGGCGGGATTTTCGACATGCCCCCATCGACCGAATTGTAAGCAACCGTGAGAAAGCGCACGGACAGCGCATAAATCAGGATCAGGCTCGTTCCGGTGAGCAGCAGCCCGCCGCCATAGCCGAAGGTATCGCGCGCGAGGCGGCTGACAGCCAGATCGACTGCGCCCAGCGGCGCGAGCAGGCCGACCGCGAGAAGCGCGCCGGGTAGGGCATAGCCCAGCGTCGACACGCGGATCACTGCGCCCGTGAAGCGGTTCTTCGATCGGGTCTTGGCAAAGACCAGCAGCAACGCGGCCACCACGCAAGTGAGCGAGGTTGCGAGGCCGAGCCTCGCGCTGCCCCACATATAGGTCGCAAGATCGCCCGCTGCCGAGATGGCCGGGTCCGACATAGCCAGCCAACCCAGATGCACAGCCGGGATCAGGAAACCCAAGACCGCCGGTAATGCACAGGCGAACATGGCCAGAATACGTCCTGCCGGTGGCAGCGCGACCAGCGGCTCGCTCGCGCCCGCGCTCAGCCCGTCGCGGCTGTCGCTCCGGCCCTTGCGGGTGCTCGCCTCGAGCGCGACGAGCACAATTACGAAGACCAGCATGATCGCGGCGAGCTTCAGTGCCGCCTGTTTGTCGCCCATCGCCAGCCAGCTGCGGAATATCCCTGTGCTGAATGTCGGGATCGCGAAATAGTCCGCGACCCCGAAATCGGCGAGGACCTCCATCAAAACGAGCGCGAGTCCACCGGCAATGGCAGGGCGCGCAGCGGGAAGGGCCACGCGAAAGAACGCTCCGGTCGGCGAAGCACCCAGGCTGCGTGCGGCTTTGAACTGCGACCTGCTCTGCGCGGCGAAGGCGGCGCGGGCGAGAAGGTAGACGTAAGGGTATAGCACGATCCCGAGCACGAACGCGCCTCCGCCCAATGATCGGACCTGCGGGAAGGAATAGTCGCCCGCCTCCCAGCCCGTCAGCGCGCGCAGGCCCGATTGAACCGGGCCAATAAAGTCCAAAAGGTCGGCATAGATGTAGGCAGCGATATAGGCGGGGACCGCCAGCGGAAGCACGAGCGCCCAGCCGAGCACGCGGCGTCCGGGAAATTCGCATGCGCTCACAAGCCAGGCGCAACCGGACCCCACGATGGCCGCCAGCGAACCTGCCATCAGCATCAGCAAAGCGGTGTTGAACGTGTACCGCGGCAATACCGTACTCGCGAGGTGCGAAATCGCCTCTATCCCGCCGCTTGGCGCGGTAAACAGCACGGCGAGAATAGGGAGCGCGGCAAGCACGGCGATCACCAGTGCGGCAATCAACCAGCCATCGATGGATCGCCCGGGCATGGGGGTTGCGGCTGCGCTTGCCTCGCGCCCGACAAACTGGGTAATGCGGCTCACCACAAGCGCACGCCTTTCACGGTCGGAACCCCAATTTGAGCCTCGAATTTCGCCATATTGCCCATGCTTACGGTCCGGTGCGGGCGCTTGAAGACATCAGCTTTACCGCGCGGACGGGAGAGATCACCTGCCTGCTTGGATCGTCGGGTTGCGGAAAGTCAACCTTGCTGAACCTCGCCGCCGGATTGCTTCCCGTCCAGCAAGGCAGCATCCTGATCGATGGGAAGGTCCTTGCCGACCCTTCCAACAATCCGCCGCCCGAAAAGCGCCCCGTCGGGCTCGTATTCCAGGATGGCGCGCTGTTTCCGCATATGACTATCGCCAACAATGTCCGTTTCGGTACGGCAGAGGATGCGGGGTCTGTCGTGATAGACCGTTGGCTGGAACGCGTCGGGCTTCAAGGTCTGGGCGAACGCTACCCGCATGAGCTTTCCGGAGGGCAGCAGCAGCGTGCCGCGCTTGCGCGCGCGATGGCGCCGCATCCGCAGGTTTTGCTGATGGACGAGCCTTTTGCCAGCGTCGATATCGTGCTGCGCCGCCGTCTTCGCCGCGATTGCCGGATGCTCTTGCGCGATCAGGGCGCGACCGCCCTTGTCGTGACGCATGACCCGCACGAGGCGCTCGACATCGCCGATCGGATCGCGGTGATGGAAGCGGGGCAGATCGTCCAGTTCGGCACGCCGGCGGAGCTTCGCGACCATCCCGCAACCGCGTCGGTGGGCGCGACTTTCGGCGGAGCGCAGGTCGTCGAGGCGGATCGCAGCGGCGATGCATTGCGCACGCCTTTCGGCAAATGGCATGCGGGATCGGTCGCCGGCGAATTGCCTGACGCGCCAAGTCTCGAACTGCTTGTCGCGGCCGACCGGCTCGACCTGCTGAAAGACGACAAAGGCCTGCGGGTGCGTGATATCCAGCCGCTCGACGATACATACCGGGTGGTTCTCGCAAACGACGAAGAAGCGGAAATCACGGTTGAAACGCAGAGCCGGATCTCGGGTGACGAGCGCTACAGCGTCACCCCGCAGCGCGCGAGTGTGCGCGCTTTTCCCCGCGCCTGAGTTTCCCGCCGGGAGTTTCCGCTTGCGTCATCATGTAATAATGATAATCACTCGCAAAAATTGATTTGAAGGATATCCGATGAAGAAACTGATTCTCGGCGGCCTTATGGCGTTTGCGGTCGCGGCGTGTTCGCCGGGTGCCGATGAGGACGCGGGTACGGTGGCCGATGCGGGCGAGGTAAACCTCTATTCCTCGCGCCACTACGACACAGATCTTGCTCTTTACGACGACTTCACCGCGCAGACCGGCATCAAGGTCAATCTCATCGAAGCCGACGCCGATGCGCTGATCGAGCGTATCAAGTCCGAAGGCGAACTTTCACCCGCCGATCTTCTCATCACCGTCGATGCGGGCCGGCTGTGGCGCGCAGAAGAAGCGGGCGTGCTCTCTCCGGTAGAGAGCGAGGTTCTCGCCGAACGCATCCCGATCTATCTGCGTCATCCCGAAGGATTGTGGTTCGGCCTTTCGACCCGCGCACGAGTGATCATTTACAACAAGGAAGCAGGCAAGCCCGAAGGGCTGGAAAATTACGCCGACCTCGCCGATCCAGCATTCAAGGGCGAGATATGTATCCGCTCGTCCTCGAACATTTACAACATCTCGCTGCTCTCCAGCATCATCGCCCATCGGGGTGAAGAAGCAGCCGAAGAATGGGCGAGGGGAGTCGTCGCCAACTTTGCCCGCCCGCCGCAGGGCAACGACACCGCACAGATCGAGGCTGTGGCTGCCGGCGAGTGCCGCATCGCGGTGGTCAATACCTACTATCTCGCGCGCTTTGCGGGCGGCGACGAAGATCAGCGCGCACTCTTCGACAAGATCGGTGTGATTTTTCCCGACCAGGACGGCAATGGGACGCATATCAACATCAGCGGCGCGGGCGTTGTTAAAACCGCACCCAACCGCGAGAACGCAATCCGCTTTCTCGAATACCTGACCTCCGAAAGCGCGCAGCGCTATTTCGCGGACGGGAACAACGAGTATCCGGCGGTGACCGGGCTGAAAGCGAATTCCGCGGTGGAGAAGCTCGGCAGTTTCAAGGCGGATACCCTCAACGCTGCCGAAATCGGCAAGAACCAGCGGTTAGCAGTCGAGATTTTCGACCGGGTCGGGTGGAACTGATGCGGCATCTGCGGGCGTTCGTTGCCACCGGTGCGGCCTGTGCACTCCTCGCATTGGCGGCTTGCGCCCCCCGGGCTGAAACGACCGAGGGGCCCGCGTCAGCAGAAATGCAGGATAGCGATGAGCTTGCCAGGCGGCTCGCTTTCATGGCCGGTCACGTCGAGGCCGGAATCGCACTCTATCGCGCAGGCGAGGGCGAATCCGGCGCGCCCCACCTGCTTCACCCCGTCTCGGAAGCCTATGCCGAAGAACGCGAGGGACTCGATGCGATAGGCTTCGATCCAGCGCCCTTCCAAGCGGTTTCGCAGGCTCTCGAGAATGGTCGCCCGGCAGCAGAGATCGAGCCGCAACTCAAAGCGGTCGAAGCGAACCTTGCGATGATGCGGGAGAAAGCGGGCGGTAAGCCGGACGAACTGATCGCCTATCTGATGAAGCTGACCGTCGAGGAGTATGGCATCGGGGTAACCGATGGGGCGGTCAGCGATCCGGGAGAATACCAGGACGCCTGGGGCTTTGCCGTAGTCGCGCGCCAGATCGCCCCGCAATTGCCCGCGGGCGATAGCGAGGCGGTGATCGAACAACTCGATGCACTGATATCGCTCTGGCCCGAAAATGCGCCGATCGTGACCGGTAATCCAGCGAGCCCGGAATCTGTGATAAGGCAGGCCGCGCGGGTGAATGAGCTGCTTCTGGGAGCGTAGAGAAGCTCTGAACGCCAAGTGCCGCTTTCACCCCTTATCACTAAACTACCTTGAAGCGATGCTGCGAAACGTCCATTTGCGCCGCCGAGACCTGCCGCGGTTCGCGCGGCGCTTTTGCATCTAGAGGCCCGTTTTGAACCAGCCGATTACCGATCGTTCGCAATTCCAGGAAAGCGGCGCGCTGACCGTCGAGACCGTTACAGATGTCCACCATTGGTGCGACGGGCTGTTCAGCCTTAAGATGACGCGCCCGGCCAGTTTCCGCTTCCGCTCGGGCGAATTTGTGATGATCGGGCTTCCGGGCGACAACGGAAAGCCGCTCTTGCGCGCCTATTCGATGGCATCGCCCAGCTATGCCGAGGAATTGGAGTTCCTCTCGATCAAGGTGCCCGATGGCCCGCTCACTTCGCGCCTCCAGCATATTCAACCCGGCGATCCGATCTATCTTGGCAAGAAGCCGACCGGCACTCTCGTCACCGATGCGCTGCTGCCGGGCAAAAGGCTGTTCATGCTCTCGACCGGCACTGGTCTTGCCCCGTTCATGAGCCTCGTGCGCGATCCTGAGGTTTATGCGATGTTCGACGAGGTGATCGTGGTGCACTGCGTCCGCCACGTCGAGGAGCTGGCCTATCGCGAGCTGCTTGAAAGCCGGCTTGAAGGCGATCCGCTGCTCGAGGACGAGGACCGCGCGCGCTTCATCTACGTGCCGACCGTGACGCGCGAGGACTTCCGCACGACCGGCCGTATCCAGACGCTGATCGACAGCGGCGCGCTATTCAAGGACAGCAAAGGGCCGCAGAAATTCGATCCCGAAACCGACCGCGTGATGCTGTGCGGCTCGATGGCGATGATCAAGGACCACGCCGCCGACCTCGAAGCGCGCGGTTTCGAAGAGGGCGCGAACAACAAGCCCGGGCAGTTCGTGATCGAGCGCGCCTTCGTTGGATAGTATGCTATATCCCCTACCCGCGCGGAGAGGGGCGCGGGAATGGTGGAACGCTACAAATCGCTATGGAAGTGGATGCTCGTCCCGCTGCTGGTGATGCAGGCGGGCATCTTCGTCGATTATTGGGGTGACTTCTCCGAGAACACCTGGGCGGTGCATATCCATTACTGGAACGCGACGCTTTGGTATCTCTTTCTGATATCGCAGCCTTGGCTGTTCGCTCGTGGCGACATGCAGCGTCACCGCACTCTCGGCATGGTAGGCCTTCTGCTTGCCGGTGGCATGGTCTTCCTTTCTGTCGGCCAGCTCAACCGAGACATCGTCTACGCCAATTTCGCGCGCGACAATGCGGGCGAGATCGGACCGTTCACCGAGTGGTTTTTCTTTCAGGTGCTGATGATCGAGGTGGTACTGATTACCGCCTTCATCGCCGCAATCGTGATGGCGATCGTGAAGCGAAAATCGATGGAAGACCACGCATGGTGGATGGCATCGACCGCTTTCCTCCTGATGATGCCGGCGCTGGGGAGGGGGCTTCAAGGCGTCTGGATCGGTATCCATGGCTTCAGTCCGGAGCTTACGAGCGTGCTCACCATTCCGGTCTACATTTGCCAGGCAATTATTATCGCGATGGCGCTTGGCGCGGCATTGTGGCTCGGCAAGTTGCGTCATCCGGCGACTTGGCTCGCGGTGGGAGCGAATGCGATACTCTTCATCCTGGAGCGCATCGCGCGCGCTCCTGCTGTGCAGGCGTTCTGGCGCTCGGTGATCGCTGCCTGAGCAGGCGAGTTTATTGCAGGTTTCGCGCTTTACAAACCGCGCCCTCTGCGTTCAGTTGCAGCCCGCAACCTGATCCTGGAGAGAGACAACTCACAATGCTCGATACCTCGTACCGCACCGCCTATAACGAAGACCACGAGGCGTTCCGTGATACCGTGCGCAAAGTGCTCGCCGAGCACATGGAACCCTATATCGACCAGCACGAGGAAGAGGGGATCGTCCCGCGTGATGCGTGGAAGGCGCTGGGAGAGGCGGGGATGCTGTGCCCGACCGTGAAGGAAGAGAATGGCGGGCTGGGCCTCGATTTCGGGTTCAATTGCGTGATCGCAGAGGAGCTGAGCTATCTCGGCACCTCGGCAGGCTTCACGCTCCAGAACGACATCACGGTCAATTATTTCGAACGCCTCGGCAGCGAGGAGCAGAAGGCGAAATACCTGCCCGGCATGATCTCGGGCGACATAATCACCGCTATCGCGATGACCGAGCCGGGCGCAGGCTCGGACCTCCAGGGCATACGAACCACGGCAATTGAGGATGGAAATCACCTCGTCATCAACGGCTCGAAGACGTACATAACCAACGGCCAGAACGCCGATGTGGTGATCGTCGTCGCCAAGACCGATCCCTCGCAAGGCGCGAAGGGCACCAGCCTAGTTCTGGTCGAAGACGGCACGCCCGGTTTCGAAAAGGGCCGCAACCTCGACAAGATCGGCCAGCATTCCGCCGACACTTCCGAGCTGTTCTTCCAGGACGTGCGCGTGCCCAAGACCAACATCCTCGGCGGCGAGGGGCGCGGCTTCATCCACTTGATGGAAGAGCTGCCGCAGGAACGTCTTTCCATCGCCGTCACCGCGCAGGGCGGGGCACAGCGCGCCTTCGACGAAGCGGTCAATTTCACCAAGGATCGCAAGGCTTTCGGCCGCACCGTCTTCGAATTCCAGAACACCAAGTTCACGCTCGCCGATTTGAAGGCCAAGCTGCAAGTCGGCTGGGCGCATCTCGACTGGGCAATCAAGCGCCATCTCGAAGGCAAGCTCACGACCGACGAAGCGAGCGCGGCCAAGCTGTGGCACACAGAGATGCAATGGGAATGCGTCGATGCCGCGCTCCAACTGCATGGCGGCGCGGGCTATATGAACGAATATGCCATCGCGCGGCTGTGGCGCGACGCACGCGTACAGCGCATCTACGGCGGCACGAGCGAGATCATGAAGGAAGTGGTCAGCCGCTCGATCTGAGGAGTAACAGGCAATGACCGACCCACTCGACTTCACCGGAAAGCGTGTCCTCGTAATCGGCGGGTCGGGAGGGATCGGCAACGGGATCGCGCAGGGATTTCGCGCGCGCGGGGCCGAGGTGATCGTTACCGGCACGCGCCCCGATGCGGGCGATTATCTCGAAGCCGAAGACAGCGACTTCACGGGGCTCGATTATCGCCGGCTCGATGTAAGGGACCGCGATGCCCCTGCCGTGTTGGCCAAAGAAATCGGCCCGGTCGATGTGCTGGTCCAGAGCCAGGGCGTGGTGCGCTATGGCCGCAAGGAATTCGAGCGCGAGGGCTGGGACGAGGTGATCGAGGTCAATCTCGATTCGGTCATGGATTGCGCGCGTGCCTTCCACGCAGGACTGGCGGAGCGCGCGGGCACGATGATCGTCGTTTCCTCGGTCGCCGCATTCAAATCGACCCTTGGCAATCCCGCTTACGGGGCCTCCAAGGCTGGGGCGGCGAGCCTCGTAAAATCCCTGGGCGAAGCATGGGCGAGGGACGGGGTGCGCGTGAACGGCATCGCGCCGGGACTCGTCCCGACCAAGCTCACCACCGTCACCACCGAGCACCCCGAACGGCGCGAGGGCGCGCTACGCTCGATCCCGCTTCGTCGCATGGGCACGCCCGAGGACATGGCGGGCGCCGCGCTGTTCCTTGCCTCGCCGCTTTCGGCCTACATGATCGGTCAGACCCTTGTGGTCGATGGCGGGCTGACGCTGAGTTGAAGGTGGAGCGGCTTTCCTACAAGCGGCTTTTCGTGCCAATTCGATTGCACCATGAACGAGCAAGGAGCCGTTTCAAGTTGGAGAAGTGTCAACTTCGTAAATCGGATAATATTCAATGCAAAACAATGGCTTGATTGCGAAAACGCCGCTTGACACCCTGTCAACTTTGTCAGTTTCGTAGGAAATGATCCGCAAGCCCGGAGACACAAAATGAAATTCACCCGCCTCGGCAATACCGGCCTCATGGTCTCGCGGCTCTGCCTCGGCTGCATGAGCTATGGCGACACGACCAAGGGCTGGCATGGCGACTGGCTGCTCGGCGAGGAGGAAAGCCGGCCGTTCTTCAAGAAGGCGCTTGAGAGCGGGATCAATTTCTTCGACACCGCGAATGTCTATTCGGGCGGCACCTCGGAGGAAATCACCGGCAAGCTGCTCGGAGAGATGGCGCGGCGCGACGAGATCGTGGTCGCGACCAAGGCCTATTTCCCCTGGCGACAGGCTCCCAATGCGGGCGGAAATTCTCGCAAAAGCCTGATGCAGGCGGTCGATGATAGCCTTTCGCGGCTCGGCATGGATTACGTCGACCTCTACCAGATCCACCGCTGGGACGACGAGACGCCGATCGAGGAAACGATGGAGGCGCTGCACGACATCGTGAAGGCGGGCAAGGCACGCTATATCGGCGCATCGTCGATGTATGCGTGGCAATTCGCGAAGGCGCAGGAAACGGCGCGGGCGAACGGGTGGACGCCCTTCATCTCGATGCAGAACCAATTGAACCTGCTTTATCGCGAGGAGGAGCGCGAGATGCTGCCACTGTGCGAGGACGAGGGTGTAGGCGTGATCCCGTGGAGCCCGCTTGCGCGCGGCAAGCTTGCAAGGCCGCTCGGCGAGGAAACGGTGCGTAGCGAGACCGATGGCGTCGGCAAGATGCTCTATCAGGAGGACGAGGCCGATAATGCGATCATCACGGCGCTGGCCGACCTCGCCGAAAAGCGCGGCGATGCCATGGCCAGCCTTGGCCTCGCTTGGCACTTCACACGGCGTGCTGTGACGGCTCCGATCATCGGCGCGACCAAGCCGCATCATATCGACGCTGCGGTTGCCGCACTCGACATCGAGCTTTCGGACGAGGAACTCGCCGCAATCGAAGACCCCTATCGCCCGAAACGACTGACCGGGATCGGTATGCCCGCCCCGGTCATGGACAAGGTTTCGGTAATTTCCTGAAGGAATTAGGCTGAATGTGACAACCGTGTTGGAATTGACAGGAACCCGTCACGAACCCGTCACAGCCGTGAGTCACTCCGGTTTGGCAATCCGACGGGGCGCTGATGGACGTGATCAACATTTTCCTCACCGACGAACTGGGAAACACGCTGGAGGATTTCGTTCACGACGAACGCCGCTTCGTGTTCGACCGGCTCGGCGCGGACGGCCCCAAGCGGCTCGTCGACGGCCCGACCTGGATCTTTGTCGACTGGGTGATGGATGATCTTGCGGGCCTCGAAATGTGTCGCCGACTGCGCGCGGATGAGCGCACCGGGGAAGCGCATATCACCATGGTGCTCGAGGAAGACGATATCGAGGACCGCCGCCGTGCGCTGAAGGCAGGGGCGGATGATTACATGATCGGCCCGCTCGATCGTACCGCAGTGCTTGACCGGGTGCTCGCAGTGCAATCGAACAATGTCGATCGCGGCGCGACGCAACGCATCGAGGCGGGCGATCTGGTGATCGATCTTGCGGCGCTGCAGGCGCGCTGGAACGAAAAGCCGGTGCAGCTTCGTCCCAACGAGTTCCGCCTGCTGCGATACTTCGCGGAGAACCCCAACCAGGTGCTTTCGCGCGAAGACCTGATCGCAGGGCTGGGCAAAGGCGACGCGCCAATCGACGAGCGCACGGTCGATGTTTGGATCGGCCGCTTGCGCCGCGCGATCAAGGCGGCAGGCGGAGGAAACCCGCTGCGCACAGTTCGATCGATGGGCTACGTCTTCGACCTGAACTGACCGGCAAAAAAAGGCCGCTCCCCGAAGGAAGCGGCCTCGAGGGTACTGGAGAGGGCCAGTTGGTCAGAATTCCGCTTTCACTCCGAACGAGAAGCTCGTGCCGACTTCGTAGGTGTTGATCTCGATCCGGTTGTCGCCGAGCTGCTGGAACTCGAAATTGTCGCGGCCGAGGATGTTGCGTGCCTCGAACGACAGCTCGAGCGGGACGCCGCCAAGCGCCACGTCCGTGCGGGCGACGATATCGACGGTCACGCCCGGGTCCTCGACCACGTCGGGCAGCGCGCCGCCGCGCAGCGTCACGCGCTCGCTTGCATAATTGACCAGCACGGTCAGCTGCTGGGTCTTCTCCGTGTCCTCGATCCCGATCGAGAAGTTCGCGACATGGTCCGACTGCCCGACCAACGGTGCGCCGTCGTCGAAAATGAGGCTGGAGAGCTGGTTGGGGTTCGAAGTGGTCGGCGAAATGTCATCCGGTCCAACCGAGATTTCGGACTGTGTGTAGGTGTAGTTTGCAAGGAACAGCAGCTGCTTGGTCTCGAAAAACGATCCGCCGAGATTGTAAAGATCGAAGCCGTAGACCAGATCGAGCTCTGCGCCATACAGGTTGGCGCTCGGCGCGTTGGCAAAGCTGGTGAGGACCTGACCCGAAGCGGAGACCAGAGTGTTCTCGATCGGGTTGTCGATTTCCTTGAAGAACCCGGCAAGGCTCACACGGTTCGGACCGCCAAGATAATACTCGGCGCGCGCCTCAATATTGATCAGTTCGCTATCGTTCAGCAGCGGATTGCCGCGGAAACGGCGGTTTGAATCGGGATCGAAGTATGTCTGTTCGACCAGTTCGCGAAATTGCGGGCGGGCGATCGTCTGGGATGCGGACAGGCGCAGCTGAAGATCGTCGACCGGTTCCCAGGTGATGGTACCGCCCGGCAGGAAATAGTCGTTGTTGAGATTCGTCGGCGTCGCGCCGGCAATCGGTGTGTTGAAGATTGTCTGGTCCAGTGCGACGACCTGCTCTGCCTCCTCGTAGCGGACGCCCGCTTCCAGCGTCAGCGTGTCGGTCGCAAGCCATCGGAACAGGCCATAGCCCGCCTTTATCTCGATCCCGGCGTCGAAAACCGGGAAAGGCGACGCTTCGGTCAACGTCACATCGAATCCGGCGAGGGTTGCGCCGTTGATGATGTCGCCCGGACGACGCAGTCCGAGAGCCGGGACAATCGCGTCCGGCAGCACGTCGCCAGAGATGAACGGCCGGAACTCTCGGCTCGAAGACCGGCGGGTTGTGTCCGAATAGGCGCCGCCGACGGTCACTTCGAAGCTGTCGAAAAGCTCGTAGGAGAGGTCAAGCCCGCCGAACCACAGCTCTTCCCGGAGATCGTCGAATGAGACGGTCGTGATCCCGGCATCGGACAGTTGGTTGAAATAGGCGACGAAGAACTCGCCGTAGGGATCGCCTGGAATGTTAGTGCGCGTGTAGCTGACATTGGTGTTGAACGGAGCCTCGCGATCCGTCCGGGCATAGCCGCCGCGCAGGTCCACGCCGAGCCGCCCGAATTCGAGCTCGGCGACAAGCTGCGTGTCGATCAACTGACGCTCGAACCAAGCAGTCTGCTGGTTCTGGAAATCGAAGCCGCTGAAGCCCGGCAGGATGTCGGTCCCTTCCTCAAGTCGCGCGGTCTTGAGCGTGTCGCGGATGTATAGGTTGGTCCAGCGGATCGTGTGCGGACCAATATCGAGACCAAGGCCGATGAGGCCGTTCACGAGAATGCTCTCGTCGGTGATAAACGTGCGGAAATCCTGGAACAGTTCCGAAAGGTCCGAACTGCCGCCCTGGCTGACTACCGTGCGGTTGCGCAGCGAATTCTTGATTGAAGCGGTCGCGATGAGACCGAGATAGGTGTCCTCGCCGAGCTCGAACGATGCGCCGCCGGTGAGCGATCCGGAGAGGTTGACGCGCTGCTGCGGTACCTTCTGAAGCGTAACAAGGTTGAGGGGCATCAGTTGCCCGGCAATGCCTTCGCTCACCTCGATCGGAACCGTGCCGATGCGCTCGCCGCTGTCTAGAAAGGCCTGGAGATTGGAAGGAATGTCGCGGTTTCCATTGTCGAAACCGAAAGAATCCCAGTCTGAGCCGAAGTAGGTCAGACCGTTCTCGAATGTCGTTTCGGTATCGCCGCCTGTTGACAGGCTGATGGTCAGGAAGTCGTCGACTGGGACGGCCTTGGTCGTGAGGTTGATCACACCTCCGCCGAACTCGCCGGGGTAATTTGCCGAATAGGTCTTCTGGACGAGCGAGGAAGCGACCACATTGGTCGGAAAAATGTCGAGCGGGACAACGCGGCTCAGCGGTTCGGGGCTCGGCAACGGAAGGCCATTCAGCAACGCAAGCGAGTAGCGATCGCCGAGGCCGCGCACGAAAACGCGGCCGTCGCCGACGACCGAAAGGCCGGTCACGCGTCCCAGCGCGCCGGCGATATCACCCTCGCCGGTGCGCGCGATGTCGGCTTCCGAAAGGACGTTCAGAACCTGTGTCGAAGACCGCTCCGGATTGCGATTGCGTCTACCGGTAACAATGATCCCGCCGCCCGGGACCGAAATCTCCGGCTGTTCGGCGGTGTCTTCTTCCTGGACGGTTTCCGCGTCCTCGATCTGCCCGTCCTCGGTTTCTTCGACCTCCTGCGGGTCGGACGACTGCGCAAAGGCAGCAGCCGGGAAGGTGAGCGACGTGGTTAGGAGCAGCAAGCCTGCGAGACGCGTGCCGGTCGACATAAAGCGGTAGACCCCTATTTCAGCGATTGGTTTCCGGCTCTTGAGAACCGATTCTTGTGCGGACGGGGAGGCGCGAGCGGACGCCGCGCCTCCCCGATCCAGAAAAGCGCGCGATCAGTAGACCGGCAGCGAAGTGCAGGCGCCGGTGGCGCTGCCGAAGTCCATGATGGAGGAATTGCAGGTCCAGTCGCCGAACACATCGGCCACGTTGTCATCCTCCGCCCCGATGAACGTCGAGGCGCTGAAGAATGACGAGCGCGCGGTTGCATCGAACGGCGTCACACCATTCTCGTTCGCACCGTTCACGAATGTGTTGGTGAGCGAGAGGGTGAACATCAGATTGTTGTTGGTCCCGGCATCGACGACCGCTTGCACTTCGGCATCCGAAACACCCGAAGACCCGCGAACCGGACGGTTGACTCCGTCGCACACGACCGAATCGAAGCCGATGATGGCATTCAATGTGATCTGCTCGTCGATACGAATGCAGACGTCGTCAGCCGTATCAACATCGATTATGCCGTTGGTAAGGCTGAGCGCTGGCCCGCCGCGGGCACGAATGGCTTGCGAGGAGGAAGACGAACGCTGCACGAAGGTGAAGTTGTTCACCTGCAGAGTCGACTGAGGGAGAGCGTTGCCAGGAGTACCGTCGGCGAGATCGTCCGGGCTATCGAACTCGATCAGGCTGTCACCCGTGCCGGTACGCTGCACGACAACGACGGTTTCCACGTTGGCCTGCGCGCCGCTGTCGACGTCGAGAGAATCGTCCGAGGCACCAATCACCGCGAGATTCTTCACATTGACCGATCCGCCGAAGAATTCGACGCCGTCGTCCGAGCTGTTGAACGACATGATGTTCTCGAGCGTCGTGCCCGAGCCGGTTCCGCCGGTGGTTAGCGACTGGAGTTCGTTCGATTGCTGCAGCTCGAAACCTGAATAGCGGATCTGGTTGTAAGTCATCGAGCCGGAACTGTCGGCGCTGTCCGTGCCACCGAACGGTGTGGCGACGACGGTGCCTTCGAGCTGCTGTTCGCATTGCGGGTTGGCATTCGGCGCCGCTGCGGTGTTGAATACGAGGTTCGAGCAATCCGATACGGGCGCGCGGCCGAGCAGTACGACACCGCCCCACTGTGCCTGGCTATTGTCGTTGCTTAGTCCAAGTACGTTATCGCGACTTGTCCAGATGATCGGCATCGTGGGAGTGCCGTTGGCTTCGATCGTGTTGCCGCGGTTGACGACGAAGAACGACTCCGCCTGAGCAAAGAAGATAACGCCCGGCTCGACGTTGAGCGTCACATCGGTTCCGGTGCTGTTGAACCCCTGGTCCGTGCCAACATTCACGCGGCCACTGATCTGGTAAAGCAGACCGTTTACGAACGGCAGGTTGTCGTCGACATTGAAAGTCTCCGGCAGGGTGCAGACGCGATATTCGCCGGTCGGACCGCTTATCGTCCCGGCATCGGTAAGGCCGCCGGCCGAGTTGATTGTCGGACAACCTGCTGCCGGCGTGACGGTCGCGCCTCCGGTGGGCGTGGGCGACGGCGTAGGCGACGGCGCCGGATTGTTGATGATGATGTCACCACTTGTGCCGGGCGAGACGATTTCGTCCGCGCCGCAGCCGGCGAGCGCGACGATGCTGGCGCCAAGGACGAGTGTACGTTGGAAATTCTTCACTGCTAGCGGTCCCCTCTAGAAAAACCGAGAATCGAGTTTCGCGACTTGCTCGCGAGAGGGGCGCTAGGATTTGCGCATGACAGAATTCTTGCAGGATTACTGTTTGAATTCAGTATCCACACGTTTGTTTTATTATGACTTTAGTACGACAAAAGTACGACAAAACTGACAAAGGGAAAATGATCAGTCTTCGCAAGTCAGGGGTAATATTACCTCGAATTAACAGATGTTTATGAGACTAGATGGCGTAAAAATGACAATGTTTCATTTTTGTTGCAGTTCGATGAAGCATTTTGCACAATCCTTTCAATCGAAAAGGAGAGTGTGTGATGCCCTTCATTGCATTGGCAATTGCGGTCGCGACATCAAGTCCGGTTGGGGGTGATTCGGCGTCTACCCAAATGCTTGCCGAACCCGAAGCAAAGCTGGCGTCGGCAGCGCTCGCATCCGGTAGGGATACTGCGGCAATCCGGACGCTCGAACGGGAACTTGATTTGCGCCCCGATGATCCAGCCGTCCTGATCAATCTCGGGATAGCCTATGCGCATCGCGGCGACGACCAGAAAGCGCGCGCATTGTTCAAGGCCGCCATGGCGAGCGACGATAAAGCCGATCTAGAAACGGCAGATGGCAGTACGACAGATTCTCGCAAGCTCGCCCGCAAGGCGCTTTCAATGCTCGATCGCGGAGCGTTTCGGCCAATCTCGGTTCCCAAAGAAACTCTTACCCTACGCGATTGATCTAAGGAACAAATCCTGCCCATAGAGAGGGCGCGCTAACTCGGCGCGCCCTCTTTTCGGGTGGATTCACCCGATCTCAAGAACAATCCGACACCCTTTGATAGGCAAAATTGTCACCCTGCTGTCATTTGGGGTAAGCAAGAGAGGGTCTCGGAGGGTTCGCAAAGTGATTCTCGCGCGCGCGGGCAAAACAATAATCGCAGCATCATTCGCCGTTTGCGCCATTGCGGCGCAAGCCGATGTGATGGAAGTCGACGGCAGCGGCGCCCGTTGGGTCGCCGGTGGCCTTGCTGCGCCTCTCGCAGAGGATACCTCCATCACCGAGCCCGTGACGGTCGATATGAATTCGGGGACCCTGCCTGGCGCGGTTGTGACCGATCCGGCCAGTCATGCACGCCATGTACCCGCTCGCTACATGCCCAAGATCCTCGAGCTCGCACAGCGTTTCGACCTCAGTCCGAGCTTACTGGAGGCGGTTGTATGGCAAGAGAGCCGGTGGCGCGAAAACGCGGTGTCGCCTGCGGGAGCGCGCGGTTTGGCGCAATTGATGCCGGTTACTGCGAAGTATCTCGGTGTCGATCCGGACGATCCCCATGCCAACCTCGAAGGAGGTGCGCGTTATCTGCGTGAGCAGCTCGACCGTTTCGATGGAGATCTTGAAAAGGCGCTCGCCGCCTACAATGCCGGCCCTGGCCGCGTCATACGCGCAGGAGGCATCCCGAATATTCGTGAGACTAAGCAATATGTTGCTGCCATTATGGGCCGTCTTGCAAGCCACTCGCGTGCCGAAAGACAATAGGCCAAGTGGCTAACAGATCGACCTTTTGAGCTTTGAGGGAAATGGATAACTTGATGAATTCGCTTACTCGCGTGCCGGCACGGATTGCCGCACTATTTGCTTTTCTGACAATGCCAAGCGCCGCTCTTGCGCAGGGTGCCGATCCGCAGGGGGCGGGACCGATAACCAACGCGCTCTTGTGGCTGCAGGGGACGCTCCTTGGAACGGTTGCGACAACTGTTGCCGTTATGGCTGTTGCCGCAATCGGCTTCATGATGCTGACCGGCCGGATGAACTGGCGCTTTGGCGCGACCGTCATCATCGGTGTCTTCATCCTGTTCGGCGCGACAACGATTGTCGCCGGCATTCAGGCTGCGGCAGGGTAGGGCGGACTAAAGGAGCGCGCGCATGAGCGATCTGTCACGCCATCCGGTGCACCGCGCACTCACCCGGCCGCAAATGTTTGCCGGGGTGACGATGAACTTCTTCATCATCAACCTGATGGTAACCACGATCGCGTTCCTTATCCTGAAGAGCTGGTGGATTCTGCCGGTTCCGCTGGTGATGCACGTGATCGGTTATTTCGCTTCGCTGCGCGAGCCGCGCATTTTCGACCTCTGGATCACCAAGGTCTCACGGTGCCCGCGCGTGCCAAACTACAAACGCTGGGGTTGCAACAGCTACGCCCCCTGACACGCTACAAATACGAGGCCACCCGAAGGAGGGCCCGACACGATGGTAAAATGGATCGGAGCAGCGGCATGGAGCGCGAAAGAAGCGCGCGCCGGCGATCGCCTGCCCTATGCGCGGCTGCTCGACGAGAGCACCGTGATGCTGCGCGATGGCTCGGTGATGACCGCGATCCAGGTGCCGGGCCTGCTGTTCGAGACCGAGGATTCCGAGGCGCTGAACGCTCATGCGGCGACGCGCGAGGTGATGCTGCGCTCAACACTCGATGCGCGCTTCGTGCTCTACCACCACGTTATTCGTCGCCGGGTCGAGGTCGAACTCGATGCCGAATTCGACGATCCGCTGTCGCGCCATATCGACGCGCGCTGGAAGGAGCGCCTCGCGGGCGGCTCGCTGTTCATCAACGACCAGTTCGTGACGCTGATCCGCCGCCCCGCACGCGGCAAGACCGGCCTGCCCGAACGCATCTCGAAATTCTTCCAGCGTCGCGGGCAGGAAGAACTCGAAGCCGATCCCAAGGATATCCGCAGTCTCAAGGCGGCTGCGACCGGCCTTGTCGCTTCGCTGTCGGCCTATGGCGCGACGATGCTGGGCGATTACACCGGCACGGCCGGCGGGACCAATTCGGAAATGCTCGAACTGCTCTCGGCGATCTACAACGGCGAAATGCGCCCCGTGCGCCGTCCGCATGACGAAACCGATATCGGCCATATGTTGCCCTATCGCCGCGTGAGCTTCGGCCTGGATGCAATGGAAATCCGCGGCTCGGGCGAACCCGAATTCGCCTCGATCCTGGGTCTCAAGGACTATCCCGAGGCGACATCGCCCGGCCTGCTCGACGGGTTGCTGAGGCTGCCCTACGAGATGATCGTCACCGAAAGCTACGCGCCCAATGAACGGACAACCGCGCGCGAGCGGATCGACCTTGCGCTCAGGCGGTCGCGATCGGTCGACGAGGAGGCTGCCGCCGAACGCGCCGACATGATGGCGGCGCGCGATGCGCTCGGAAACGGGGGCGTCGGCTTCGGCGACCATCACCTCACCGTGATGGTGCGCGAGCGAACGCTCGACCGGCTCGACGATGCTACCGCCGCTTGCGCTGCCGCGCTCGCCGATACCGGTGCAATCGCAGTGCGGGAGGACACCAATCTCGAACCGGCCTTCTGGGCGCAATTTCCCGGCAATGAGGAATATATCGTGCGCCGCGCGCTCATTTCCTCGGCCAATATGGCGGGCTTCGGCAGCTTCCACGGCTTCGCATTGGGCCAAGCGAGCGGAAACCATTGGGGCGACGCGGTGACACTGCTGGAGACGACCAGCGCGACCCCGTTCTTCTTCAATTTCCACCACGGCGATCTCGGCAATTTCTCGGTCATCGGGCCGTCGGGTTCGGGCAAGACCGTGGTGATGAATTTCCTCGCCGCACAGGCGCAGAAATTCAGCCCTCGCACCATCCTGTTCGACAAGGATCGCGGCGCGGAGCTGTTCATTCGCGGGATCGGCGGGCGCTATGACCGGATCGATCCGGGCGAACCGACCGGGTTCAACCCGCTTTCGCTGCCCGATACACCATCCAACAAGGCGTTTCTGCGCGATTGGCTCGGCGTGCTGCTCAAGGCGGACGGGCCGGAAGAATTCGCGACCATCGCCGCGGCGGTCGATGCCGCCTACCAGAACGATGCGAGCCTCAGGCGCCTGCGGCATTTCAAAGAATTGCTCGCAGGCGCGCGCCGTCCCGAACCGGGCGACCTTGCCGACCGGCTGGGCGCATGGATCGGCGGCAATGGCGATGACGGAGGCGAGCACGCCTGGCTGTTCGACAATGAGCGCGACCTGCTCGATCTCGACCGCCGCGTCCTCGGCTTCGACATGACTCAGTTGCTCGAAAACCCGCGCCTGCGCACGCCGGTGATGATGTATCTCTTCCACCGGATCGACGAGCGGCTCGACGGGCAGCCGACCATGATTCTGATCGACGAAGGCTGGAAGGCGCTCGACGACGAGGTTTTCGCCGCGCGTATCCGCGATTGGCTCAAGACCCTGCGTAAGCGCAACGCGCTGGTCGGGTTCGCCACGCAAAGCGCGAGGGACGCGCTCGAAAGCCGCATCTCGACCGCGCTGGTCGAGCAAACGGCGACGATGATCTTCATGCCCAACAGCCGCGCGCGCCCCGAAGATTATTGCGAAGGCTTCGGTCTGACCGATCACGAGCTGGCGCTGATCCGCAGCCTGCCTGCACACAGCCGCTGCTTCCTCGTGCGCCAGCCCGATGCGAGCGTGGTCGTGCGGCTCGATTTGTCGGGCGCGCCCGAAGTGCTCACCGTCCTTTCGGGCCGAGAGGCCTCGGTGCGCAGGCTCGACCTGCTGCGCGAGGCGGTGGGTGACGATCCGGCCCAGTGGTATCCTGCGCTCACCGGTCACGCATGGCCCGATGGCCCGGCGGAGGTCGACGAGAACGGCATTCCTGTCTGGCAGGCGGCCGAATGACGACGAGCTGCGATCTTGTCGCCCAGGACATGGGCACCGGCGTCGCCGCAGCGCTGACCGCGGTCGATTGCATCGCCGGCCAGGTCAGCGAGCAGGCGTTTGGAAGACTGTTCGGCACCGAGGGCGAAATGGCTTTCGTCCTGACCTTGCTGCTGGTGCTTTACGTCGCGTTCTTCGGCTTCAGCCTGATGCTCGGTCGCTCGAACCTGTCGGTGCGCAACCTTGTGCCGCGCATCATGACGGTGGGGCTGGTGCTCACCTTCGCGACCAGCTTTGCCGCCTTTTCGACCGTGTTCTACAACGTCTTTGTCGGCGGGCCGGACGAGATCGCCTCGATCCTCACCGGCACGAACGGCTCGGCTACGGCCGTATTCGCGCAGAAGCTCGACGTGGTGTTCGTCGCGGTCCAGCAGGCGAGCGGCGATGCGACCGATATCAGCCTGTTCTCGCCCGAGGGGATGATGTGGGCGGGCGCGATGATGCTCCTGCTCGGCACAGTCGGATTGCTTGTCACGGCTCGGATTGGCCTCGCGCTCCTGCTCGCGGTCGGACCGATCTTCGTCGTGCTTGCGCTGTTCAACGGCACGCGCGGGCTCTTCACCGGCTGGCTGAAGGGCGTGACGATGCTTGCTATCGCGCCGCTTTTCGCGGTGCTGGGGGGATCGATCATGCTCGAGATCGCGGTGCCGATCCTCTCCTCCCTCGTCGCGGTGCCGGGACAGATCGACCAGCAGGCGGCGATGGCATTCTTCATGGTAGGCTTCGTCCACTGCGCGCTAATGACAATGGCACTGATCGTATCGGTCGTCATGGTCGGCAAGTGGAGGGTGTTCGGCTTCGCACCTTCGAAGGACGAAGTCTCCGCGTATGACTCGGCGCGTACGCCGCCCGCTGCCGCTCCAGCCGCGACAATGCCGCGCACCGCGCAGATCGTTCCAGCAACCACTGCTCAGGGACAGCGTCGCATCGAAGTCACGCCGTCTCCGACAGTCGTCGCCGCCAACGATGCTGGCGGTTCGGGTAGCACGTCAATCCGCACGACCAAGGTTTTTGCCACCTCCTCAGGCAGCGGTCAGGCTGCCCCGCTTAACCCTGCCGGATCGCGCACGCGCGGGATTGGCAACCGCTTCCGCGGTGTGGGCAAAGGCCCTTCGCCGCGCAAATCGGAGATTTCGAAATGATCCGCGCCGAACAGCTTCGGCTCCCCATCCTCGCGGCCGCAGCGCTGGCGCTCGCCGTGCCTGCAAACGCACAGGACGAACGCCTGCAGACTCGCGTTTATGACGAAACCGAGGTCTTCCGCATCAATGGCAAGGTGAAGGTCCAGACGACGATCAAGTTTCGCGAGGACGAAAAGATTGAAAATGTCGCGATTGGCGACAGCACTTCGTGGCAGGTCCAGCCGAACAAGGCGCAGTCACTGTTGTTCGTGAAGCCCCTGAAACCCAATGCGGTCACCAATCTGACCGTGGTGACCGACAAGCGCACATACCTGTTCGATCTGGTGGCAAGCCCACGCAACAGGCCGCTATACGTTCTCCAATTCCGCTATCCCAAGGCCGAAGCGGCGGAGGAAGAGGCGCGGCTGGCTGCTGAGGCCGAAGCTGCGCGCGAGGCCGCCAATCCCACAGAGATCGCAGCGGCGACCGATCCGCTGGCAGTGGTCGATCCGGCCGAACTCAATTTTGCCTGGAAAAGCGAAGGCGACAAGGCGCTCATACCGAGCCAGATCTACGACAATGGCGAACTCGTGTTTCTAACATGGCCAGAAGACACTCCTGTGCCCGCCATCCTCGTCACCAATTATGAAGGTGACGAAGGTCCGGTAAACTTCACCGTGCGCGGCGACACCGTGGTGCTCGATATCGTCCCCGAGCGGATTATTCTGAGATCGGGAGATGACACCGCGACTCTTACGAACATCGGCCTAAAAGCGGACAATGCCCGCAGCGCGCGTGCTTCTAAAATGCGTAAACGGGGATCGTGATGGCCTCTAATCCGGAGATGAAATGATGCGCCTGGCAATGCGTCTTCCGCCCAAAAAGGGCGCCCGCGAGAACCCGCCAGAGGGCGACCCGCGTGAACACGAAACCGCCGAGATCATCGATCTGGCGAGTCGCAACGGTTTTCCTGCTGTTGTCGACCGCAAGGCAAAGTCCGAGGGGCTAGGCCTCGCCGCTGGCGTTGCTATCGTCGGCCTGCTCGGCGCAGTTACCTTCTGGGCGATGAACGCCGCCCAGCAGACGCCGCCTCCACAAAGTGTCGGCAATCCGAACGTGCCGCCGCCCCCGCAGGCAGCCGCTCCAGCACAGCCTGCGCCGGTTGCGCCACCACAGGAAGTGACGCCGCGCCCCGATCCCGCACCCGCGCCGATCCTCGCCAACAATCCCAGCGTTGGACCTGCCACCAATCCCTATGCCAGCCCGACCATGGTCTATGACGCGAGTGCGGCCTCGCAGTCCGGCCGGCTTGCCGAGGTGCCCCAGGCGGTTTCGGCTGCGCCCGGTGCGGCTCCCGGCGGGACCGGTGCCGAAAATGCAGCGGCAGCCTTTGCCAGCCGCATTGGAGGAGTAGGCGGTGCACCCGCCCAGGCGAGCGCGATGACCAATCCGTCGACGACGGTCACGCAAGGCACGCTGATCCCTGCGATTCTCGAGACTGCGATCAACACCGATGTGCCCGGCTATGTCCGCGCGGTGGTGAGCCAAGACGTGCGCAGCTTCGATGGCAAGCGCGTGCTGATCCCGCGTTCCTCGCGCCTGATCGGCCAGTACCAGTCGGGCGTGCAGAACGGGCAGAAGCGCGCCTATGTGATCTGGACCCGCCTGATCCGGCCCGACGGTGCATCGGTCAACATTGCCTCTCCCGCGGTCGGTTTCGACGGCACGACGGGACTTGCCGGCGATGTCGACAGCAAGTTCTTCCAGCGTTTCGGCTCGGCATTGCTGCTTTCGCTCGTCGATGGCCTTGGCGCGATAGCGAGCGGCGGCACCTCGCTGATCGTCGGCGGCGGATCGAGCGCGGCCTCCACAGCGCTCCAGCAGGACGGGCAGATCGGCCCGACCATCCGTGTGCGCATGGGCGAGCCGATCCGTGTGTTTGCCGCGCGCGATCTCGATTTCAGCACGGTGAAATAGAACTGCGATGAGCGCCGACATCCACCCGCTTGCCTCTTCCACAGGGGAGGAGCCACAGGCCGACAGCCTGACGCAACTGGGTGAGCGAAGCGTCTATCTCGACGCCTATCTCGAACCGTTCAAACGCTGGCTCGATCGCGACACCGTGACCGAGATCATGGTCAATCGGCCGGGCGAGGTGTGGATCGAGGATGCATCCGACCCGGGCATGAAACGGATCGAGACGCCCGGCATCGACGACCGGCTGGTGCAACGGCTCGCCGAGCAGGTGGCGCGCGTCTCGCACCAGGGGATCAACCGCGAGCACCCGCTGCTGGGCGCGACTTTGCCCGACGGTGCGCGTATCCAGTTTTGCGGACCGCCCGCAAGCCGCAGGCACTGGGTCATGGCGATCCGTCGCCACCGCCGGCTCGACCTGCCGCTCGACGCATATGACAGCGGGCCGCTGACGGGCGAAGTCGATGTGGCAATGCCCGATCCGCAGATGGAGCCGATCGCCTATCTGCGCGAGGCGATCCGCCATCGTCGCACCATCCTGATTTCCGGAGGCACCAGCACCGGCAAGACGACCTTTCTCAACGCCATGCTCGGCGAAATCCCGCGCGAGGAGCGCGTGGTGATGGTCGAGGACACGCCCGAGCTGAAATTCCCCGGCGAAAACTCGGTCGGCCTCGTCGCGGTCAAGGGCGAGCTGGGCGAGGCCAAGGTTACGGCGAACGAGCTGCTCCAGGCTGCGCTGCGCCTGCGTCCCGACCGGATTGTGCTGGGCGAGCTGCGCGGTGCGGAAAGCGTCAGCTTCCTGCGCGCGATCAACACCGGCCATCCCGGCAGTTTCTCCACGATCCACGCAAACTCGCTGCGCGGCGCGCTAGAGCAATTGTCGCTGATGGTCATGCAGACGGGTATCGGCCTCTCGCGCGCGGACACCATCGCCTATTCGGCAAGCGTGATCGACGTGATCGTGCAGCTTGGCCGCGATGCGAACGGCAAGCGTGGCATCACCCAGATTGCGGATAGCCGCTCGCTCGTGTGAGAACGGGGCAGGCGTGTGACAAGCGCGCGCTTGTGAACTACATGCGGGGGGTGCGCCGGCCTGCCTTTTATTCGCAGCGGCGCGCAGGTTTTCGGCTTCAGGTGGAGCAGGCACGGCGATGAACGACATGGCGATCAAGGGCGAGGGGATGCGGGGGGTACCCGACGGCTCGCACTCGCCCTTCGCCGCGCGGTTCAAGCCCGAAGATCTCTATTTCAACCGCGAGCTTTCCTGGCTTTCTTTCAACGAACGGGTGCTCGCCGAAGCCTGCAACGAGCGTTACCCGCTGCTTGAAAGGCTGCGGTTCCTTTCGATTTCGGGAAGCAATCTCGATGAATTCATGATGATCCGCGTCGCCGGGCTGGTCGGGCAGGTCCAGCGCGGGATCGCCAAGCCATCGATCGACGGACGCACGCCGAGTCAGCAGCTCGCCGCGATCCGCGAGCGCATTGCGGCAATTTCCGCACGCCAGCAGGAGATCTGGCGCGACCTTCATGGCCGGCTGGCCGGGGCGGGTATCAATGTCGCCGACGTCCACCGGATCGAGAAGGCGGCGCACAAATGGCTCAAGTCGTTCTTCCTCGAGGAAATCCTGCCGGTTATCACCCCGCAGGCGCTCGATCCGGCGCATCCGTTCCCTTTCGTCCAAAACGAGGGGATGGGCATACTCTTCACGCTGACGCGCGATGTCGACGGGGAGCAGATCATGGAAATGGTGCTGATTCCGAGCGCGCTGCCGCGTTTCGTTCGCGTCCCCGATGACCGGGTGAGCAGCGGCGAGACGATCTATATCTCTATCGCGAGCCTGATCCAGCGTTATGCGAAGAAGCTGTTTCCCGGTTTCACGATCGAAGGCGACGGGGTGTTTCGGGTGCTGCGCGACAGCGATATCGAGATCGAGGAGGAAGCCGAGGATCTCGTTCGTACCTTCCGCAGTGCGATTCAGCGTCGGCGGCGCGGGCAGGTGATCCAGCTCGAGCTGGAGGAGGATTTCGACCCCAGGGCCGAAGCGATCCTGCTTGAACAGCTCGGCGTGCACGAGGCCGCAGTGATCAAGACCGACGGGATAATCGGGATCGACGGGCTGGCCGAGATCGTCGAGGAAGACCGGCCCGATCTCAAGTTCGATGCCTATTCGCCCCGTTACCCCGAGCGCATTCGCGAGCATGACGGCGATGCCTTTGCCGCGATCCGCGAAAAGGACATCATCATCCACCACCCATACGAAAGTTTCGAGGTGGTGGTCGACTTCATCCGCCAGGCGGCCGAGGATCCCGATGTGGTCGCGATCAAGCAGACTCTTTATCGCGCAGGCTCGCAATCGGCCGTCATCAACGCGCTGATCGAGGCGGCCGAGCGAGGCAAATCGGTGACCGCCGTGGTCGAGCTGAAGGCGCGTTTCGACGAGGAGCAGAACCTCACCTGGGCGACCAAGCTGGAGCGCGCCGGAGTGCAGGTCATCTACGGCTTCACCGACTGGAAGACCCACGCCAAGGTCGCCATGGTGGTGCGGCGTGAGGATGACGGGTTTCGCACCTACTGCCATTTCGGCACCGGCAATTATCACCCCGTCACGGCCAAGATTTACACTGATCTCTCCTTCTTCACCGCCGATCCGAAGCTCGGGCGCGATGCGGCCAAGATGTTCAATTTCGTCACGGGCTATGTCGAACCGGACGAGCTCGAACTGATCGCCATCGCACCGCTCAACCTGCGCGAGGAACTCGAACGGCGGATCGATGCCGAGATTGCCAATGCGAAGAAAGGCAAGCCTGCAGCGATCTGGATCAAGTGCAACCAGATCACCGATCCGCGCATGATCGACAAGCTCTACACCGCGAGCGAGGCGGGTGTGCAGGTCGAGCTGGTGGTGCGCGGCATTTGCTGCCTGCGTCCGGGCGTTCCGGGCCTCAGCGAGAATATCAGGGTCAAGTCGATCATCGGCCGCTTCCTCGAACACAGCCGCATCTATGCCTTTGCCAACGGCCACCCCATGCCCGGGCCCAAGGCGGCGCTCTATATTTCATCGGCTGACCTGATGGGCCGCAATCTCGATCGCAGGGTCGAGGCGCTGATCCCGATTCTCAATCGCACGGTCCACGATCAGGTTCTACAGCAGGTCTTGCTCGCCAATATGCTCGACACCGAGCAGAGCTGGTGGCTGCATCCCGATGGCACCTATTCACGCGTCGAGAGCGAGGGCAAGCCGTTCAATTGCCATCGTTATTTCATGACCAACCCCTCGCTTTCCGGCCGTGGCGGCGCGCTGGAGGCGGGAGCGGTTCCCAAGCTTTCGCTGCGCAAGGGGCGCGGCTGATGAGCTACGCGAAGCGGCGTGCGGACCGCGACGGGGCCTTTTCCGGCAATGTTCCCGAACGCGCGATCATCGATATAGGTTCGAACACGGTCCGCCTCGTTGTCTATGGCGGATCGATGCGGGCGCCCACGACCCTGCTCAACGAGAAAGTGACCGCGAGGCTCGGGCGGGACATCGCGACCACCGGGACGCTTGCGGGAGAGGCGGTCGAGCTTGCCAAGCGCGGGCTCAAACGGTTTGCGCTGCTGCTCGACGATCTCGGGGTGGACGATATAGAAACGGTGGCGACCGCCGCCGTGCGCGATGCGAACAACGGACCCGAATTCGTCGAAAACCTGCGCGCGATCGGCCTCGATCCGCGCGTGCTTTCAGGCGAGGAGGAGGCCTGTCTCAGCGCGCGGGGCGTGGCAGGGGCATTTCCCGGTGCGAGCGGCGTGGTTGCCGATCTGGGTGGAGGGAGCCTCGAACTGGTCGAGATCGAGGACGGAGAGCCGGGCAGGGCGATCTCGCTCCCCCTTGGCACCCTGCGCCTGCCGGAATTTCGCGAGGCTGCATCGGGCCGCAAGGCGATGCGCAAGGCGCTCGAAAAGGCGCTTGGCAAGGGAGCAGGCGAATTCCGCGAGGGGCTTGGCAAGGGCAGGCCGCTCTATCTCGTCGGCGGAACATGGCGCTCCATGGCGGTCTACGCGATGCAGGAAGCGGGCCACCCCTTGTCCGATCCGCACGGTCTGGCGATCGGCGCCGACCGCGGCATCAAGCTTGCCAAAGCCCTCGCGGCAGAAACGCCCGAAAGCCTGCAGGGGCGCGACCGAATATCGGCGATGCGGGCGGAGAAAATGCCCGATGCCGCGGTGCTGCTGCAGGCACTTGTTTCGCATATTGCGCCGAGCGGTCTTGTCTGTTCGTCCTGGGGGCTGCGCGAAGGTCTGCTCTACGACCGGCTGTCGCCGCACATGAAGGCGCAGGATCCGCTGCTTGCCGGAATCGGGGTGTTTGCGAGCCAGCGCGGCGCGCCCCCGACGCTGGCCGCGCGGATCGCGGGATGGACGGTGGACGCCGCGCCGCCGCGCAAGCACGGGGACGAAAGGCTGCGGCTGGCAGCGACGATGCTGGCGCTCGCCTCGATGCAGATCGAGCCGAATATCCGCCACCCCCAGGCCGTGGCCTGGGCGCTGCACAAGCGTTGGATCGCGATCACCGACCGCGAGCGGGCGATGCTTGCGGCGGCGATCGCGGCAAACGGCAATCACCTCGACTTGCCCGAAAGCGTGACCGAGCTTGCCGATGCCGAGGCGCTCGAAGAAGCGATCTGCTGGGGGCTGGCGGTGCGGCTCGCGCGGCGGCTCGGTGCCAAGTCCCGCCGGTCGCTGCAGGTCAGCCGCCTGATCGTGCGCGAGGGCACGCTGGTCCTGCGGCTCGAGGAGAGCCACGAGGCGCTATTCGGCATCCCGACCGAGAAGGACATCCGGCTTCTGGCCGACAGGCTCGGGATGGACTGGACGGTCGAGACGGTCGCCAATGGCAAACTGCACACCGAACCGGAAATGATCGAAGGCGTCCCCGCCAAATAGGGTCAACCCTCGCTCCGATGCTCGCGCGAGGAGAAGGGCGAGAAATCGGTGTCGAGGTCGAATATGTCGACCCCTTCGGCCTTTTTGAGCCACCCTACGACGGCATAGGTCACGGGCGTTAGTAGCGCCTCCCACAAAACCTTGAGCAGCCAGTTGGTGACCATCACGGTGATTACCGCCTCGGTGGACCAGATCCCGTAAAACGCGATGGGGTAGAAGATCAGGCTGTCGACGCCTTGCCCCACCACGGTCGATCCGATCGTTCGGGTCCACAGCGCCTTGCCCCGCGTCCACACCTTCATCTTCGCCATGACATAGGAATTGACGAACTCGCCCGCCCAGAATGCGGTGATCGAGGCGATGACGATGCGCCACGTGCTGCCGAAAACGCTCTCGTATGTCTGCTGGCAGACAGGGCCCGGCACGCTCGCCGGTGCGCCCTTCAGCTCCAGCGTATCGGATGCCGCACAGGTCCAGTGGTCGAAGGCGGGCAGTCCCACCACGACATAGCTCATGAAGGCGAGGAAGATCATCGCTGCAAAGCCAGTCCAGATCACCCGGCGCGCGCGGGCAAAGCCATAAACCTCGGTCAAGACATCGCCGATGACGTAACCGAGCGGGAAGAACAGGATTCCCGCGCCGTAGATGAAGATTCCGTCCTCGGCCGGCCACCACCCGTCCGGCCACCAACTTATCTCGACAAAGGTGAGCTTGGCCGCGCCGATGATATTGGACAGCAACAGGATCGCGACAAAGGCCGCCATTACGAAATCGTAGTAACGGAATCTCTCCGGCGCGTGGCTGGTCGCCTCGATGCCGTCATCGGGATCGGTATCGAAAGCGGCAGCGGGATCGGGCTTTTCCATAGAGGCGCGCCCTAGCGCGATTTGAATGACCGGCAAAGCGCGCTATTGGGGGCGCGCACCCGATCGCTGGTGAACGGTGCGCGCCCGTAGCTCATCTGGATAGAGCGCGAGACTTCTAATCTTGAGGCAGCAGGTTCGAGTCCTGCCGGGCGCGCCAACACTTCATCTTATCTCTGGCACGGCTTGTTTGCTGACATGGGCCGTAGCTGGGATGAGTCCGGCACCATTCATGTTCGGACGATCAGCGTTGCCTCCCTCGATTGTCGAAGGAGGCAGCACATGAAGCTCAACACCTCGATTACCCTTGCCATTGCAGCTCTTGCGGCGCCGGTCGCCGCGAGCGCGCATCCGATTATTGTCGAGCGCGACCGCGGCCTGAAGATTTCACCGAACAACGACAGCAATTCGTGGTGGCTCGATTACAAGACCGACATCAGCGAGGCCGAGCGCGAACTCGATAGCGATCTGCGGCGCGCGACCGATGAAGAAGACGTGCGGGATGCCTGGGAAGAATACCATCGCGAGATCGCCGATGCGAAACACGACTATCGCAAGGAGATGCGTGAGCGCGGCTACCGTGTCGCCAATTTCCGCGAAAACCGCAGACGGATGGCTCGGCGTTGATCTATTCTGCGAGCTGGCAAAGTAACGGTCAGTTTATCATCCTCGAGCGACTGTTTCGAGCAATTCCGAGGTGACAGGATAACCTGCATCTTCGAGGATTGTCAGCATCGGTTTTCCGCTGGTCGCGTCGACTTTCGGAACGATCGTCTTGACGGGTATAGCCTCTGCCTGCGCGCGGGCTTCTTCGAATGAGCTGAACAGCGCCAGCCGTTCGAGATTTCGTCTTGTGGGGAAGATCAGTTTGATCTCGCCCCGTTCCGCCTTGTCGAGCGCATCTTGCGCGGTGGTCCAGAACAGGTGCGTGTTCTCAGTCGCATCGACCTCGATATCGACCGCACCGGTGCCCAGGTTCGCGAGGTAGAAGCGAGTATCGTAGACACGCGGGATATTTTCATTCTTTGGAAACCAGCGGGCGAAGGGGACAATCTGGTCGAAGTCGAGGCTCCAGCCAAAGGCTTCGAGCACCGGTGCGAGTTCGCCCTTTTCTTCCAGCATCGCGCGCGCCTCTGCCGCGCTTTGTGCGGTGATTTCTCCGACCAATCCGAGCGCGAGCCCAGTTTCCTCAAGGGTCTCCCGGATTGCGGCGATCTGGTGGCCTGCTTCGTCGGCGGTCAAGCCTGCATCGCCTGCTACAATTTCGCCAAGAGCGAAGTCGGCGGGATCGACACGACCGCCAGGGAAGACCGCCATCCCGCCCGCAAACACCATGTTGCGCGAGCGCACGGTCATGAGCACCTCGGGAGGGCCACCTGCCGGATTGTTGCGGAATATGACGATGGTTGCTGCGGGAATCCCCTCGGGGCCTGACGTATCGGACATAGGCGCAGTGATGGCCTTTTGCTGCGCGCTTGCCAAGAGGAAGGGGGAAGGCGAGCTCTGTCGAATTACTTTACAGGCCGGAAAGCGTTAACCCCAACTTCACCATCGCAGCCCGCAAAATTCCTTGTTTTCAGGGTTTTGGCACGGCCCATGCATACTGCAAGTCAGCCCTAGTGGTCTTCAAAACGAGGTTAGGCCTTTATGGTCTCTGGGCCCAACCTCCCCGTTAGAAAAAGAACCGCCCTGCCTTGGTCAGCAGGGCGGTTTCTTTTTGAATGCAGCTCTGGCTGGGCTTTGGCAGAAATCGGGACCTGCCAAGGTCCGCAAGGCCGACCGGCGGTCCGCAGCGATGCGACCTTCAGGTCGAATGTGCGAGGAAATCGCAGCGCGGAGGCGCTGCTAAAATCAAGACGCTTTTGCGACGCCGTTCTTGTCGAGCATTTCCTGAAGTTCGCCGGCTTCGAACATCTCCATCATGATGTCGCTGCCGCCGACGAATTCACCCTTCACGTAAAGCTGGGGGATGGTCGGCCAGTCGGAATAGGCTTTGATGCCCTGGCGGATTTCCATGTCCTGCAGCACATCGACGCTTTCGTACTGGACCCCGCAATGATCGAGGATCGCGACAGCGCGGCTCGAAAATCCGCATTGCGGGAAGAGTGGCGTGCCCTTCATGAACAAGACGACGTCGTTGTCGCCGACGAGGGTGGAAATGCGTTCTTTGATGTCAGCCATGACGTTGCGGCCTTCGGTTGTTTTGTCTGTCAGGGGCTACGTGGGAACCACGGTGGAGACTTGCAAGGCGTGCAGCTCGCCGCCCATCCGCCCGCCGAGCGCTTCGTAGACCATCTTGTGTTGCTGGACGCGGCTCTTGCCCGCGAATTGCGGCGCGATGACCTTCACCGCCCAGTGATCGTCGTCACCGGCGAGGTCAGTGAGTTCCACGGTCGCGCCGGGGAGGGCCGCGACGATCGCGGCCTCAATGGCAGAGCCACTCATCGGCACGGGATCAGTTCTCGCTCAGCAGCTGGCGTTTGGCCTCGATGGTCATTTCCTCGAGCTTGGCGCGGATGTCGGCTTCACTGACATCGCAGTCCGCAGCCGTCAGGTCGCCGAGCAACTTGCGGATCACATCCTCGTCGCCTGCCTCTTCAAAGTCCGCCTGGACGACCGCTTTCTTGTAGGCGTCGGTCTCTTCCTCGGTGAGGTTCATGAGACCCGCGGCCCATTCGCCGAGTAGCCGGTTGCGGCGCGCCGCGATCTTGAAAGCGTTTTCTTCGTCGAACGCGAATTTCGCTTCCTCAGCGCGTTCGCGATCCCTGAAATCTGTCATTGGTGTCCCTTCCGAAATATCTGTCACTGAGATAGGCGTGGGCGGGGCGACCGACAAGCCGCCCCTGCGGTGAATCAGTCCATTGTCACGACAAGCTTGCCGACGGCCTCGCGGTTTTCGAGCTTGGCAATAGCCTCTCCCGCACGTTCGAGCGGGAAGGTTTCGGAAACCAGCGGGTCGATCTTGCCGGCTTTCATGAGGTCGAACAGCTCCTCGACCTGCTGACGGAACTTGACCGGTTCGCGTGCCGTGAATGCGCCCCAGAATACGCCGCAGATGTCGCAGCTCTTCAGGAGCGTGAGGTTTAGCGGCATCTTCGCGATCCCGGCAGGGAAGCCAACAACGAGGAAGCGGCCCTCCCACGCGATCGAGCGCAGCGCAGGCTCGGAATACTGGCCGCCGACGATATCGTAAACGATGTTCGCGCCGCCCGGACCGCACGCGGCTTTGAACGCATTGGCGAGTTCCTTGGATGCCGCCTTGTCCATCTCCTCCTTAGGATAGATGACGACCTCGTCCGCGCCCGCTTTCTTTGCGACCTCGCCCTTGGCCTCGCTAGAAACGGCAGCAACGACCCGCGCACCGAACGCCTTGGCGAGTTCGACCGCAGACAGGCCCACACCGCCCGCCGCGCCGAGTACCAGCACCGTGTCGCCTTCCTTGATGTGTCCGCGATCCTTCAGTCCGTGGATCGTCGTGCCATAGGTCATCAGCAGCGAAGCCGCCTTTTCGAACGGCACGCCATCGGGGATGGGGAACATGCGGCCCGCTGGTACGATGACCTTTTCGGCCAGGCCGCCATTGCCGATCCCCGCCATCACCCGGTCGCCGACCTTGTAGCCTTCGACCCCTTCGCCGACCGCCTCGATCACGCCTGCAAGCTCGCCGCCCGGTGCAAAGGGGCGCTCGGGCTTGAACTGGTAGAGATCGCGGATGATGAGCGTGTCGGGATAGTTGATCGCGCAGGCCTTCACCGCGACCAGCACTTCGCCCTTGCCGGGCGTGGGTGTCTCGACCTCGTCGAGGGTCAGCGTCTCGGGGCCTCCGACTGCATGGCTGCGGAGTGCTTTCATCTCGGTTTCTCCCTTAGATTTTCGTACCTTTGGAAATCCAGCCATGCGCCACCGCACGGCGGTTTTCGAATTCTCCGATCGCGGCCTGCCGCTCAAGCGTCAGCGCGACCTCGTCCAGCCCGTTCAGCAGGCAGTGCTTGCGGAAGGGATCGATCTCGAAGGTGAAACGGTCCTGGAAAGGCGTGGTCACCGTCTGCGTTTCAAGGTCGACGGTGATTTCGTGGCCGTCGCGGGCGACTTCCATCAGACGGTCGACTGCATCTTGCGGCAGGACAACGGGAAGGATGCCGTTCTTGACCGCATTGCCCGAAAATATGTCCGAATAGCTGGGCGCGATAACCGCGCGGATGCCCATGTCGAGCAAGGCCCAAGCGGCGTGTTCGCGGCTCGATCCGCAGCCGAAATTGTCGCCCGCGATAAGGATGGGCGAGCCTCTGAAGGCGAGATCGTCGAAGACATTACCGGCTTGCGCGCGGATGCTCTCGAACGCGCCCTTGCCAAGCCCCTCGCGGGTGATCGTCTTGAGCCATTTCGCAGGAATGATGATGTCGGTGTCGACATTCTTCGCGCCAAAAGGGATGGCGCGCCCGATCACCTGCGACACAGCGTCCATACCTAGAGGCCTCAGTCTGTTTCGGGCGGTTCGCCCGAAGGAACCGTGTTGGTCTTGGCCTTTTCGCCTGACTTCTCTTTCCAGCGCTTGCCGGCATAGAGGAGTGCTGCGGCAATGGCGGCGGAGCCGATGGTCGCGGCAGCGCCGATTGCGGCTTTGGATTTCTTGTCCTTGGTCATGTCATTCCAATGGGCCGCTATAAGCGGCGTTTCAAGTTCGGACTCACGTTTCCTCGCAATCAGGCAATCAACACATCGACGCCGATTGTCCCGCGAGGCCGTTTTTCAGTCGTTTCGGACACTCCGTCCCAACCCACACCATCCATGAACCGTGCCTCTATCCCCTCGGTCTCCGTGGGATCGAATAGGCGCATATTAGCCCCCATGCGATCGATGCCCGAGGTTTCGGTCGCAACCCAATGCGTGGTTGCGCTGCATTCGGCACATGAATGGACTTCAACAATCGGGTTCGGCATGTCTTGGCGCAAGTATCTCTTTGTTGCCCCGGAAACGGTGATCGTACCCCGAGCGAAATAGCTCCAGACCGCCCCCGACTTGCGGCAGAGGTTGCAATCGCAAAATGTGACCGAGGTAGGGCGTGTTGGCAGATTTATGACGACTGCCCCGCATAGACAGCTGCCTTTCACGGCGACAAGTCCCGAACGTCAGTCAACCTACCGGTCACGGCAGCGGCTGCGGCCATTGCGGGTGATACCAGATGGGTGCGCGCGCCCGGTCCCTGCCGACCGACGAAATTACGGTTCGAGGTCGAGGCGCAGCGTTCGCCGGGGGGCACCTTGTCGGGGTTCATGCCGAGGCACGCCGAGCATCCCGGCTCGCGCCATTCGAAGCCCGCATCGAGGAAGATCTTGTCGAGCCCCTCTTCTTCTGCCTGCCGCTTCACAAGACCGGATCCGGGTACGACGATCGCCCAGCGTACATTCTCCGCCTTCTTGCGCCCCTTGAGCACGGCGGCGGCAGAACGGAGGTCCTCGATCCGGCTGTTGGTGCAGCTGCCGATGAAAATATTCTCGACCGGCACCTCGGTCATCTTGGTGCCGGGATTAAGGCCCATGTATTCGAGGCTCTTTTCAGCAGCGGCGCGTTTGCTCTCGTCAGCAAAACTATCGGGCGAGGGGACCGTACCACCGATGGGCACCACGTCTTCAGGACTAGTGCCCCAGGTAACGGTTGGCTGGACATCGCCCGCATCGATCACCACCGACTTGTCGAACTGCGCACCCGGATCGGTCCGGAGCGTGCGCCAATAGGCAACCGCCGCGTCCCAGTCCTCGCCCCTGGGCGCGTAGGGCCGACCCTTGAGGTAATTGAAAACGGTGTCGTCGGGAGCGATCAGGCCGGCGCGCGCGCCTGCCTCGATGCTCATATTGCACACGGTCAGGCGTTGCTCGACGCTCATCTGCTCGAACACGGATCCGCGATATTCGATGACATATCCGGTGCCGCCTGCCGCGCCGATCTCGCCGATGATGTGCAGGATCAGGTCCTTCGCGGTGACGCCGGGGCCAAGATCGCCTTCGACCCGGATTTCCATGGTTTTCGACCGCTTGAGCAGCAGCGTCTGCGTCGCCAGCACATGTTCGACCTCGCTCGTGCCGATGCCGAAGGCGAGCGCGCCAAGGCCGCCGTGGCAGGCGGTGTGGGAATCGCCGCACACGATCGTGGTCCCCGGCAACGAAAAACCCTGTTCGGGGCCGACGACGTGAACTATGCCTTGCTCCGCAGCGGTTGCATCAATGTAACGTATGCCGAACTCGGGCGCATTTTTCTCGAGGGCGGCAAGCTGGGCCGCGCTCTGAGGGTCGGCAATCGGCAGCCGCGTCCCGTCCGCGCCGATACGCGGCGTGGTCGGCAGGTTGTGATCGGGCACGGCGAGCGTCAGTTCGGGGCGACGCACCTTGCGACCGGAAATCCGCAGCGCCTCGAAAGCCTGCGGGCTCGTCACTTCGTGGACGAGATGGCGATCGATATAGACGAGCGACGTCCCGTCGTCGCGGGTTTCGACGACGTGATCGTCCCAGATTTTCTCGTAAAGCGTGCGCGGTCGGCTGGCCATTGGTTCCTGTCTTTCGCCCGCCAGATAGCGACATGTCGGCAACAGTGGCAAGCGCGTATGAAAATTTGCAAGATCGTCATGGAATTGAAAGCAAATTCCGGCTAACTGACACTTATGTCAGCAACGAATCCCTTTGCTTTCCCGATCAAGGTCGTGCCCGAAGACATCGATTTCATGGGGCACGTCAACAATGCGCGCTATCTGAACTGGGTCCAGGATGCGGTTCTGGCGCACTGGAACAAGCTTGCGCCTGCGGAAGAGGTCGCGAGCAAGGCATGGGTCGCGCTCAAGCACGAGATCACCTATCGCAAGCCCGCTTTCCTCGAAGACGACGTGATCGCGAGCACCGTTCTGGAGCACTTCAAGGGCGCGCGCGCATTCTACTCGACCGTGATCAAGCGCCGGGAAGAAGTGCTGGCGGAGGTGAAATCGAGCTGGTGCTGCATCGACGCCGAAACCCTGCGCCCCGCGCGGATCGGCGAACACATGCGCGAATTCTTTTTCCCCGATAGCGATTGATCGCTTCCCTTTATGCGGCGAGGCGAGGGCGCTATACGCACCCGCATGGTCGTCTCGTGCGTATCTTCCTGAAATGAGCCCTGACATTTCCCTCCCGAGCCGCGCGATGCAGGCGAAGGTCGGCCTTACGCTGGCGACACTGATTGCGGGCGGATGGCTGGGCCTTCACACCTATGCGATGTTTGTATTCGAGCTCACTTGGGCGAACCTGCCGCTGGCGATCGCAATGGCGGCGGTCCAGTGCTGGCTTTCGGTCGGGGTGTTCATCGTCTGCCACGATGCGATGCACGGGAGCCTTGTACCCGGCAAGCCGAAGACGAATTCGCGGATCGGGACCGTGTTGCTGTTCCTATATGCGGGTTTCGCGTGGAAGAAGCTGCGCGATGCGCATTTCACCCATCACAAGCTCGCAGGCCGCAAGGGCGATCCTGATTTCGACGAGCAAAACCCGCGCAATTTCGCGCGCTGGTATGCGACATTTTTCAAACGCTATTTCGGGTGGCAATCGCTGCTGTACGTCCACACCGTCGTCGGTATCTACTGGTTGTTAGTCGGCATCCCGATGGCGCAGATAGTCCTGCTCTATGGAGTGCCGGCGCTGCTTTCTTCGCTCCAGCTGTTCTATTTCGGCACCTATCGTCCGCACCGGCACCTCGATGACGGGCACGAGCAGGCATTCATTGATCAGCACAACACTCGGAGCGACGAGTTCGGTACCCTGGCGAGCCTCGCCACCTGCTTTCATTTCGGATATCATCTCGAACACCACCGCCGGCCCGACGTGCCATGGTGGGCTCTACCCGAGGCGCGGCGCGCCGGGGTAGGAGATAGTGCGGGACAGCGTGAGAAGCACGGAAGGATCGCGGTATGAGCTGGCTCGAAGCAAGCGCCATCGTCCTGGCCGCAGTCCTGTTCATGGAATGGTGGGCGTGGTTCGCGCACAAATACATCATGCACGGCTTTGGTTGGGCGTGGCATCGCGATCACCATGAGCCGCATAACAACGCGCTCGAAAAGAATGATCTGTTCGCTGTGGTGTTCGGCACGATCAATGCCGCGACGTATATTTTCGGCTCGCTCTACTGGGAATGGATGTGGTGGGCCGCGGTCGGGATCTCGATCTACGGCGTGATCTACACTCTCATACACGATGGCCTCGTGCATCAACGCTACTTCCGCTGGGTCCCGAAGAAGGGCTACGCCAAGCGGCTGGTGCAGGCGCACAAGCTGCACCATGCGACGATCGGCAAGGAAGGCGGTGTCAGCTTCGGCTTCGTATTCGCGCGCGACCCGCAAAAGCTGAAGGCCGAACTCAAGGCACAGCGCGAGGCGGGTACTGCGGTCGTCCGCGACGCGCAGATTTAGCTACTCGTTCCGCGTTGCGATCCACGTGCCCGCGATCACCAGGATCGCAACGGAAATCCAGGCGTAGGGAAAGCCAAGCGTCAGGTAGGTGAAGCCGACGCCGATCGCCATCGCACCGATCGCTGCGACTTTAGCGGGACGCCTGATCGCGCGGCGTTCCTGCCAGTCGCGCACTTGAGGTCCCCAGTGCGGATGGTCGAGGATGCGCTTTTCCAGTGCCGGATTGCTCCGCGCAAAACAGAAGACCGCGACCAGGAGGAACGGTACCGTAGGCATGATCGGCAGCGCCACGCCGATGCCCGCCAGCGCCAATGCAGCAAAACCCCCGACAAGATAGAGAGGGCGCATACCGTCGCGCCCTTATGCTGCCGCAAGCCGCGCGGCGTGTTCCTTGACCAGCGCAATCATATTGGGAACGCCTTGGGTGCGGTTACTCGACAGCTGGTTCTTGAGATCGAACGGATCGAGCGCAGCGGCGAAATCCATCTCGGCGACTTCCTTTGCCGGCTTGTCCTGCACTGCGGAGATGACGAGCGCGACAATGCCCTTGGTGATCGCGGCGTTGCTGTCGGCGAGGAAGTGGAGCCTGTCACCAGCTTCGGTAGGATAGACCCAGACAGCCGCCGAACATCCGCGCACCAGCGTCGCATCGGTCTTCAAGGCTTCGGGCATCTCCTCGAGTTCACGGCCAAGCTCGATGAGCAGGCGATAGCGTTCATCGCCTTCGAGAAATTCGTATTCTTCAAGAATGTCGGAGAGGGGTCTCATGGCGCGCTATGTAAGGGCAGCGCATGGCATGTCCAGTTACAGTTCCACGCCGCTGGCGATTGCCTCAAGCTTCTTGATGCGCTCCTTGAGGTCGGCCATCTCGATCCGTGCCGCGCCTACGCCGGCACCGCCTTCGATCTCGGGCGCCGAGCCCTGCGAGCCGGGAGTTGAGGGACGATCAAGCTCCTCCCGCTTCAGGTCGAGCCAGCCTTGCCATGCCCGTAACAGGGCAAACGCGACAACGCTGATGCCGACAAGGCAGGTGGCGGCAATAACGAAAAGGGGGTCCATCATTCGCTCACATCCTCCGTCTTTTCCGAGGAGCGCCGCGCGATATCGCCGCGCAGGCTTTCGATTTCACGGGCGATCCGCTGCGCCTTGCGCGCTTCGGAACTGTTTTCATCGGTTGCGATCCGTTCGAGCACCTGCACGCGCTCACGCAGTTCTTTAAGCTCGGCGGAGTCGATCTCGTCCTGTTCGACGGTCGCCGGCGCGGCAACGCTCTCGACCTGTTCGACCCGTTCGATAAGTGCGCGCTTTTCGCGGCGCAGGCGCTGTACGCGTCCGCGCTCGTAAATCCACATGCACACGAAGGCGATCAAGGCGATGCTGACCCAGCTCATTGCGGAGTGGCCTCAAGCTTGCGGTCACGCTCTTCGCGAAGGACCTCGATTTCCTCGGCCAGATCGATCGAGCGGTCGGTCGCGATCCGTTCAAGCACCTGGACTCGCTCTTCGAGGTCCATCGATCTTCGCGGAGCATCGGTCGAAGCGGCATCGGTAGATGTGCGACGACGACGCATCAGCAGGTAAACTCCGGCGCCACCAGCGACCACCGCAACTGCGGCCATCTGCAGGGCGTCAATCACGAGGGGGGTATCGGCACCGAACATCAGGCGCGCTCCTTGGCCTTATCGTTTCCGATCGCGCGATCACGCAGCGCTTCGATCTCGTCCGAAAGGAGCTGCCCGCGGTCGGTCGCGAGGCGTTCGAGCACGCGCAGCCGGTCTTCGATGATCTCGGTGCGTTCTGCCAGATCGCCGACTGGGGCGTTAACGCCATGCTTGTGATGATCCTGCGACTTCTTGTAGTCGAGCACCTTGCTTACGATCCCGTTGATCGCGATGCCCACTATCACCAGCGCGACAGTCACGAATGTGAAGATAAGTTGCAACTCGTCCATCATGCGCTCCCTTCATCGGACCGATGCTCGAGCGAGCGCTCGCGAAGTTTGTCGATCTCGCTGCCGAGGTGGTAGCCGCTGTCGGTCACGATCTTCTCGACGTTCACGAGCCGATCCTTGACTGCCGAAAGCTCAGCGCGAAGTTCGGCATTTTCCTGGGTCAGCAGCGTCACACGTTGCTTCGCTTCGTTATCGGTCTTGGGATAGATCGCCTTGCCCCAGCTGTTTTCCAGCGGATAGCCGTGCTTGATCCGAAGCCGGGTCGTGTGGATCCAGCCCGCGATACCCGCCGCTCCGAGGGCGAGTCCGCCGCCGATTATCCATGGCAAGTGGGGGGCGAGATTGGCTGCTGCGTCGATGCTCATGCCTTTTGCTTTCGGTCGAGATTGAGAGGGATGCCGTTCCCGGCGGTTGGGGTATCACGCAGCGCTTCGATCTCGTCGGCGAGCGAATAGCCGCGATCGGTCACGATCTTTTCGAGCACGATCATGCGGTCCTGCATCGCGTCGAGCTTGTCATGGAGTTCGCGGTTCTCCTGCTTGAGACGCTTGGTCTCCTGGCTGTCGCCGCGCGGAGTCTTGCCGCCCCATTCGTCTTCGAGTTCGTATCCGTGCTTGGCGCGGATCCAGTTGTTAACGACCCAGCCGATAGTGCTGATGGCGATGATTGCCACGATGAAGGACGGTCCACCCCAGTCCATTACGCTTTCTCCTTGTTCTGGATATCGAGCGGAACGCCGCTATCCTTCTGTTCGGTTTCGACGGTGTCGCGCAGCGCCTCGATCTGGGTCGCGACATTGTAGCCGCGATCCGTGACGATGCGTTCGAGCACCTGGACCCGGTCTTCAAGCTTTTGCACCTGGCTCGCATATTGCGCGGCCTTCTCCGCCGTGTGTTCGGCGGTCGTGTCCACCTGCAGCTTCGCTATCTTTTCCCGGTGCTTCGTCCACACGCCCATCATCGCAATGCTGCAACCCATGATGATCGCGATAATCGGAATGAACACTCCAATTGTGCCGGAATCCATAATCTAGTCCCTCCCTTACGTAGTCGGCGATCAGCGCAGGCGCTCGATTTCGGCGGTCAGGCGCGGATTGCTGCTGACGTAGTGGGTCTCGACGGCGGCCAGGCGGCGGTCGATATCGCGGAAGTTGGCGCGGATTTCGCGGGCGGTGCGCTTTGGGCTCTGCCGCACGCGCTGCCAGTACTTCTGCTCGCTTTCGTCGCGATAGAGATGCGGCGGTTTCTTGTTCAGAAGGAAGCCTGCGATGAAGTAGGCCGGGATCGTCCAGCCGCCGGTCATAAAGATCGACAGGAATGCGGCGAAGCGGATCCAGAAGACGTTGACGCCGGTATATTCTGCGACGCCCGAGCATACGCCCATCAGCTTCGCATTGTGCTTGTCACGGTAGAGCGTGGTGCGGGGCGAATTCATTGCTGGGCTCCTTTCTTCTCGGCGAGCAATTGTTCGAGCTCGCGCAGTTGCTGGTTGTCGGTATCCTGGTCGGCCATCAGGCGCTTGACGGGGTTGAACGAGGGATCGTCAGAAGCGACGAGGCGCTCGACCGTGTCCATCCGCTCATCAAGGCGCTTGGCGAGGTTATAGAGCTCTTCGAGCAGCACCTCGTCGTCGCTGGTGATGGTCGCCGCGGTTTTCCACTTGGTCACGTAGTGGAGGATAAGCCACGGCAATCCGATCAGGATCATGGGCACTACGACAAATTCGGGATCCACCTTCTTAACCCTCCTTCTTGGCACTGTCGGGCTTGCCGAGCGCCTTCTTCATCTGTTCAAGTTCGTCATCGATCGCGTCGGCGCCTTCGAGCGCGGCGATCTCGTCGGAAAGCGAAGGCGTGCCGCCTTCCGCTATGGCGAGCGAGTCTGCGCGGCCTTCCGCGTAATCGACGCGGCGTTCGAGCTGGTCGAAGCGCGCGAGCGCCTCGTCGGTGCGTTCAGTGCTCATCAGCGTGCGCAACTTGACGCGGTTCTCCGCGCTTTCGAGACGCGCCGCGATGGCGGTCTGGCGGCTGCGGGCCTCACGCAAGCGATGCTGCAGCTTCTGGATGTCATCTTCGTACGCACGCAGCGCATCGTCGAGCACGGCGATTTCCGCCTTCAACTGGTCGGCCATGTCGCCGGCCTTCTTCTTTTCGACCAGCGCCGCGCGGGCGAGGTCTTCGCGATCTTTCGATAGCGCCAGCTGCGCCTTTTCCGCCCAGTCGGCCTGCAGCTTGTCGAGCTTTACGACGTGGCGATGCATTTCCTTCTGGTCGGCAATCGTGCGCGCCGCGCTCGCCCGGACCTCGACCAGCGTCTCCTCCATCTCGAGGATGATCATGCGGATCATCTTGGATGGATCGTCCGCATTATCGAGCAGGTCGTTGAAGTTCGCGGCGATGATGTCACGGGTGCGGCTGAAAATGCCCATAAAGGCTACTCCATCTAGAAACGGGTTCGTTGCGCTCTTGCCCGACTCGGCGTCGCGCTTGTTACGCTCAGACTGCGTCGGGGTCGGGCTTCTGCGCAAGGCTTCGATTTCGGCGTCGAGGCGCGAGAGCTTTTCCGGGCGCAGCAACGCCCCGGCATTCCTTTGGGCCGAAGCGGAGTGGCTGGCCAGGCGCGCAGGGGAGGCGGCGCCGGACGCAGCCTTCGCGGGGGACTTTGCCCGCTCCGGCCCGAGGGTATCTTTATCGCGCTTGCTCACGAGGATGCTCAAGCGATCTCGACCAGCACGACGCCGTGGGCGCCCGGCTGGGCCATGGTCGCGGCATGCGCCTCGCCAGGGCCGAATTGAGTTGTCACGATCACCATCGCGCTCATGGCGACGATACTCGCGATTGCGGCCTGACCAAGTTTGCTGTTCCAAAAGCTTTTGGCCCAGTAACCTTTGACGATAGACAGGCTTTTTTCCATTGCGTGGGTTCCTCCCGGATTTGGCGTCGTACCGGCCCAGTGCCGAGTTCTTCGCCGTTCTTGCCAACCGATCTGCAACCCTCGTGCCAAATCCTCGAAACACCTGAATTCCGCCGTTTTTTCCTGAAGCGTGGATGAACGTGTTGGTTTCTATTGCCAAGCATTGGGAAATTTCACTATACCTTGGCGTGAAAGGAAGTCGGGTGGAGCGGGAAAATCAGTTTATCGGCCAGTCCGGCGCCTTTCTCGACGCGGTGGAGCGGGCCTCGCGCGCCGCTCCGATGAGCCGCCCGGTGCTCGTCATCGGCGAACGCGGTACCGGCAAGGAACTCATCGCCGAGCGCCTTCACCGCCTTTCCACCCGCTGGGACGAGCCGCTCGTCACCATGAATTGCGCGGCACTCCCGGAAACGCTTATCGAGGCCGAGTTGTTCGGCCACGAGGCTGGCGCGTTTACTGGTGCTACCAAAGCGCGCGCTGGAAGGTTCGAAGAAGCCGACAAAGGCACGCTGTTTCTCGACGAACTGGGCACTTTGTCCATGGGCGCGCAAGAACGGTTGCTAAGGGCAGTCGAATACGGTGAGGTAACGCGCATCGGGTCATCGCGCCCGATCCGCGTCGACGTGCGCATCGTTGCGGCGACCAATGACGACCTGCCGGCACTGGCCAAGTCCGGAGAATTTCGCGCGGACCTGCTGGACCGGCTCAGCTTCGAGGTGATCACGCTCCCTCCTTTGCGCGTGCGCGAAGGCGACGTGACCGTGCTTGCCGAATATTTTGCCCGTCGCATGGCGGCAGAGCTCGACTGGCACAACTGGCCGGGGTTTGCCGAGCATGTGCGCGACGAGCTCGAAAAATACGATTGGCCCGGCAATGTTCGCGAGCTGCGCAACGTGATCGAACGCGCGGTCTATCGTTGGGACGATCCCGACGCACCGGTTTCGTATGTCCAGTTCGACCCATTCGAGAGCCCGTGGAAACCGGCTGCACCGCCCCATCGCGGGCCCGAGCATGCTCCCATTGGTTCGCCAGCAGCACCCGCGCCCCTGCCGGGGGCGGTGCCGCCCGGGGTGGATTTCGACCAGGTTGATGACTTGCGTGCGGCGGTTGACCTTCACGAACGCTCGATCGTCGAGCATGCGCTCGGTAAGCACCGCTGGAACCAGCGTCAGACCGCGAAGGCCCTGGGCCTCAGCTACGATCAGCTGCGTCATTGCATCAAGAAGCACGGATTGATGGAAGAGGCTGCAGAGTAGGTTGTAGGTTATTGCTCCTTTTTCGTTGCAAAGCGTCCGAACCGCGCCTATCTGACCGTCATCCCGACATTGTCGATACAAGTTTGGATGCTGGCGCCGCGAGGGGCCGGCTCGAAGCGGCTTTGTCACAGACATTGATTACAACGGACCCCGATGACCGACATCGCACGTATTGCAGACCTGATCGAACCCGAAGCGAAAGCGCTGGGTTTCGAACTCGTGCGCGTGCAGATGATGCCGTCCGAGGCGGGCGATGGCGGCCAGGCTTTGCAGGTGATGGCCGAGGACCCGGCGACCGGCCAGCTTGTGATCGAGCAATGCGCAGCCCTGTCGCGCCGCATCTCCGACATGATCGATGCACGCGAGGAAGCTGGCGACGTGCTGGTCGAAGGTGCCTATCACCTCGAAGTCTCGTCGCCCGGGATCGACCGTCCACTCACGCGTGAGAAGGATTTTACCGAATGGGCGGGGCATGAGGCACGCATCGTGATGGCCAAGGGCTGGTCTGGCGATCAGAAAGGCCAGCGCGTATTCAAAGGCGAGCTTGCCGGCTTCGAAAATGGCATGGTGAAGCTCGACGACGCCAAGCTCGGCGCGGTTGAACTCCCGCGCGAACAGATACATACGGCAAAGCTGGTCCTGACCGACAAGCTGATTGCCGCCACCAAGCCGCTCGATGCGAGCGGCGCCGATGAACTACTCGAAGACACAGAAGAAAAGGCAGACGACTGATGGCCAGTGCCATTTCCGCCAACAAGGCTGAATTGCTTGCAATCGCGAACGCGGTCGCTTCGGAAAAGATGATCGACAAGGCGATCGTTATCGAAGCGATGGAAGAAGCGATCCAGAAAAGCGCGCGCAACCGCTATGGTGCAGAGAACGACATCCGCGCAAAGCTCGATCCGCAGACCGGCGATCTCACGCTGTGGCGCGTGGTCGAGGTCGTCGAGGAGGTCGATGACTATTTCAAGCAGGTCGATCTCAAGCAGGCGCAAAAGCTCCAGCCGGGAGCAAAGGTCGGTGATTTCATCGTCGATCCGCTGCCCCCGGTCGATCTCGGTCGCATTGACGCTCAGTCGGCCAAGCAGGTGATCTTTCAGAAAGTTCGTGATGCCGAGCGTGAGCGCCAGTACGAGGAATTCAAGGACCGCGCTGGCGAAGTCATTACCGGCGTGATCAAATCGGTCGAGTTCGGCCATGTGATCGTCAACCTTGGCCGTGCAGAAGGTGTGATCCGCCGCGACCAGCAGATCCCGCGCGAAGCCGCGCGTGTCGGCGAACGTGTACGCGCGCTCATCACCAAGGTTGAGCGCAACAATCGCGGCCCCCAGATCTTCCTCAGCCGTGCGCATCCCGATTTCATGAAAAAGCTGTTCGCGCAGGAAGTGCCTGAAATCTACGACGGCATCATCGAGATCAAGGCCGCAGCACGCGATCCGGGAAGCCGTGCCAAGATCGGCGTCATCAGCCACGACTCGAGCATCGATCCTGTCGGCGCCTGCGTCGGCATGAAGGGTAGCCGCGTGCAGGCCGTGGTGCAGGAATTGCAGGGCGAAAAGATCGACATCATCCCGTGGTCCGAAGACACCGCGACCTTTGTTGTGAACGCGCTCCAGCCGGCAACTGTGGCTCGCGTGGTTCTCGACGAGGAAGATGGTCGCATCGAGGTCGTCGTTCCCGACGACCAGCTTTCGCTTGCGATCGGTCGTCGTGGCCAGAACGTGCGTCTCGCCAGCCAGCTCACCGGCCACCAGATCGACATCATGACCGAGGAAGAAGCTTCCGAAAAGCGCTCCAAGGAATTCGCCGAACGCTCCAAGATGTTCGAGGAAGAGCTCGACGTCGACGAAACCCTCTCTCAGCTGCTTGTGGCCGAAGGCTTCGCGATGCTCGAGGAAGTGGCGTATGTTGAGCAGGCCGAACTCGCCAGCATCGAAGGTTTCGACGAGGAGCTTGCCGAGGAACTCCAGAGCCGCGCTATCGAAGCGCTTGAGCGCCAGGAAGCCGCCTATCGTGAGGAGCGCCGCGCGCTGGGCGTCGAAGATGCGCTTGCCGACATCCCGCACCTTACCGAAGCCATGCTGGTTACGCTTGGCAAGGCCGGTATCAAGACACTCGACGACCTGGCCGATCTCGCCACCGACGAATTGATCGCGAAAAAGCGCGAAGCGCCGCGTCGCCGCAACAATGCCGACGGCCCGCCCATGCGACGTCCGCAACGCGAGCAGGACAAGGGCGGAGTGCTCGGCGAATACGGCCTGACCGAAGAGCAGGGCAACGAGATCATCATGGCGGCCCGCGCTCACTGGTTCGAAGACGAGGAGCCGACTGCCGCTCCCGCTGAGGAGGCCGCCGATGCGGACTCCACCCAATGAGCGCGTAAACCCCGACATCGCTGACAAGGGCTCCTCCCCGAAGACCGATCAGGCTTCCGGGAGCGAGCGGCGCTGCATCCTTTCCGGGGAGAGCCATCCGCGCGAAAGCCTCGTGCGGCTGGCGATCTCTCCTGCCGGAGAAGTGCTTCCTGATCCGGGCGCTAGGGCACCCGGGCGCGGGGCCTGGATCGCGCCCGATCGCGCGGCGCTTGAAAGCGCCATCGCCGAGGGCCATCTCAAACGGGCGCTAATGCGTGCGTTCAAAGGTGGGCCGGAAGGCACGACGCTTTCCTACTCGGATGATTTGCCGCAGCAGGTCGAGATGGCACTGACGCGTCACCTCACCGACAGGCTCGGCCTGGAACTGCGCGCAGGCAATATCGTGCTCGGCTCCAGCCGGATCGAGGAACAGGCGAGGGCAGGGCGGATCGCACTGCTTTTGCATGCAAGCGACAGCAGCGAAGGTTCGCGAAAACGGCTCGACCAGGCATGGCGGGTCGGTTCCGATCTCGAAGGGTCGGGGAGACGCGGATTGGTCTTGCCACTGGACCGCGACACGCTTTCCGTGGCATTGGGCCGCGAAAATGTCGTCCATCTGGGCGTTTCAGGGCAGCCGACCGATCTGCAGGGGTCAAATCCGGCACGCGCGGCGACCCGCGTGGCGCAGGCAGCAAACCGCCTTTCGCGATTTGTGAGTGGCAATTCAGCCGCTTGCGAGGATGCAATGCCCGCCGAAACGTGCGACGACCGATAGAATACTTACGAAGGACTAACGAGCTAGAATGAGCGACGAAGATAAAAAACCTGCACGTAAACCGCTGGGCCTGAAGAGGGCGGTCGATGCTGGCGAGGTCAAGCAGACCTTCAGCCACGGCCGCACCAACAAGGTCGCGGTCGAAGTGAAGCGCCGCCGCAAGCTCGTGAAGCCTGGCGAGGCTCCCGCGCCCGAACCGGCGCCTGCACCCGAGCCGGCACCAGCTCCCGAGCCAGCGGCCAAAAAGCCTGCAGCGAAGAAGCCTGCCGCCAAGGCTGCGGACACCGAGACCCCGCAGGAACGCGTCGCGCGCCTCCAGCGCGAAGCTGAGGAAGAGCGCCTGAGGCTCGCAGAGGAAGCGCGCAAGCGTGACGAGCAGCGAGCCAAGAAGGAAGCCGCCGAAGAGAAAAAGCGCGCCGAAGAAAACAAGAAGGCCGAGGCAGAAGCGAAAAAGCTTGCTGCTGAAGAGAAGAAGGCGGAAGCTGAAGCGCAGGATGCTGGTGCTGATGCTGACGCTGACGCGGATTCTGGCGCTGCAACGAAAAGCACGCCCACACCTTCGCCGCGCAAGTTTACACCCGTCGCTCGGCCCGAACCCAAGCGCCCCGAAAAGAAGAAGAAGGAAGACAAGCGCGCGGTCAAGGATACCGGCGGGGGCAAGGACAAGCGCCGTTCCGGGAAGCTTACAGTCTCCAAGGCTCTCAACGAGGACGAGGGGCGCCGCGCGCGTTCGCTCGCCGCGCTCAAGCGTGCCCGCGAAAAGGAACGCCGCGCACAGGGCGGCCCTGCCAAGCCGCGTGAAAAGCAGGTCCGCGACGTGGTCGTTCCCGAAGCGATCACCGTGGGCGAGCTCGCCAAGCGCATGGGCGAGAAAGGCGCCGATCTCGTGAAGGAGCTTTTCAACCTCGATATGATGGTCACCGTCAACCAGACGATCGACCAAGACACTGCGGAACTGCTGGTCGAACAGTTCGGCCACAATATTCAGAAAGTGTCCGAGGCCGATGTCGATATCCAGGCCGAAGAGGATGTCGATCCGGAAGAGACGCTGAAGCCGCGCCCGCCGGTCGTCACAATCATGGGTCATGTCGATCACGGCAAGACTTCGCTGCTCGATGCGCTGCGCGGGACCGATGTGACCAAGGGCGAGGCCGGTGGCATTACCCAGCATATCGGCAGCTACCAGATCACCACCAAGGACAAGCAGAAGATCACTTTCCTCGACACGCCGGGCCACGCCGCGTTCAGCGAAATGCGCGCGCGCGGTGCGAACGTGACCGATATTGTGGTGCTGGTTGTTGCGGCGGATGACGGCATCATGCCGCAGACGATCGAGGCCATCAATCATACCAAGGCAGCCGGTGTGCCGATGATCGTCGCGATCAACAAGATGGACAAGCCCGAAGCGAATGCGGACAATATCCGCAACCGCCTGCTCGAACACGAAGTGATCGTCGAGAAGCTTTCCGGCGATGTCCAGGACGTCGAGATCTCGGCCAAGGAGAAGACTGGGCTCGACGAGCTGATCGAGAAAATCCAGCTCCAGGCCGAACTGCTCGAGCTCAAGGCGAATCCGGATCGTCCGGCCGATGCCATTGTGATCGAAGCCAAGCTCGACAAGGGGCGCGGCCCGGTAGCAACCGTTCTCGTAACGCGCGGTACATTGAAGCGCGGCGACACCTTCGTTGTCGGCACCGAGAGCGGCCGAGTGCGCGCGCTCATCAACGATGAGGGCAAGCAGATCAAGGAAGCCGGTCCGTCAATGCCGGTGGAGGTGCTAGGCCTGTCCGGCGTGCCCTCGGCCGGCGATCAGCTCACCGTCGTGGAGAACGAGCAGCGCGCCCGCGAAGTCGCCCAGTACCGTCAGGAAAAAGCGACCGAAAAGCGCACGGCACTGGCTCCGACGAACTTCGACACGATGTTCAACAACCTCGCATCGAATGTCATCGAATGGCCGGTCCTTGTAAAAGCGGACGTGCAGGGTTCGGTCGAAGCAATCGTCAATGCGCTCCACAATATCTCGAACGACGAGATCAAGGTGCGCGTGCTCCACGCGGGCGTTGGTGCGATCACAGAAAGCGATGTAACGCTCGCAGCGGCCTCCAACGCGCCGATCATCGGCTTCAACGTGCGGCCCAACGCCAAGGCGCGCGAACTCGTGAAGCGCGATAACGTGCGGATGATGTATTACGATGTCATCTACCACCTTACCGAAGAAGTCGCGAAAGAGATGGCGGGCGAGCTCGGCCCAGAGCGCATCGAAACCGTCGTCGGTCGTGCAGAAGTCAAGCAGGTCTTCCCTGCGGGCAAGAAGGACAAGGCAGCCGGTCTGCTGGTTGTCGATGGCGTCATCCGCAAAGGCCTCCACGCGCGTCTTACCCGCGAGGACGTCATCGTTTCGGCGACCACCATCGCTTCGCTGCGACGCTTCAAGGACGATGTGGACGAAGTCCGTGCGGGCCTAGAATGCGGGGTGGTTCTCGAGGACACCAACGACATCAAGGCGGGCGACAACCTCGAGGTCTTTGAAGTCGAGGAGCGCGAACGGACGCTTGAGGTTGGTTGATGGAAGATATTGCGGGTATTCTTTTCATCGGCTTCGTGGCCTTGAGCGTAATCCTGTTTCGTAGTTCCAAATTCCACAGGAGGCAGGCTGAAGCGTTGGAGCGGATTGCTGAACACGTTGAGCGTCCGGATCGGTCCGGTTGAGCCCACTCTATGGACTGGCGTGACCAAATTCAGGAAGGCGCGGCGGGCTCCCCCCACTCCAACCTGCTCGGATCGCGGTTTGTGGCCTTTGATGAAGCCCCGCAGACCGCGACCATGCGCTTCACCGTAAAGCGCGAGATGTGCACCTGGCGCGGCGGCGTGCAGGGCGGGCTGGTCGCGGGCTATCTCGACGACGTGATGGGCTATGCCTATGTTGCCTCAAGTGGCGGCGAACTCGCCCCGCTCAATCTCGAACTGTCGATGAGCCTCATCCGGCTCATTCCGGAAGGCGCGACGATCATCGGAAAGGGCCGCGTGGTCAAAGCCGGACGGCGCGTTGTATTCCTCGAAGGCGAACTTCTCGGCGAAGACGGCACGATCTATGCCCGTGCGACCTCGACAGCGATCCCGACGCCGCGACCATCACCCACAGAGACCGGGATGGGGCGCTAGTGGCGCGCTACCTGGCCTTGCTCGGCAGCATCAATGTCGGCGGCAACCGGATCAAGATGGCGGACCTCAAGACGACGTTGGAAGGTGCCGGCTTCAGGGATGTCGTTACAGTCGCCGCCAGCGGCAACGTTATATTCACGGATGACCGCGATCCGGCGATGCTCGAAATCCGGCTGGAAAGCCTCGTCGAACAGAAGTTCGGCTTCAAGTCGTGCGCCATGGTGCGCAGCGCGGACGAAGTGAAAGCCGCTATCGATGAAAACCCGTTCCACGGCATGGGACCGCAGCACGGTTCTGACAAGATGGTCCATTCGATCTTCCTGAGCCAGCAACCGGACAAGGCATCCGTCGATGCGCTTATTGCTGAGCATGCGAGCAAAGGCAGCGAGCGGCTGGCGCTGGGTGACCGCGTGCTGTTTCTCGACTATGTTCACGGTGTCGGCTTGTCCGACCTGTCGAACAAGGTTCTGGAGCGCAGGTTGAAGGTCAAGGGCACCGCCCGTAACATGAACTCGCTCAAGAACATCCTCTCGAAGATGAGGTGACCCGATGGCCAAGCGCGATCCATATACCGCAGAACAACAATCGGTCCGCGTCCTCAAGGTGGGCGAGCGGGTGCGCCATATCCTGTCCGAACTTCTCGCACGCCAGGAAGTTCACGATGATATCGTGAGCGCTGCGAACATCGCGGTGACCGAAGTGCGCATGACGCCCGATCTGCGCAATGCGACGGCCTACGTTAAGCCATTGCTCGGTGCGGGGGAGGACGATGTCGTGCATGCGTTGCGGCAAAACACCGCTTTTCTCCAACGCGAAGTCGCCAAGCGGCTGAGCCTGAAATTCGCGCCGAAGCTGAAGTTCCGCAAAGACGAGAGCTTCGCCGAGGCCGACCGGATCGAGAAATTGCTGCGCGATCCCAAGGTCGCTCGCGATCTCGACAGTGATGGCGACGATGGCTGATGCGGCCGACTGGGCGCTGAGAACATTCAGATCGGGCGATCTCGGGCATATCGCCGCACGTCAGGCGGCGCTCTACGACGAACAATGGGGCTGGGGCAGGCCGATGGAGGCGATGATCTACGACATCGCCGGTCGTTTTCTGCGTGAATTCAAATCGGGGCGTGAGCAATGCTGGGTCGCCGAGCACAACGGGAAAATTCTAGGCGGAGTTTTCATATGCGATGAGGGCGGCGGCACAGCGCGCCTCAGGCTCCTTTATGTCGAACCCGAAGCACGCGGCCTCGGCATCGGCATGGCTCTCGTTAGGCAATGCACGCAGTTCGCGCGTGAGGTCGGTTATGATCGGATCGTTCTGATGACCCACGCTGTGCTGGACAGCGCGCGCAAACTCTACGTTGCGGAAGGCTACACTCTGGCTGCTAGCGAGGAACAGGACGACTTTGGCAGACCGGAGACCACGGAGCATTGGGTGCTCGAATTGTAGACGCTCAGTTCGGCACCATCCGTGCTTTCATCGTGATATTGACCTTGTTGCCGACGATCAGTTGGTAGCTGCGCATTCCGTATTGCCGCCGATCGATCGTCGTGGTGGCGGTGAAACCTATGGCCTCGCCTGGATCGGCCTTCACAGGATCCGTGTCGAACGTCACGTCGAGCACTTGGGGCTTGGTCACACCGCGTGCAGTAAGGTCTCCCGAAACTGTTCCGCGGGTCGCCGTCTTCAGCTTCAATTCCTTGCCGACGAAACGGACGGTAGGATACTTCTCGACCCAGAAGAACTTCTCGCTCTTCAGCCGCTTGAGTGTCGTTTCGTCGGGTGCTTCCAAGGCGGTCGCATCGAAAGTTACGTCGATGGTCGCCCGTTCGAGCGCGTCTGGCACGATCCGCACCTTCCCGCTCATCTTGGGAAACTTCATCGACTTGCTGGAAAGGCCAAAAAAGGCGACCTTCGCTTGCACCTCGCTCGCGCCGGAATCGAGCCGGTAGTCGCGCGGGGTCGAGCTTGTCGTTGCCAGTGCGCCGGTTGCGGCGATCGCCAGCATGGCGGGCAAGGCGTATCGGAAGTTTGGCATCAAACCCTCTCCTTTCCTTGCCCCCATAAATGCTCGGGCGGGGCAGGTGTTTCCTTTGCCCCGCCCATTATAGCACTAACAGGCCGCTGGGGTGAATGTACCGCTCACTTGGGTTCCCGCCGCGGGAATTTCGATGCAGACACCTGCGTCAGGGCCGAGCGGCAGGTCCATCAGAACCCAACCAATCGTAAGCGCGAGGCCTGAGACCATAAGGCCGACCGAGAACGGGAGCATCACGGCTGCAAGACTGCCGAGGCCGAAATTCTTGTCCCAGCGCTGGCAGAAGATCAGGATCAGCGGGAAGTATACCATCAGCGGGGTGATGATGTTGGTCGCGCTGTCGCCGACGCGGTAGGCAGCGGTCGCCATCTCGGGCGAGATGCCGAGCAGGATCAGCATTGGCACCATTACCGGTGAGATGAGCGCCCACTTCGCGCTCGCGGAGCCCACAAACAGGTTGAGCGTCGCCGAGACCAGAATGATCGAGGCGAGCAGCAGCCAAGCCGGCATCTCGGTCGAGCCGAGGAAGTCTGCGCCGTGCACCGCGAGGATCAGACCGAGGTTCGACCATGCAAACATTGCCACGAAATGCGCAGCAGCAAAAGCGAGGACGAGGTAATAGGCAAGGTCCTCCATCGCTCCGCTCATCATCTTCACGAGGTCGCGGTGATCGCCGATTGTTCCCGCGCCTTTGCCGTAGGCCCAGCCTGCGAGAAGAAAGAGAATGAAGAAGGCTGCAACAAGGCTGCGATAAAACGGCGTCATCTGCGCTTCGGCGCTCGCAGTCTCATCGATCAGCGGTGTGCCAGGGCCCCAGGTCATCGCGATCCAGAGGACTACGACACCAAGTACTGCAAGACCGGCATTGCGCAGGCCTTTGCGCTCTGCGTCGGTCAAGGGACGATCGCTGTCCTCATCGGCGGCATCGACATGAGTAGCATTCGCCGCGTTGTAGGCGCCGAGCCGCGGCTCGATCATCTTGTCGGTGACGTACCAGATCACTGGAAGGAAGATGACTGTCATCGCGGCGATGAAATACCAGTTCCCGGCGATGTTCGCTGTCCAATCGCCAAATACGGTCTCGACCGATGCCTCGGTTATGCCAAACAACAATGCATCGAGCTGGCCGGGAAGAAGGTTCGCTGAAAAACCGCCCGAAACGCCTGCAAAGGTCGCCGCGATACCTGCGATCGGGTGTCGTCCGGCGGCGTGAAAGATGATCCCTGCAAGAGGGATGAGCACCACGTAGGCGGCATCGGCAGCGAGGTTGCCCAACATCCCGACGAGCACCACGATTGGAGTGAGCAGCGCCTTGGGCGCATCGCGCACGCCAGCACGCATCGCGGTACCGAAAAGGCCAGATCGCTCGGCCACGCCTGCGCCCAGCATCACCACGAGCACGTATCCCAGCGGATGGAAGTGCGTAAATGTGGTTGGCATTTCCACCCAAAGCTTCTGGATATTCTCCGCCGAAAGCAGACTCGTCGCGGTGATAACGGTCGCCGCGCCGGTATCGGGATCGACCTCTGTAGGATGCAGCGCGGAAACGCCTGTCAGGCTCGCGATTACCGAGATGACTACAAGGCCCAGGATAAGCCAGAAGAAAAGGAAAACGGGATCGGGCAGCTTGTTACCGCTACGCTCTATCCAGCCCAGAATGCCTGTCATGCCTTCCGGTTTGCTCTCAGCCGAAGCTGCAGTCGCCATGAAATGATCCCCGTCGATGAATTGATTGGCTTTATTGCGGACATGGCTAGCATTGCTGGCCGAGCCTGTCTGCCCTCTGAATGGCGTGCCTGTTGATGGTTTCAAGGAGGTCTGGCGCGGGAGTGAGGCGCGCGTTAGGCACGGTCGATGGCCAAGCTCTATTTCTACTATTCCAGCATGAACGCCGGCAAGTCGACGACCTTGCTCCAGGCCGATTTCAACTATCGCGAGCGCGGCATGCGCACGATGTTATGGACCGCCGAGCTCGATACGCGATCGGAAGGCATGGTGCGCAGCCGGATCGGGCTCGAGGCAAGCGCGCATCACTATCGGCCCGACACCGATATGTGGCAAGCGATCCACTCCGCGCACCTTGCCGAGCCGCTCGATTGCGTGCTCGTAGACGAAGCACAGTTTCTGACGAAAGAGCAGGTTTGGCAGCTGGCAAAGCTGGCGGACAAGGCCGGTATCCCGGTGCTGTGTTACGGAATCCGCACCGATTTCCAGGGCGAGCTTTTTCCCGGTTCTGCAGCGCTGCTTGGGATTGCGGACGCGCTCGTCGAGTTGAAGGCGGTATGCCATTGCGGGAGAAAGGCGAGCATGAATCTCAGGGTGGACGCCGACGGTAAACCGGTCGCAGAAGGCGCTCAGACCGAGATCGGCGGAAACGATCGGTACCTCGCTTTGTGCCGCAAACATTTCAGCGAAGCGCTGGCCGGGTAGCGCCAAGCGCCTGCGCTCCCTACCTGTAGCTGATGTTCGATACGCTTCTTCTCGCCTTTGTCCTGATTCCATGCCTCGTGGTCGCGATCGTCTTTCACGAGGTGGCGCACGGCTATGTGGCGAATGCGTTGGGTGACCCCACAGCTCGCGATCGGGGGCGGCTGACACTCAATCCGATCCCGCATGTCGATCCCGTCGGAACCTTGCTTGTTCCTGGCGTGCTGGCGTTGTTCGGTGGACCAGTATTCGGCTGGGCCAAACCGGTCCCGGTAATCAAGGGGCGCTTGCGCAATCCCCGCTATGGAATGATGGCGGTGGCCGCGGCTGGCCCTGCCAGCAACTTCATCATCGCGCTGATCGCGGCGATCCTGTTCGGGATATTTGCGCCTGACGGAGCGCAGTTCGGAAGCACGGCTGGTTCCGCAATGCTGATCGAGGATGCCGCAGGCGATTTCCGACCGCTGACAACGATGCTGTTCTACATGATGTTGATCAACGTATTCCTTGGCCTGTTCAATCTCTTGCCGATACCGCCATTCGATGGGTCGCATATTGTCGGTGGCTTACTCCCGAGGAGCATGCAGGCCGGGTGGGACCGCTTGCAGCAGGTCGGGATGTTTCTGCTGATCGCGCTGATTGCTGCTAGCTGGGCATTCGGAACGGGTTGGATCTCGCAATTCATCATGCCTCCCGTTGAATGGGCGATGTCGTTTTACCTCGACATCGCCGCGCTCATCGCGGGCAACTAACCGCCGCTCACCGCGTCGATGAAGCGCGATTCGGGGTGTCGGGAGAGCAGCGCCTCGAGCCAATCCTCGCGAGCGCCTTTTTCGATGCAGGCGACTATGCACCCGCCGAATCCTCCCCCGGTTAGACGCGCACCAACCGCGCCCAGATCGGTGGCGGACGCTACGAGCGCGTCTATCTCTGGTAACGACATTTCGAACAGATCACGCATCGAGACGTGGCTTTCGTTCATCGCGTCACCGAACGCTGCGATGTTGCCGGCATCGAGTGCTGCGATTGCAGCATGGACCCGTGTGTTTTCGCCGATGCAGTGAAGCGTCCGCTTCTTCGGGGTTTCATCGAGGTCGCTTGCCGACACCGTATCCCAATTGAGCAGACAAAGGTCTTCGGTCCGGAAATAGCGCTTGGCCGCGTCGCATTCTTCCTTGCGCGCAGCGTAACGACCGTCGGTGAGCTTGCGTGTGACACCCGAGTGTACGACTACCATTTCATGGCTGGCGGGAAGGGGAACCAGGCCGTAGGCCAGTTTTTTGGTATCGAGCGCCATGGCTGTGCCCGGCGTCGCCAGCGCGACTGCCATCTGGTCCATGATCCCGCACGGCACATTCATATAGCGATTTTCGACCCGGCGCGCCGCGATGGCGATATCGACATCGCTCGGACCCTCGATAACGCGCGCGCGCGCTGCCTTCAGGATTGCAACGATGAGCGCGGCCGAGGAGGAAAGGCCCGAACCTTCGGGAATAGTGGAGGCGATGTCGAGCGTCGCGCCGCCATCAAGCAGGCCAAGCACGTTCGCCTCGCGGATTGCGCCCACGCAGGCGTCCGGCCACTCTCCCGACGCATCGTCGGCGAGGTCGCGTATTGCGGGCGCGTCATAACCGGACGAGCTGATAGCTACAGCGCTGTCGCTGCGCGGGGCGAGCGAAACCTCCAGCCCGACGGAGAGCGCAGCAGGCAGAACCATGCCGCCATTGTAGTCGGTGTGCTCACCGATAAGATTAACCCGCCCGGGCGCGCTGCCTGTGTAGATATTCGCCATGTTCAAATCTCGCGCAGCAGTCTCGCCGCGGTTTCCGGCATGACGTCGACGGTAAAGGTACCGGTGTGTTGCTCGACAGAGGCAAGGTATTTGATCCGGCCTGGCGCTCGCAGGAGCGGATAGAACTGGACCGTAAAGTGATAGCCTGACGAGCCTCCGCGCGGCGCGGCATGGAATGCCATCATGGTCGCGGCTGGCTGTTCGAACAGCGCGTCATAGCGCCGCGTAACCTCGCCTAGCCAGTAAGAGAGTGCCTCGAGTTCTTCGGGTGTGCAATCCCACGGGCCTTCGCGCCGATTGCGCGGGGCGAGCCAGACCTCGTAGGGAAAGCGGGCAAAGCGCGGAACGAAGGCAGCAATACCGCCATCCTCACCGATCCCGTATGCCGGCATCGCGGCGTCGATTTCACTGGCGAGGTCGTACCCTCCGTCGAAAGCATCGATCGCGCGCTGCTGGACCTGCGGTATGCGTTCGAAACCGTAAATCTGCCCGTGCGGGTGATGGAGCGTCACGCCCACCTCATCCCCTCGATTCTCAAACGGAAGAACGTAACCACACCCCTGCGCAAACAAGGTTTCGTATCGATCTATCAGGGCGGCGAGAAGGACTTGCCGCCGATCTTCGCCTACCGTGTGCAGGCTTCCGCTTGGTTCCGGACCGAAGACCACGACGTCGCAGGCGCCCCTGGCCGGTTCCGTCGCGACAGTGCCAAGTTTTGCGGCGCTTGAAGCGCTAGGGTGAAACGCTGCGAACTTGTTTTCGAAAATTGCGAGTTCGAATTCTTCGAACGGGATTTCTGTTTTCGGCCCGCCGGGAATTGTCGGTGCGAGCGGGTCCTGCGCGGCAGACGGCTTGAATGTTCGGTTCTGACGGTGGGCCGCATAGACGTTCCACTCATCGCGTAGGGGATGGTGACGGATTTCACCGCCTTGCGCGATCTCATCCGCGCTTTCAGCTTGAGCCTCCAGATCATGCAGTTTGCGACCATAAAGGTAGAGCATCCGCCCATCGGCCTTGCGATGATCGCGGCGAAATGTCGGCTTTCCGCCGAGGCTGCGCGACAATTGGGTCACGCGGATACCTTCCGCGCCTCGAACCAATCGTGGACACGCGTTTGCGCGGCCTCATCGAGGTGAAGCTTGAGTTTGCTCCGCCGCCACAGCACATCCTCGGCACAAAGGGCGAATTCATGGTCGGCGAGATATTCGAGTTCACGCGCGTATAGATCGCCGCCGATATGCGGACCGAGATCGTTCAGTCCTTGCGCATCGGCCAAAAGCATCTCAATTCTTGTCCCATAGGCCCGGGTGAGCCGGGCAAGGGCGCTTTGCGGCAGCCAAGGATATCTCCGCGCCGTTTCGTCTACGAAGCTGTCAAACGCAGTGGGGTCGATATCGCCGCCAGGTAGCGCATTCTCAGCGGTCCACTTTTGTCCGGGAACGCGCAGTTTTTCCAACGCATGCTCGGCAAGCTTGCGATAGGTTGTGATCTTGCCGCCGAAGATCGACAGCAGGGCAGGGGCTTTGCCATCGTGCCCCTTGTCGAGTTCAAACACGTAATCGCGCGTTACGGTCGAATTGCTCGCGGCCTTGTCGTCGTAAAGTGGGCGCACTCCGGCATAGCTCGACACGGCTTGCCCGGGCGACACGTCGACGCGCAGATATTCATTCGCCGCCTCGCAGATATAGCGTGATTCCTCAGGTGAGATCTCGATGGTGTCGGGATCGCCTTCGAAAGCCTGGTCGGTCGTGCCAACCAGCGTGAATTCGCGTTCATAGGGGATCGCGAAAATGATACGATCGTCCTTGTTCTGGAAGATATAGCAATGCTCGCCTTCGAACAGGCGCGGGAAGATGAGGTGACTGCCTTTGACAAGGCGAAGATTTTCATGCCGCTCGCCAGGAACAGCATTGCCAAGGACTTCGTCTACCCAGGGTCCGGCCGCGTTGACGACCATTCGCGCGGAGATAGCTTCCTCGCCGTCTGCGCCTTTGAGTGTTGCTGTCCAATGCTCTTCGCCGCGTTCTAAAGCGATGCATTCGGTCCGCGTGCGAATGTCCGCACCCCGCTCCTTGGCATCGACGCAATTGAGCACCACGAGGCGGGAATCCTCGACCCAGCAATCGGAATATTCAAAGCCTTTGGTGAGGCGTTCCTCCAGCACATCGGCATGCGGCGGTTCACGCAGATTCACCGTTCGTGTTGGCGGGAGGAGTTTTCGCCCGCCAAGATGATCATAGAGAAACAACCCGAGGCGCAGCATCCACTTTGGGCGCAGACCGGCATCATGCGGTAAGACAAAGCGCAGCGGCCAGATTATGTGCGGCGCGATTTTCAGCAGCCGTTCGCGCTCAATCAGGCTTTCTCTGACCAGTCGAAATTCGAGATGTTCGAGATAGCGAAGGCCCCCATGGACGAGCTTGGTAGAAGCGGAAGAGGTGTGGCTGGCGAGATCGTCCTTCTCGACCAGAAGAACTTTGAGGCCTCGACCTGCGGCATCGCGTGCGATGCCTGCACCATTTATCCCGCCGCCGATCACCAGTAGATCGAAATGCTCGCTCATTCAGTGGCTCACTCGCAGGCTTCGAGATGGTAGATCAGGCACATATCTGGGAAGGTCAGCGGCGGCTGCATACCATGTTCGATCAAGGCCGCACCCGAAAAAACGCTTCCGTCACGCAACAAGTCTGCCGCATCGACAATCGAAGGCATGCTGATCGAAGGATTGTGCTGCGGCCAGACCAGGTGGACGCGATAGGTGAGGGCCGGATCGATTCCGGTGAAGTGAATCCGCTGCGGCAAGGTCGGCAATTCCGTGTCGAGCTTGGTGTAGGCGAAAAGGGCTTCAGCGCGATCTTGCGACACGCAGGCGACGAAATTCGTATTCGCGGCCGAATGCAGCCGCTTAAACCGTCCGGAATGAATGAGGTCGCGGTATTGCTTGTGAAGGGCGATGCCTGCCTTGAGCGTCTTGCGGTCTGCCGGGCTTTCCTCGCGCAGGTCGAGTTCCATGCCCATATGGCCCAAAATCGCACTTCCTACGCGGAATGCCATGCTGAATTCTCGCCCGGTTATATGACATCGATGAGGACCGACATGGTTGCCGAGTACACGTAACGGGAAAAAGTGGCTTGCGCCGCGCATGATGTGGTGTCGCTGGCGTGCATCGTTGTTGTCCGAGGTCCAGATCCGGTCGGCGTAGCGCATGATACCGAAATCGGCCCTTGCCCCTCCGGATGAGCAACTCTCGATCTCTATATCCGGATGGGCATCGCGGATCTGCTGAATAAGCCGATAGACGGCCAGCGTCTGGCGATGCATCGCCCCGCGACCGCTGCTGGCCGGATGATTCGTATCGCGGTTCATATCCCACTTGATGTAAGCGATGCGATAGGTCGATACGATTTCGGTTATCCGGTCGAAAAGGTAACTGAACACGTCCGGCTTCGTCAGGTCCAACGTCAACTGTCCGCGGAAAGGGACGGTATCGACCCCGTCCGCCTTCAGGACCCAGTCCGGATGCGCGCGATAGAGGTCACTGTCGGGATTGACCATTTCCGGCTCGAACCAGAGGCCGAACTCCATGCCAAGCTCGCGCACGCGATCGGCGATGGCGTTAAGGCCGTTGGGATAGACTTCGGGCGAAACCCACCAGTCGCCAAGGCCCGCACCGTCATGGCGTCGTCCGCCAAACCAGCCGTCGTCGAGCACGAATCTCTCCGCCCCGACGTCCGCCGCAGCCTCCGCAAGTTCCAGGAGCGTTTGCTCGTCATGATTGAAATAAACCGCTTCCCAGGTGTTGTAGTGCACGGGGCGCGGTTTCTTCTTGATCCGACCGTCACTCGCATGATTCAACAGGTAATCGTGAAACGCATGGCTGACCGCGTTGAGGCCGCCATTCGACCACGTGACAAGGACATCGGGTGTGCGGTAGCTTTCGCCCTTGGCCAGCCTGATCTCACCCGGAAATGTCATTTCACCCAATTGAACGAGTGATTGACCATCGCTGTGCCGGTCAATCCTCAGCCTGTGATTTCCGCTCCAAGCGAGATGGAAACCCACAGCCGCACCTTCGAATTCGGTAGTTGAAGGCCCTGTAAGCATGCCTCCCGGAAAGACGTTGTGGCTGGTCCTTCCCGACTTGTTCTCCCGCACGATGCTGCCCTGAAAAAGATCAACTTCTTCGATCGCAAACTCATTTGCCCACTTGCCCGTGAAGCTAAGGAAGCGGGCCAGGCGCGGATCGACCGGCAAGCAAAGTGCCGTACACCAATCGACTTCGAGATCCTCATCGGCACAATTCTCGATGGTGGTATTCGCAACGAGCATCCCCGTAGCGGGTTGGATTGAAAGAGCGTGACGAGCGGCAATGCCGGTATTGGCGTCTTCGCAACAGATCGTGATTGATGCTGGCGTCTCCTGCTCGACCTTCACGATTCTGAAATCGACCGCCCAATCCTTGCCCGACCTTTGGGCGATGAAGCCTGAAGGGCCCGAAATGCCAGTCCCGATCTCATTCAGAAGCGAACCTCTCAACGGAACCGAAGCGCTCCCGGGGGCATGCTGCCGGGTTGCCAGTTTGGCCAGTTCTTCGGGTGATACCCCTGGCAGGTCGCAGCCGGCATAAAGCATGATCGGGCGAAGTCCCTTGCTCGCTTCGAGCGCGATAAAGGTCCCGCCCGCGCGCAGTTCGAAAAACGTGTGCGAACTCTTGGAGTTTTCGCCCGGGTCGTCCGCAGGAATGGGGCCGTGTTGTTGGACCGCCATATTCTCATTCATCGCCGGATCGGATCCTGGTTCTTGATCAAACCCGGTGCTGTTGTTCTCAGCATTCTCATCCATCCAATGAATCCATCCCCCGGTCACAGCCGAACAGCTGCATTAGGTCTCTAATCCTTCGATCGCGCGAAATCCGACAATCGCGCCAATCAGGTCGGTTTGTGAAGTGGTCTTTTGGCAGCGCATGCAGTTTTTGGTATTCGGAGCATTGGGTGCTGGAGAACGGGAATGTGGGAAGAAAAGGTCTATAAGCAAAACCTGCACCTTTCTCCAATTGGTGGCATCAAGATCGCCTGTTTTCTGAATAAGGGCGTGGGCGTGCTGACGGCGAAACGGACTTTGCCGCACTTTACGCTCGTCTACGTCACACGCGGTCACGGCAGCTACCGCGACGAGCGCGGCATCGAGCTGGAGACGACCGACGGCCCGAAAATTATAGCGGGAGAGTCGTGGTCTCGGGCATCGGGCACCGAGTTCCCGGCTCTCCGCTAGGCCGAAGTCGGCGAGAGGAATTCGGGCAAGTCGAATCCGCCGCTCCCAATTCCGGGCACCTTTTCAAGGGCGAGGGTGTTCACCTCGGGCAAGCTATGACAGGTATGGCGCAAGCCGACGTCGATAGAGCGCGGCAGGGAGAGACGGTTCGATGAGCACAATCCAGGTCGCGGTTTTTCTGGGCATCACTGCGCTGATTGCCTTTGCCACCTATATGCATTGTCGCGGAAAACGCGGTTCGGGTACGGGTGACGAGCGGGACTATTTCCTCGCGAATGGCGGACTGGCCTGGTACTTCGTCGCAGGGTCGATCACGCTCACCAATCTTTCCACGGACCAACTGGTCGGGATGAACGGCAACCAGATGGCGCTGCTCGCCTGGTGGGAATTCGCCGCCGTAGCGGGGCTCTTCATTCTCGCTTTCGTGTTTTTGCCGGTTTACTACCGCAACAATTGCACGACGACGACCGAGCTGCTGCAGAAGAAGTACGGCGACAAGCACATCCGCGCGCTGATCAGCCTGCTGTTTCTATTCGGGAATCTCTTCATCTTCTTGCCAGCCATTCTGTACGGCGGCTCGCTGTTCCTTTTGTCGCTTGTGGGGATGGAGAGCGATCTCGGCACGATCATGGTGCTATCGGTCATCCTGGCCACGGTGGGCGCAGCTTATGCGATTTTCGGCGGATTGCGTGCGGTTGCTGTGTCCGACACTTATTCGGGCGTGCTCATCCTCGGAATGGCGCTCCTCGTGGTCTATCTCGCACTCGCCGCGATCGACTTCGACTTTACCGGCATTCCGGCCGAGCGGTTGACGCTTATCGGCGACGATAACAGCCCCATTCCCTGGCACACTCTGCTGACGGGAATGATCTTCATCCAGACGTTTTACTGGTCGACGAACCAGACCATCACGCAGCGCGCCATGGCTGCACCCAACATCAGGGAAGCGCAAAGGGGCGTGCTTGTGGCGGCGGCTATCAGGCTGTTGATTGTTCCCGTTATCGTCGTCGTGCCCGGCATTGTCTCATACAAGATGTTCGGTGATGTCGGCGATCCGGCATATGGAATGATCGTAGGCGAAGTTCTGCCTCTGTGGTTGTCTGGCGCCTTTGCTGCGGCAATTTTCGCTGCGGTGCTCACGACCTTCAACTCGATCCTCAACGCATCGGCTGCGCTTTATGTTTGCGACATGCACGAGGCCTATGTCGGCGAAGTCAAGAAGGTCGGGAGGCTGGGCGCGATCGTCTCCATAGTGATGAGCCTTCTTGCTCTGACTCTGGTTCCATTCTTCGCCAGCCAGGAAAGCCTGATCAACACAGTACAGCAGCTCTACGGTTTGCTCTCGATGCCGATCCTCTCGGCATTCATCGTCGGATTGATGTTCCGCAATGTGAAGGCCGCGGCAGCTATGGTCGGGGTGGTGACCGGGGTTGCCTTCTATGCTTTCTGGAGCATGTACTGGCAACCGGCGCACTACATACACGGCATGGCGGTGACGCTGATCCTCTCGATTGCGACTTCGCTGACGGTCAATCGGGTGGTGTTCGGACAGAGCGCGGAGTTGGCCATCGGCAAGGGCGAGCCGCAACCCGCAACAGCTTGAGCCTTGAACCGCTTGGGCCTACCGCCTCGGCATGAGCGAAAAGAAGCCCTCTCCCCACGGCTGGATCATTCTCGACAAGCCGCGCGGCCTTGGCTCGACGCAGGCGGTTGCTGCGGTAAAACGCAATCTGCGCGAGGGCGGCTATGCCAAGACCAAGGTTGGCCATGGCGGCACGCTCGATCCGCTTGCCGAAGGCATCCTGCCGATTGCCTTGGGTGAGGCGACCAAGCTTGCAGGGCGGATGCTCGACGCATCGAAAATCTACGATTTCACGATCCAGTTCGGCGAGGAAACGGACACGCTCGATAGCGAGGGCGAGGTAGTGAAACGCTCCGACCGGCATCCCCCGCTCGCGGCCGTTGCGGCTGTGCTTGAGCATTTTACCGGCGAGATCGAGCAGGTCCCGCCCGCCTTCTCGGCGATTAAGGTCGATGGGAAGCGGGCCTATGACCGGGCGAGGGCGGGGGAAGAGGTCGCGATGCAGACCCGCAAAGTGACCATCCACTCGCTCCGGCTTGCATCCGCCTACGATGAGGATGAACCGCTCAATTCAGCCTTCGCCAATACAGGCGGTCGCCCCGATCCATACGATCCTCAGGCCCCGCTCGTCATCGCATCTAGCGTGACGCTGACGGCCCACGTATCGAAAGGCACATACATCCGCAGCCTTGCCCGCGATATAGCCCGCGCCCTTGGAACATGCGGACACGTTACCTATTTGCGGCGGATAAAAGCGGGGCCCTTCCTCGAAGCACAAGCGATTTCGCTGGACAATCTCAACGAAATCGGTAAGGGCGCGCCACTATCTGACCTACTCCTGCCGTTGGAGGCAGGGCTGGACGACATCCCGGCCCTATCCCTCTCTCAGACAGACGCGCAGGCGGTCCGCCAAGGCCGGGTCTTGTCTGAAATGCCCCAACCATCCGGGCTCTATTGTGCGATGCTGGACAGCGTCCCGGTCGCTTTGATGGAAATCGAGGATGGGACGGCGAAGGTCGTCAGGGGTTTCAACCTTCCCGATGTCGCTGAGTAAGAGAGAAAATACATGTCGGTTACCGCCGAGCGTAAAGCTGAAATCATCAAGGACAACGCCCAGACCAAGGGCGATACCGGTTCCCCGGAAGTGCAGGTCGCGATCCTCACCGAGCGCATCAAGAACCTCACCGAGCACTTCAAGGGCAACCACAAAGACAACCATTCGCGCCGCGGACTTCTCATGATGGTGAACAAGCGTCGCAATCTGCTCGCTTACCTCAAAAAGAAGGATGTCGAGCGCTACAACGCCCTGATCCAGAAGCTGGGTCTGCGTAAATAAGAGTTTCCAAGGGGCGGCTCAAACGGGCCGCCCTTTGTCTATCCGGCTCCCGAGCAATTCGGCTGGGAGCGGACAAAGGGGCGCGAATAGCCCCGCACCGGACCGGGACGGATTACCCGGAACAGTAGGCCCCGCACCGCAATAAGGCCGTGCGGGTCATCAAGGAAAATCAATGTTCGACACGAAAACCGTATCGCTGGAGTGGGGCGGAAAAACCCTCACTCTGGAAACTGGCCGTATTGCCCGTCAGGCTGACGGCGCGGTCCTCGCCACCTATGGCGAAACTGTTGTTCTTTGCGCGGTCACCGCTGCTAAGAGCGTGAAAGAGGGGCAGGATTTCTTCCCACTCACCGTCCACTACCAGGAAAAGTTTTCCGCAGCCGGCCGCATCCCCGGTGGCTTCTTCAAGCGCGAAGGCCGCGCGACCGAGAAGGAAACGCTTACCAGCCGTCTTATCGACCGCCCGGTGCGCCCGCTCTTCCCGGAAGGATTCTACAACGAGATCAACGTTATCGCGCAGGTCCTGTCCTATGACGGTGAGACCGAGCCCGATATCGTCGCCATGATCGCTGCGAGCGCGGCGCTCACCATCAGCGGCGTTCCCTTCATGGGTCCGATCGGCGCGGCGCGCGTCGGCTATCGTAACGGCGAATACGAACTCAACCCGAGCCTGGACAAGGCGCTCGACGAAGAGGGCCGCCTAGACCTCGTCGTTGCCGCAACCAATGATGCGGTGATGATGGTCGAATCCGAAGCCAAGGAGCTTTCGGAAGAAGAGATGCTCGGCGCCGTCATGTTTGCGCACGAGGAATCGAAGAAGGTAATCGGCGCGATCGTCGAACTCGCCGAACAGGCAGCCAAGGATCCCTGGGATCTCGATCCGGTGGAAGACAAGTCGGCCAAGATGGACAAGCTGCGCGCTGCCATCGGTGCAGACCTCGAGGCCGCTTACAAGCTCACCAACAAGGCTGAGCGTCAGGACGCTGTAAATGCGGCCCGCGAAAAAGCGCGCGAGGCTTTTGCCGACCTCGCCGAGAGCGATCCGGCCGAATATCTCGGCACGCTCAAGCTCGTGAAGAAGCTGGAAAGCGATATCGTTCGCGGCTCGATCATCAAAGATGGAACCCGCATCGACGGTCGCAAGCTCGACGAGGTCCGCCCGATCGAGGCCATGGTCGGCCTGCTGCCGCGCACACACGGATCGGCGTTGTTCACCCGCGGTGAAACGCAGGCGATCTGCACCACCACGCTCGGAACCAAAGACGCTGAGCAGATGATCGACGGGCTGGAAGGCCTGTCGTACAACAACTTCATGCTGCACTATAACTTCCCGCCCTATTCGGTCGGCGAAGTGGGCCGCTTCGGCTTTACCGGTCGTCGTGAAATCGGGCACGGCAAGCTCGCATGGCGCGCGCTGCACCCGGTTATGCCGGATGCTGAGGAGTTCCCGTACACGATCCGCGTGCTTTCGGACATTACAGAGTCCAATGGTTCGTCTTCGATGGCGACCGTTTGCGGCGGCTGTCTTGCAATGATGGACGCTGGCGTTCCGGTGAAGCGCCCGGTTTCGGGCATCGCCATGGGTCTCATTCTCGAGGGCGACGATTTTGCAGTCCTTTCGGACATCTTGGGTGACGAAGATCACCTCGGCGACATGGACTTCAAGGTGGCAGGGTCTGAAGAAGGCATCACCAGCCTCCAGATGGACATCAAGGTCGCCGGCATCACCAAGGAAATCATGGAAAAGGCGCTCGAGCAGGCGAAGGCAGGCCGCGCGCATATCCTTGGCGAGATGGCCAAGGCGCTGACCGGCGCTCGCAGCGAAGTTTCGAAGCACGCACCGCGTATCGAGACGATGCAGATCGACAAGTCGAAGATCCGCGACGTCATCGGAACGGGCGGCAAGGTGATCCGCGAGATCGTCGCTGAAACCGGCGCGAAAGTGGACATCGACGATGAAGGCGTGATCAAGATCTCGTCCAGCAACCTCGATGAAATCGAAGCCGCGAAAAAGTGGATCGAAGGCATCGTCGAGGAAGCCGAAGTCGGCAAGATCTACACCGGCAAGGTCGTCAACATCGTCGATTTCGGCGCGTTCGTGAATTTCATGGGCGGCAAGGACGGCCTCGTCCATGTCTCCGAAATGAAGAACGAGCGGGTCGAGAAGCCGTCGGACGTCGTTTCCGAAGGAGACGAGGTCAAGGTCAAGGTCCTCGAGATCGACAATCGCGGCAAGGTCCGCCTGTCGATGCGCGTTGTGGATCAGGAAACCGGCGAAGAGCTCGAAGACACCCGCCCGCCGCGCGAACCGCGCGGTGACAAGGGCGGTCGCGGCGGACGCGGCGGCGATCGCCGCGGTGGCCGCGGAGGTCGTGGCCCGCGCCGTGAAGGCGGCGGCAATCGCGACGGCGGGGGCAATGATGGCCCCGCGGCGATGCCCGACTTTCTGAAGGACTAAGCTCCTCGCAACCAACAAGAGACCCGTCGGGAGGCATCCCGGCGGGTTTTTTGTCGCATCCGCCGCAACGGTTTGGGCGCGACTCCGAGTGCCGTGTTATGTCTCCTTCGGGTCACGGAGGAGAGACGCTATGGCCCTTTACCGAGACAATTTGCCGCAGCTGACCGGTGAGATTTTCCTCGCCGATGCCGGAATGGAAACCGACATAATCTTCAATCGCGGGATCGACATCCGCGAGTTCGCCTCGCACACGCTCTTGACCGATCCGGTTGGGCGCGCTGCGTTGACCGACTATCTGCGCGGGTTCGTGGAGCTTGCGGCGGACCGGAATTTGGGCCTTATCCTCGATGCGCCGACATGGAAGGCGCATATGCATTGGTCGGAAGACCTGCGCGAAGACGCCGCTTTTCTACGATCCGCCAACGAAGATGCAGTCGGTCTGGTGGCTCAGTTGCGCGCGGAAGCGGCGAACAACAAACCGATCGTCATCAATGCTCCGGTTGGTCCGCGAGGCGATGCCTATAAGCCGGAAGAGGTGATCTCTGCTGACGAGGCCGAGAAATATTACGCCGAGCAGATCGGCTGGCTGGTCCCGACCGACGCCGATATGGCGACCGCGCTAACCTTCACCCAATCGAGTGAAGCCATCGGCTTTTGTCACGCTGCCGCTGCCCAACACCTGCCGGCGGTCGTCTCCTTCACGGTAGAGCTCGATGGACGGCTGCCGGATGGTCAACCCCTTCGCGAGGCGGTGGAAGCGGTTGATGACGGAGCTGAGGGATATCCCGCTTATTTCATGATCAACTGCGCCCATCCCGATCACTTCGCAAGCGCGGTGCAGGACGGTGATTGGCGCAGGCGTATTCGCGGAATCAGGGCCAACGCTTCGCGCATGAGCCATGCCGAACTCGACGAAGCACCCGAGCTCGACGCGGGCGACCCGCACGAATTGGCTCGTCAATACGTCGAGTTGCGTGACCGCATGCCGTGGCTCAACGTCTTCGGCGGTTGTTGCGGCAGCGATTTGCGCCATGTGACCGAGATTGCGAAGGCGGTGACGGTCTGAACGGCACATTTGGACCATAAGCAGCAAACTCTCGGGTTATGAGCCGAGAGAGAATGCCAACCGGGTCGCACGTTAGACTCAAAAGGAGAACGTGTGATGAGCGAAGTCGATATGGAAAAACTTGAGGCGCTGGCTGGCAAGGTCATCGGCGATGTGGCTGGCGCGCTAAGCCTCTATATGGCGTATCTTGGCGACCAGGCAGGCCTCTTCGATGCGATCGATGGCGAGGGTCGCCTGACAGTTGAACAGATTGCAGGGAAGACGGGGCTCAACCCCAAATACCTGCACGAATGGCTCGGCTCGGTTTCGGCAGCGGGCTATGTCACGCACCACGCGGAAGACGACACGTTTTCGCTTTCGGAGGAGCAGGCTCTGGTGTTCGGCCGCGAAGGCCAGCCCGCGTGCATGCAAGGCTTCATCATGGCGGTCGTTTCGCAATACGAAGAGAACAAGAAGTCGGTCGACACCTTCAAGAGCGGGAAGGGCAGGCCGTGGGGCGATCACTCGCAATGCCTATTCTGCGGCACCGACCGCTTCTTCCGCCCTGGCTACCTCGCGAATTTGACCGAAAACTGGATACCGGCGCTCGGCAATGTGGAAGAGAAACTGAAGTCCGGCGCGAAGGTGGCGGATGTAGGGTGCGGGCAAGGTTCTTCGACAATCCTGATGGCCGAGGCATACCCGAATTCGCATTTCGTAGGGATCGATTACCATGCGCCTTCGATTGAAGAAGCGCGGCGCAAAGCACACGCGGCAGGCCTCGAAAATATTGAATTCACCGTGGCAACTGCGCAGGACTTCCAAGGCGATGGCTTCGACTTTGCCTGTATTTTCGATGCGCTGCACGACATGGGCGATCCGGTCGGAGCCGCGCGGCATGTGCGCGAGAGCCTGAAAGAGGACGGGACGTTCATGCTTGTCGAGCCGATGGCCGGCGACAGCTACGCTGAGAACATGAATCCCCTCGGACAGATATTCTATGCGTTCTCGACCACCGTCTGCACGCCGAACTCGCTCTCGCAGGATGTCGGACTGGGGCTTGGCGCGCAGGCGGGCCAAAAGCGCCTCACCGAAGTGCTGAACGAAGCCGGCTTCGCAAACGTAAAGCGTGCTTCGGAAACGCCGACCAATATGGTGCTGGAAGCGACTGCGTGACTGGGGGCATCGGCTCGTCTAGGGCTAACCCATGCTTCCACGCGAAACCATTGCCACCGCCGAGATTCCGGGCGGCGAGACCCTGACGCTGATCAGCCACGGGCGCGATTTCGTCATCATGCTGGGGCGCGATGAGCTGATGGGCACGCGCATGCAATTCTCGGAAGAGCAGCTTGCGGTTTTGACGTTGGCGGAGCTCTCCAGACCCGCGCCGCGCGTGTTGATCGGCGGCTACGGCATGGGTTTCACCTATCGCGCGGCACTTTCAAAAGTGACTGACGGCGGCGAAGTCGTAGTGGCGGAGATAGTCCCCGAGATCCTCGATTGGGCGAGGGGACCGCTTTCAGATCTCACCGGCGATACCCTCGACGATCCGCGCGGCGAAGTCGTGCTATGCGACGTCGCCGCGCTGATCGACGATGCCAATGACGGGACATGCGAGAAATTCGACGCAATCCTGCTCGACGTCGACAACGGCCCTGACGGGATCGTGCGCGACGCCAACGACCGCCTCTACACGCGGACCGGCTTGGCCAAGGCGAAGGATGCGCTCAATCCCGGAGGTATCTTGGCGGTCTGGTCGGCCGCGCCCGATCACAAATTTACGCGGCGACTGAAAGAAGCGGGCTTCGACGTCGAGGCCCGCGAAGTGCGCGCTCGCCCAAACAACAAGGGCCCGCGTCACACGATCTGGCTTGCGCGGAAGGTGCGCTAGTGACGCGGGCCAAACTTATCTGTCGTTCTTCAGTTTCTCTGACTGAACCGGGCAGACCAGGCTAAACAGCAACAATACAATGGCTGTCACAGGGAGCATCACAGCCAGTTCTAAGATATTTCCCGAGACAGACATGTAGACGAAAAACGAGATCACCAAGAGGGCCGCGCTCATGATGGCGTAGAGCGATCGGTGGAATGACAACACCGCGCCGCATGAGGGACAATGGACCGGCCTTGCGAGCGCCATACGCGCTAACTTCTTTAGACCCAATGTCGATCCGCAGCTTGGGCAGGCTCTCATAGCATTCGTCCCCTTGATATGCTTGTCAGGGCAGGCTCATTCTAAAGCGCGTCCCGCGTACATCGCAGACTCTAGAAATCGTAGATGATCGTCACGCGGCTCAGCGTGTCGGTCTGCTCCGCACCCGGAGGCGGATTGCTGTCGTACTCGATCGCATAGGAGAAGCGTGCGCTGAGATCGTCGCTGATCTTTGCATTTAATCCGGTGACGAAGTTGAGGCTGGTATTGCGCCCATCGACTAAAAGTGTTGCCGAGCCGCCCGCTTCGGCGACCGCGTTGGTGTCGTGCGTCAGTTTGAGCCTGTCGGTGATGTCCCAGTCGAAATCCACGCCGAACAGGGCCGCCAGCCGGTCTTCGCTCGTCCCGTCGAGGAATTGCGTCACCCGATAGGCCGGGCCTGCCTTCGCCGAAAGTTGTAGGTCGGGCCGGTCGATGATCTGATAGCCGAGGCCGCCCGACACCGCGTAGCGACCGGAGAAGCCCTGGAACCGGTCGCGCTCGTACTGGGCAAGCGCATAGGCGAAGAGGCGGTCGTTGATCTTGTAGTTGGGCTCGTAGCGGGCGAGAAATTGCTCACGCGTGGTGACACCGTTGGAGCGTTGATAATCGACACGCCCGATTAGCTTGTGCCGCCAGTCGATGCCTTCACGCTTTAACGAAAGCCCTGCGGTAATGCCGGTATTGGAGGAATTGCCGGTGGACCGGAACGCGCCGAGTTCGCCCTTGCCAGACCAATTTTCGAAAATGCCGGCATTTCGGATGCGTTCTTCTTCCGCCTGGGCTGCTGCTGCCTCTTCGGCCGCCAGTTCGACTTCGTATGCCGCAAGGATCGCGTCCAGCTCCGCCGCGTCTTCGGGACTGGTTTCGCGCGCCAGTTCGATCACGGTACGGACTTTGTTCTCGTCGCCGCTGCCGATCGCCGCGTCGATCATCGCGCGAACGGGGGCGGGTATCTCGGCGAGAGCTGCTGTTGGCGTTACGAGGGCGGTAATCGCAAAGCCCACGAGCAACATGGAATTGAGTTTTCGCATTCTTTAAGAACCCAGAACGCGCATAGGCCCCATGAAGTCCATCTTGCCGAGCGGCATACTTTTCATGCGAAGGATGCCGTAGAAAGTGGCAGCGTGGAAATTGAAATTGGGCTGGTTGAAGCTCAGCAAAAAGTTCGCAGCGGTCATTTCCATCAGCCGCTTTCCACCCAGTATAAAGCCGGTGGTCTGCCCCGAGATCGCTTCGAGAGCCTCTGCATCTATACCGTCCAGCTCAGCAAGCGCATCGTCAAGCATTGTCCGCATCGCCTCCCAATCTGAAGGGATCTCGGTGAAGTCGGGCGTGAATTCACCGTCCATCACCAACCTCACCGCATATCCGGTGTGCACCCAGCAAGCACGCACGTGCCACGGAAGCGACCACATGTCCTCGGCAAGCTTGGCATCGATCAGCTCGGAATCTTGCAATCCGTTGTCTCGAACGAAGGCCTCTGCCTTGTCCACCAGTCCTTTCATACCAATGAGGATTTGGCGGGCGGAGGGAACAAAGGCGTCGTGTAGGGACATGGGCATGGTTTTCTCCCGTCAGAATCGAGAAGGCCCAGCGTCTTGCTTCGCCGGGCCTTCGAGATTTGGAGTGTCAGCGAACCCGCGGGCCGCCAAATGGCAGGGGCGGTGGAGGGCGGCGCGCGCCGCGCGGCAACTGGGCCTGGTAAGCCCTTCCGCAATGCTCGACGCAATAGGGAAAGCCCGGATTTACCGCCTCGCCGCAGAAATGGAAATCAGGTTCGCCAGGGTGGCCCATCGGCCAACGGCAAACTTTGTCCGATAGATCGAGCAGGCTTGTCTTGTCGGCAATTTCGGGGCTCGGCTTTGCGGGGACGAGACGGCGCGGAGGTGCAGGCGGGATCGGCGCCTGCTGATCGCCAGGACCCTGCCTGAGGAACCCGCCCGGACCGACAGAAACGATCTTGGGGAGATCGGGCGTCGGGTTCGGAACAGGTTGCGAAGGCGTGCCGGTATTCTTGGGCGCATCGGCTTTTGCCGTCGCAGGCGCAGGCCTCGCGGCGACTTTCGCTGCGGGCTTTGCGGCGGGTTTGGTCGTCTTCTTGGCAGTTGCGCCTTTGGTGGACGCCTTCTTCGCCGCTTTTTTCTTCTCGTTGGCCTTCACCGGCGAGGGGCGCGATTTCAGGCCCAGGCGATGCGCCTTGCCGATCACAGCATTACGGCTGACGCCGCCCAGTTCCTCTGCGATCTGGCTGGCGGTCGATCCGCCTTCCCACATCTTCTTGAGCGTAGCTATTCGCTCGTCAGTCCAGCTCATAAATCTCTATTCCGTTCTAAAACCCGTGCGTGCGCCCGGCTTGCCAGTTTCGGACCGAAGCCCTAGGCGGCGAAGCCATGCAGAAGCAAGCCTTACGCGATCCATCGGCCGGCCCGATTTCGGACGCCGCTCCCGAAAGGAAAGTAACCGGCGGGAGCAACCGGTTTCCGCCGCGAGGAGAGCCGGTGATTTCCGGGATCAACCGCGTCGGCCTGTTCGCGCTCTATATGAAGGAGGTAAGGCGGTTTCTCAAGGTGCAGACCCAAACGATTTGGGCTCCTGCAGTCACCACGCTGCTGTTTCTGGTCATATTCACGGTCGCATTGGGCCGCGAGGGGCGCGAAGTGCTTGGTGTGCCGTTCGCAACCTTCGTCGCGCCGGGCCTAATCGTCATGGGCATGATGCAGAACGCATTTGCCAATTCGAGCTTTTCGCTGCTCTCCGGAAAGATCCAGGGGACGATAATCGATCTGCTGATGCCGCCGCTTTCGCCGGGCGAACTGATGGGCGGGATCGTTGCCGCGGCCGTCACCCGCGCGGTTGCGGTCGGTTGCACCGTGGCGCTCGCAATGTCGCTATGGCCGGGTGTGAGCCTCGGCATCGCGCATGGCTGGGCGATTGCGTGGTTCGGCCTGATGGGTTCGGTGATGCTCGCGCTGCTCGGTCTCGGTACGTCGATATGGGCCGAGAAATTCGATCACAACGCCGCCATCACCAACTTCGTGATCGCGCCGCTTTCCCTGCTTTCGGGCACTTTCTATGTAATCGACAATCTCGCGCCCGCGTTTCAAGCGGTGAGCCGCGCCAATCCGTTTTTCTACGTGATTTCGGGCTTTCGTTACGGATTCCTCGGCAACAGCGATATCGGTGGCGAGGGCCAGGTCATGGCTGCGGCAATCGGGATCGGCGTGTTCAACCTTGCGCTTGCGGTCGTCGTGTACCTCCTGTTGCGATCCGGCTGGAAGCTGAAAAGCTAGGGCGCAGGCTGGCGATCGCCTCGTGGGCGCCGAAAACATCTGCGATTTCGCCCAGGTCGAAGTGTTCGACATGCGAATCGCCATCGCTATACCTGCCGACAGAGACTGCGAGGCGGACGCTGCCAGTTCCGTCGTGCCGTTCGTGACGTTCGATTTGGCCGATGCGCGATGCTGGGCAAACCTTTACATTGAGCGTTCGTCCCAGTCGCAATTTCAGAATGCGTTCGTTGGTGACCGCATAGAGGACCTTGCCGCCTTCCCACAGAGGCAGGAAGGGTGCACTCATCATCGCCAAACCGACAAGCACAAAGGGAACCCCGAAAAGGGGAAATGTCCAAGCCCATGGGTCGGCGCCGCCCTCAACCGAAACGATCCCGGCAGAAGCCAAAACCACCCAGCAAACCGAAAACAACGTCCATGGAATAGCGAAAAGGTAGATGCCAAAGCCCATTACGGACAATCTGGCCAGTTGCGGGCCCTGCCACAATACACGCTCTGCCGGCCACAGTTCACGCGACAAGGCAAGCTGCAGGCGGGATTGTCGGCTCCCGTGGTGGGATAGGGCAGGGCTGCGCATCTGGCGCGGATAGCACCATGGCGATTACTGCCGAGTTAGCGGGTTACGCGGCAGTCAGTGCGTCAGCGAACGGCGCATACGGTATCGGCCATCCTTGAACTGCTCGAACAATTGCGGGAGTGTGGGATGGTCGATCGGCCCTCCATTGGGGTCGGCGACGAGATTGCCCTGGCTGACATACGCAACGTAACTTTCATCCTCGTTTTCGGCGAGAAGGTGATAAAAGGGCTGGTCGCGGCGAGGGCGGATATCTTCAGGGATGGATTCCCACCATTCTTCGCTGTTTGCAAAGACCGGATCGATATCGAAGACCACGCCGCGGAAATCGAACATCCGGTGGCGGACGATATCGCCGATACCAAATCGTGTGCGGGACTCGCGCGGCGCAACGATTGTGCGCCCTGCCTGATTTGAAAAGAATTCTGCGCGTTCCATAGTTCGGAGAATATGGTTCTTCGCACTCGCAAAACAAGCAGGTCGTGGCGTGCGAGGCCAAGATATGCCCCATTTTTGTGCTCCGTAGGGTCTTGGCAACGCGGGGTACCTGCGCTAACGGGCGCGCTCTCGTCGTTGTGTGCGGAGCATGTTCCGCCGGATTTCGACCTTTCCATCCGCGCTCATGCAGCGAAGCGGTGGAGCGACGGGAACCTGCGGAGAGGTGCCGGAGTGGTCGAACGGGGCGGTCTCGAAAACCGTTGTGCTCTCACGAGTACCGAGGGTTCGAATCCCTCCCTCTCCGCCACTTTCCCCTGAAGCAGCCTGTTTTCCGGGGCATAGCGCCCGATGTTCCCGACTACGCACTCTCAAGAGCATAGTGCGATGACTAATCACAGAACTGTCTCGAAGGCTTGGGCAGCCGATGGGCGGAAGGCAGATTGACGGCTGTTCAATTGCCATAACAATGCAGTCGATAGTCCGCTTTCGACCGGGTTGCGTAGTTTAGCGTTCGATTTCCACCAACAGCTTCTTGTCTTCGCGCTCGCCGGTGCGGAAGCGGGTGCCGGTGAAGCTTTCGATGAGGCCCATCGCTGTCCGCGTGTGCTGGCTCAGCTTGACTGTGGTGAATGCCCCGCCGCGTGCGAGCGCCAGGGGAAGGAGCAGCTGATCCTGCAGGTAAGGCCCGGCAAAGGCACCGCTCACAAGGTAGCCTTTCATGCGCGCGGCGGTGGTCTTGCCGATCTTCTCCGCCGGGAGTCCGAGCTTACCAAACCCAGACATCACCTCGGTTACGTGCTCAAAGCGCGCAGTGGCGATAAGCGCGTTGCCGGGCCCTTCGTCGGCCGAAAGCTGGCGCGAGGTAAATGCCTCTTTCGGCCAGTCGGCAAGCACCTTGCGCATTGCACTCAGCTCACGCTCGGCAACCTCGAAAGGGATGCCGGCGATGATCGCTTCGGCCCCGCCCGAAACGTATTCTCCGCGCTCGGTAAGCTCGACTGCGCGCAGCGGTGCGGGCTCGAAGTCGACCACTATACGTCCCCCGCCACGCGGAAAGAAGCCGTGGCGATCAAGTTTCGCCGAGATGCGCGGGCCCATCTTGTCGATCACCGGAAGCAGCGTGTGCGCGAGGAATTCGAAGGGCGGCGCGGCTATCGCATGCGTCCCTCCTTCGATGACCACCCGCGAGGGTCCGTCGGCGAGCATCAGCGGAACGAGGATCGTCTGCAGGACGAGCCCCGTCGCCCCGGCAGTTCCGACCGCGAAGTGATATTCGCCCGGCGTCACCGAGCCGGGACGGAATGTGACTTCGCTCGACCCAACCGCGAGCCCGCTGGCCTCGGCATTTCCGATAGAGCACGCGGCTTCGAGCGAGGTGAGATGCTGGCGCATTAGTCCCGGCTTCTCACGCCCACCGCGAATATTTGTGATGGTGAATGGCTCGCCGGTCATCAGCGAGAGTGCTGCCGAATAGCGCAGCACCTGTCCCCCTCCTTCGCCTTCGGAGCCGTCGATGGTGATCATGTCTCTTTCACCAGCCTCAGGAAAAGCGCGTTCGCTTTCTGCTTGAATGTTTCGGGATCAAGCCGCTCGGGCACATCTTCGGCGCGCATGAGCTCGGCATGGACCAGGTGTTCAATGTCGGGCCTGCGAACGGCATTGCTCTTTTCATTGGTATTGGCCTTCAGCGCGATCAACTCCTCAATCTGCTCGACCAGATGGGGTGCCAGGTCACACGCGGCCATCAACGCGCGCATCTCCATCGGCGGCCTGCGCGAAGGATCCTTGCGCAAGGCCATAATCGAAAGTGCAGGTCGCAGCGCATAGAAGTATCGTTTGACCGGAATATCCTCGCCATCTTCGAACCAGCGCGCAACCGTGCCGGTTCCGAGGTTGGCGTAATGCCGGGCATAGCCGCGCGGGTTGAACTGCTGGCTAGCGAGTACGGCGAGATCGGCCACGACCGGATGATCGGGCACATAGCGGATCGGGCTTTCGATCCACTCTGAGACCACGGCGTTGTGCTTGAGCATCAGGCTGAGCGCCTTGCGAATGTCCCAACCATTGAGGTCGATCTCGTCCTCTATGGGACGCTCAATCACATCGCGCGGCTTGTCCAGCACGAGGTAATCGGTCTGGGGCCGGACATAAAGGAAACGGATATCGAAATCGCTGTCGGGCGAGGGGAAGCCCCATGCGCGCGAGCCGCTTTCGATCGCCATCAGCAGGCGTACGCCTTCCTTGCTCGCCAAAGTGGCGAGACGCGTTTCGATCTCGACCCGCATGGAAGCGGGGATGGGCGGCAACAGTGTCATTATCTCGGTTTCTTGTGATAGAGAGTGAGGCAGGTGATGCCCGCAAAAGGTTACCCCTTCACGCACACCACCTGCTTCAGCGTGTGGACGATTTCGACAAGGTCGGACTGTGCTGCCATTACCTTTTCGATCGGCTTGTAGGCCCTTGGCGTTTCATCGATGACGCCTTCGTCCTTCCGGCATTCGACGCCGACGGTATCGGCGATGTGCTCGTCGAGCGACACCAGCTTCTTCGCCTGCGTCCGGCTCATCACCCGGCCCGCGCCGTGCGAGCAGCTTTCGAAGCTGTCCGCATTGCCGAGGCCACGCACGATGAAGCTCTTTGCGCCCATCGAACCGGGAATGATGCCGAGCGTGCCTTTCGCCGCCCGCACTGCGCCCTTCCGGGTGATCAGCACGTCTTCGCCGAAGTGGTTTTCCCGCGTTACGTAGTTGTGATGGCAGTTCACCGCTTCGCAAGTTGCATCAAAGGGTTTGGCGATCTGGCTCCGCAGCGCATCGAGGGCATGTGTCATCATTACCTGCCGGTTGAGCGCAGCAAAATCCTGCGCCCATTCGACCGCCTCGACATAGTCGTCAAAGTGCTCGGTCCCTTCCGGGAAGTAAGCGAGGTCCTCGTCAGGCAGGTTGATATGCCACATGCGCATATCCTGCTTGGCGAGCTCGATGAAGAACCGTCCAATCGCATTGCCGACGCCCCGCGAACCCGAATGGAGCATCACCCACACCCTCTGGTCCTGGTCGAGGCACAGCTCGAGGAAGTGGTTGCCCGTACCGAGTGTGCCGAGATGGACGACGGTGTTTGAGTTCTTTAGCTTCGGATACTTGGCGACGATGTTGCCAAACCGAACCGCGAGGGTGGTCCAGGCGTCGACAACGCCCTGAGGTGGTTCGCCCCACGCGCCTTTGTCGCGCCGTCCGCGTCCGGCCGACCGGCCATGCGGCACCGCGCCTTCGAAAGCAGACCGGATACCGGCGAGGTTGTCGGGCAGGTCGCTCGCGACGAGCGAGGTCCGCGCCGCCATCATGCCGCAGCCGATATCGACGCCGACCGCCGCAGGGATCACCGCGCCCTTGGTCGGGATCACCGAACCAACGGTCGCGCCTATCCCGACATGGACGTCGGGCATTGCGGCCACGTGCTTGAATATGAACGGCATCTGCGCCGCTTTTGCGAGCTGCGCCTTGGCTTTGTCATCGACCGGAACGCCGCGCGTCCAGGACTTGATCGGAACGCCGCCTTCCACTTCTGCAAATTCGTAATGTGTCTCGGTCATGGCGACCTCCTTTCTTGCATTTTTGGTGCTGGCGACAAGGTTTTGGCGAGACGATCTATCCTGAGCTACTCCGGTTTCCCGGGGGTGGGCTCGAACCACCGACCTCCTGCCAATGCAGGCGCTCTTACCCATGTAGTCCCGCCATCATTCGCCAGCTTTGATTCTCTTGTGCCGGCGGCGAGGATTAGTGAGACATCCTGAGTTTCCTCAGAGGTGGATTCGAACCACCGGTATCCAATGTAGTCCCACCGGCATCCGCCAGCGTCGATTGTTGCGACTGCCAAGCCACCGCTCACTCCACCCATTTGCCTGCATGATCATCCGGCAGGCTCAGGGTGGAAGTGTTGAGCGTGCGGGTGACCTCGGCCAGAAATGTGAGGTCCACGGCGACAAGTTTGGTGCAAAAGACGTTTCCCGCTTTTCCAATTAAGCTACAGCCCCTCATCCTGATGGAGCTGACGGGAATCGAACCCGCATCTGGCGTTTCTGAACGATGTAGTCCTTCGCGGCATTCGCCATGGATTTGAAATACAGTCGCAGCGACAAGAGATGTCGGAGACGTCGGCCCTTAAGCTACTTCCACAGCGGGATTTGAACCCGATCTCTCCGGACCGCTTTCGCGACGCTGGAGCGCTTTTCCCAACGGGGCCGCTTCGTGGTGGATGTAGTCCCAAACTGCATTCTCCACGGCTATATTCCAAAAGAGTTGCTATTCATTCGAAGGTCACGGCGACCAGCATTTTGACAAGACGACCCCCTAGGGGGCTTCCGCTCTACCCACTGAGCTACTGCCGGTTTCCCGGCAGGCAGGATTCGAACCCGCGACAAGATGTAGTCCCGCCCGGCATTCGCCGTGACCTTTAATCTTCCTTTCTGCGCTACCGCTTCGCTGCTTGAGCGCCATTACAATTTCACTTGGCCGATGATCTCAACCCAATCGCGTGCTTCGCCATTGGTGAAGCGCGCCATCGCGCCGAAGACCGCATCGGTGAAACCACCGACATTCATGATGTCCTTGCGGTCCTTCGCTTGCGAAGTCCCATAAGGTTGGATGTCGATGCAGATCAGCTTCGCTCCCGGGTTTCGGGCCTTCAGCTTCTTCCACTCGGTCATCACCTTCGTCGGGCCGCAACAGTTGCTATCGATCCAGGACTGGTTGTCCGAAACGATCACAACGCAATCGACCTCGGCACGCTCGCGGTTGAGCTTGGCCAGCGGTGCCGACACATTGGTGCCGCCACCCCAGATCTCTGCAAGCTTCTCGGCATTCACCGCGAGCCGCGCATAGGGATCGAGCTTTGCATCAACCACGCGCTCCGCGAACGGAAGCACGCGCGCCTGCCGGTTGGAGCGCAGCACTGCTGCTGCGACCAAAGCTGCTACGTCGATGCATCGCACAACCGAAGTCGCGCCCTTGCGATACCCCGTTGCCGGGGACTGCATCGAACCCGAAACATCGGGGCAGACAACGACATTGCCTTTCAGCTTTGGCACTTTCGAAACCGAAGCTTCGAGCGCCTTTTCGAGCGCAGCCTGCACCTCCAGCGGAACGCTGTCACCGACTTGCGCCAGCGTTGCCATCAGCTGGTAGGGCGCGGGCTTGACCCGTGCCATCGCCCGCTCATCACCGAGCCGGTCTGCGACCGTCTTGGTGACGCCCTTCACCTGAAACGCGCCATTACGAGCGAGCGTGTTGAGGTTCATGCGCAGTGCTTGCCAGCCGATACGGCCAGCGAGCACCCCCCACTGCTTCGCTGTTAGCTCGAACGACGTAAGCCACTCGAACGGAACCTCGGGCAGCGGACGCGACTTGTCCTTTTTCCACGCCTCGAATGCGGCGATTTCGACCGGGAGCGCTGCAACATCATACGGCTTGCCGATCAGCCAGCCATAGAATGCCCGACGCGTCGGATCCTTCGGAGCCGGGTGGACCATCTTCACGATGTCCGCGAGGCTCGGTTCCTTACCCGTAGCCGCCTGCATCAGCTGGCGGTACGACGCCTGCTCGAGCCATTCGCGCACCATCCGCTTCGGACGCGAGCCTAGCGAGGTCCGCCCGGTCTGGCCCGATCGCATGATCTGCACGAAGTTTCGCAGCATCCGACCGTTATCGATAACCCGCTTGAACACCGGGATCGAGAGATCCGGATCGGCGGTGGTAAGCCATGCTGCAAGCAGGGCGGGCATGTCCTTCATCGTGCCTGACTGGCGGGCATAGATCGCGCACTTAGCGACCCACACGGCATCGACCTTGGTCGCGGCATCGAGCGCGTCGGAAAGCTGCGCCTGCGCGCCGGAATAGAAGCCATCGCCAAGCGTGCCGGTTGCGGCAAGCTGTGCCAACATGGCTTCGGGACCATAGGCATAGGCGCTCCCGCCAGCCTGGTTGACCGTATCGGAGCGCGGCATGATTTTCGTCATCGCGCTGGAAAACAGGTTCTTGTTGGCCATAGTCCAACTCCACTTCGAGTTTCGCACTCCGGAGCCTTTGGGCGGCCGGCCCATTCCGGCCGCCCCTTTCCCGGCGTGTCGTCAGGAGTTCGACGATCCCGACGCCCACTACTACGCACGGGCTGTGCCAAACTCGGTCTGCGCGGGATCATTGCCACTCAAGGTACTGATATTGCAACAATTAAGCGAATTTTCGCCAGTTCTTGCCGTCGCGCTCAAACATCGAAAATCAATCCAGTTGTATAATGAGCTATCCAGATTTATAGATTTCGCATGAAGCCTATCACCGTCATCGGATTTCTCGGCTCTACTCTCGATGCCGGCAAATTCGGGCCGAGCCGTTGGAACAAGTGGCGACCCACAGTCAGCATCTGCATGCAGGAGGACCTGCGCGTCGACCGCTTCGTCCTAATGCATGGCCGGCAGCACCAGCGGCTCGCCGATTTCGTTATCCAGGATATCCGCGATGTCTCGCCCGAAACCGAGGTTTCGCCCCATGTGCTCGATTTCGATGATCCGTGGGACTTCGAGGAGGTGTATACAAAGCTACTCGATTTTGCGCGTGACTTTCCCTTCGATCCCGATACGCACGACTATCTGATCCACATCACCACCGGCACGCACGTCGCGCAGATATGCCTGTTCCTGCTGACCGAGGCCCGCTTCTTGCCGGGCAAGCTGCTGCAGACCCAGCCGCGCCGCGGGCAGCCCCAACCGATCGGAACGTGGAACTCGATCGATCTCGACCTGTCGCGCTACGATTCCATCGCCACCCGCTTTGCCGAAGCCAGGGCGGAGAGCGCGAGTTTCCTTAAGAGCGGAATCGAGACCCGAAACGCGGCGTTCAACCGCATGATCGAGGAGATCGAGCAGGTCGCGATCCGGAGTCGCGCGCCGATCCTCCTCATGGGCCCGACCGGCGCGGGCAAGAGCCAGCTTGCGCGCAAAATCTACGAGTTGAAGAAGCTGCGTCACCAGGTCAGAGGTCCCTTCGTGGAGGTCAATTGCGCTACGCTGAAGGGTGACAGCGCAATGTCGGCGCTATTCGGGCACAAGAAGGGGGCCTTCACCGGCGCGGCGCAGGACCGAGCTGGTCTGCTGAAGAGCGCGGACTCGGGCGTGCTGTTCCTCGACGAGATCGGCGAGCTCGGCATTGACGAACAGGCGATGATCCTGCGTGCGATCGAGGAAGGCCGGTTCCTTCCGGTTGGCTCGGACAGCGAGGCGACAAGCGACTTCCAGCTGATCGCCGGGACCAATCGCGACCTCATCGGCGAAGTCGCGAACGGCACCTTTCGCGAGGATCTGTTTGCGCGCTTGAACCTGTGGACCTTCGCGCTCCCGGGTCTTGCCGATCGGCGCGAGGATATTGCCCCCAACCTGGACTACGAGCTCGAACGCTTTGCCGAACGCGAGGGCACGCAAGTGACCTTCAACAAGGAAGCGCGCGAAGCCTATCTGGCCTTTGCCGAGGGTCCCTCGGCAACGTGGCTGGGGAATTTCCGCGACCTCGCGGCGAGCGTGACGCGCATGGCGACCCTGAGCCCGAGCGGGCGGATCGACCGGCCGGCAGTCGAGGCTGAGCTATCCCGGCTTACCGGACTGTGGTCGGGCTCCGCGCCGCATTCAGGGCATGGCAGGGCATTGCTCGAGGATCTTCTCGGTAGCGAGCGACTGGACGCAATCGACCCGTTCGACCAGGTCCAGCTCGAATTCGTGGTCGCAACCTGCCGCAAGAGCCGCAGCCTTTCCGAAGCGGGGCGCATGCTGTTCGAGAACTCGCGCAAGCTGCGCAAATCAACCAACGATGCCGATCGTCTGCGCAAATACCTTGCGCGATTCGAACTCAGCTGGTCCGACATTCAGGACTGAGCCTCGTGGGCCCTGGCCCGTGAGGGGGAGAAATCGCAGGCGGACCAGTCATTTGGCGATTGCAAAAAGGCCATGACGCGCGCAATGCTGAGGGCGGGGTCATGGACATTCTCATCCTCTTGCTGCTTGGCGGTACTGTCGCGTTTTCGTGGCACCGGATCGACAAGCTCGAACGCCGCGTCGCGGACCTCACCGGGCTGCTGGACGACCTGAGCGGCCCCTACTTCCGTCAGCCGCCTGCCGCACCGGTGAACGTGGCAGAAGCGGAGGCTGTACCTGCCCCGGAAAGCGGCAGCGAAGAACCTGAGTCGGCAACAGCCAAGCAAATCTCTCCCGCTGAGGAACCGCCCCGGTCGCCCGAGGTCGAACCCAACGCCGGACTTCAGCTCGAACCGAAATTGGTCGACGCGGAACGCGCCTACGCCGATGAAAGCGTGGCCGAGGACGCTCAGGCTTACGAGCCAGGCAAGGGCTTCTCCTTCGACTTCGAAGACATTTTCGGACGCCGCCTTCCGATCTGGGGCGGCGGTTTCGCGCTCGCAATCGCAGGTATCTTCCTCGTCCGCTTCTCGATCGAAGCGGGTCTCCTCACCCCGATAGTGCGGGTAGGCCTCAGCTTCTTGTTCGGGCTCTCCCTCCTCGCAGGGGCGGAAGCAGCTTTCCGCTTCGAAGAGCGCTTGCACGATCCGCGCGTGCGCCAATCGCTCGCGGGCGCGGCGCTAGCGACGCTCTATGGCGCATTCTACCTCGCGGGCACAGCCTATGGCCTAATTGGCGCGGGGGCGGCATTCGTCGGCCTTGCAGCTGTTACGGCGGCGGCCATCGCGCTCTCCTTCCGCTTCGGGCTGCCGTGTGCGGTGATCGGCCTCCTCGGAGGGTTCGCAGCGCCACTGCTGGTCGACAGCGACAGCGCCAACGTGCCCCTGCTTTCCTTCTACCTCGCGCTCGTCACGGGCGGCCTTGCCTGGACCAGCGAAGCGCAGGGTCGCAGGCGGCTTGGCTACGCCGCGCTCGCCGCCGGCCTTGCCTGGGGCGCGGCAATGATGTTTGCGGGCGTCTCGAGCAGCTCGGACTTTGCCGCGCTCGGCATCTACCTTGTCGTGCTTGGCACCGTGTTGCCTGCATTTCTGCACGCAAATGGCGGGCCTAGCCTTCCCAAGCTTGCTGCGGGCGCAATTGCGACGCTGCAGATGGCCGTGCTGGTAAGCGATGCAGGCTTCGCGCCGCTCACCTGGGGGTTGTACCTGCTGATCGGCGCGGCGCTTTCGGCGCTGGGCTGGCGCTATGCTGCGCTGCGGCTCGGCACATTGGTCGCCGCCGGTCTTGGCCTGTGGCTGCTTGTCATCTGGCCCGACCCCAAGGATCAATTCTTCGCGCTTGTCGCCGCTGCGCAGGTTTTGATCTTCGCTGGTGTTCCGTTTGCCTATCATTGGCTGGGACGCGCCCGGCTGCTTGATATCGCGCAGCTCGGTGCAGTGAGCCTCGTAATGGGGATCGTAATCTATACTCGCTTCGGAAGCTGGGGCGAACTCGACAGCGAACCGGTGCTCGCTGCGAGCATGGCGGGTCTCGCGCTGCTGCCGGGCATTGCCTTCGCGTTGCTGTGGCAAAGAGGCGAAGAGGGCGAGACGCGCAAGGCGCTGGCTCTGATTGCGCCTGCCGCGCTCCTGTCATTCGCAGCCCTTCTGCTGCTTACCCCCGCATGGCTTGCACCGATCATGGCGATGCTGGTGAGCGCGCCGCTGATCTGGTGCTACTGGAAGCGCGACGCGCTGGCGCTGCACGTCGCCAGCTGGTCGAGCGCCGCGGTGACGATTATCGCGCTTACCGTTACGCCGGATTTCGTGAACGAGACTTCCCAGCTGGGAGACTCGCCCGAAGCTGTCGACAAGATGCGGGCCGTACTGCGCTGGGTGGCAACGGCGCTGCCCTTCGCCTGCATGGCGATCATGGGCCGCAATCCAATCGCACTCGGCTTTGGTGAGGCGATCACAGTCGCATTGCTTTACGGCGTGGTCTCACAGGTGGTGCCGAGCGCGCCGCTCGCCTGGATCGCCGCCCTCGCCGCCATTGCCCTGTTTGTGCTCCGGCCTAGGCGCATCGCGGCATGGGCGACCGCGCTAGCCATTGCGGGCCTGTGGGCCTTCATCCCGCTCGCCCAGTGGGGCGAAGCCGGGACAATGGCGATGTTCGGCACACCATTCCAGGCGGGCTCGGCCATTGCCCCACAGGTTCTCGCCCTGCGGATCCTCCCGCTCGCTGCCGTCTTCGCCGCGCTCCTTTGGAAAGGAGAAGGCTGGCCCATGGACTTCAGGGCGGCACTGCTGCTCGCGCTCGGCGTGGTCGCAGTGATAGCGCTGCACAGTGTCTACAAGCAGGTCTTTTCGATCACTTCGCTATTCAGGTTCGAACACTACGGCATGGGAGAGAGAACCGTGTGGCAGGCAGCTCTCGTGCTCGCAGCCTATGGCGCACGGCAATACCTGCCTGATAGCATCCGCCGCCCGGTCAGCCTCGGCCTCATCGCGATTTCGCTCGCGCATTTCGTGTGGTTCACACTCGTTCTGCACAATCCGCTGCTGACCGTGCAGCATGTCGGTCCAACACCCATCGCCAACTGGCTGACGCTCGCCTATCTGACGGCGATTGGCGGCCTTTGGCTGGCACTGACGCAATGGGACGACGCTCCCGCCGCCGTTCGCATCGGCGTCGATACGGCAACGATGGCTCTGATCGCGCTGCTCGCTTATTCGCTGCTAAGGCAGGTTTTTGCGGGCTCGAACCTTACCTCGAGCACGATTGAGCAGACCGAGAGCCTGCTGATCTCGCTGCTGGGCATCGTCTTGGCGCTCGGCCTCCTTTGGTGGGGGTCATGGCGCGGCGAGCGAAGCTGGCGCATTGGATCGCTGGTGCTCATGCTGGTTGCGGTAGTCAAAGTGTTCCTGATCGATGCCGCCGGGCTCGAAGGATTGCTGCGGATCGCAAGCTTCATGGCGCTGGGCTTCAGCCTGATCGGGATCGGTTGGGTCTATTCGCGGCAATTGTCTCGGCTTACCGCATCAGAAACATAAGCGATTGCTTCGCTATCGCAAAGCGCGATTGGCGGCCTGAACTGTGCGAACCCTTTAAGTGTTGGATTTTGGGGAGGGCGCTGACGGACGGTCTGGATCAGGCGTTAGCTGGCAGCAATCTGCCACACCGCGCTGCCTGTGACTTACGACGAAAGCGCGTCAACCTCTTCGATCAGAAAGAAGAGGGCGGCCACTGGGTCCGCCCTCTCTTTCTTTGCTAAAGCTTGCACACCGCTTCAACTTGACTTCGGGTTTAACGTCGATGGGATGATCCGGAAGCCCCCTTCATTGCCGAAGGCGATGTAGGATACGCCTGCGAACATCAGGTTGATCCCGACCATGAAGCCGATGAACGCGAGCGATGTTCCGTTCGCGATTCCGACAGCGATAAGGATGCCGAGCAACAGCGACATTAGACCGGATGCAAGGAACCATGCCCACGCTTTTTCCGGGCGCACGTTGATCGCAAGGACCATCCTTATGATCCCGTCGACGACGAAGAATACGGCGAGCATTGCAGTGAGCGCGAACATGCCAGCGAAGGGGTTCGCGAGGAAAATCACGCCAGCAAGGATGTGCAGCCCGGCCACGATCAGTTCGAGGAAGAACCCGCCCCATTCCTTGTTCTTGAAGGCATGGATCAAGGTGACCACGCCGCCGACCAGCATGACCGAACCGACTAGCAGTTCCACCGAGAGGGTCGCGACCATCGGGAACACCAGCGCTCCGACCCCGGTCAGCACCAGCAGAATGCCGAGCCCGACAAACCAGCCGCGGGCGATGTCTTCCTGCTCTTCTATTTCTTCAGCAACGCTAGTCATTTTCATTTCTCCTCGTCTGGGTAATGGAAAGTCGGAAGTGATTTCAGCCGCGCTTCAGTTGCGCCGGGCAGGATCACGCCGTCAGCATTCCCGGCTTCGAAAAGGCGGGCGGGCACGGCGACGCGTTTGTTGTCGATGCCCAGGAAGCGATCGACCTCGACGATGGCGAGCGTGACGCTTCCATCGGTGCCGACGATCAGATCGTGGACCTTGCCGACTTTCTCCTCGCGATCGTTGAGAACCGTCGCACCGATCAGCTTTCGCGCGCTGTATCCATTGGCGATGATGCTCTCGAAGTAGGCTTCGCTGCTCACTACCGAAGACCCTGCAATCGGGCGGTCTTGAGCATGGCCCACGCTGGGTAGGGAAAGCAGCGCTGCGACTGCAATTGTTGTAATTGGTGATTTCATTGGTGTTCTCCCGTTTCAAGAAATGATCGGAGGCGCTGCCTCCGGCTACGAACCGCGCTCACAGGCTTGAGCCGACATGCTCGCGATAGGCTATGACGGCGGCTTGAAGCGCCTCCCAATGCCGCTCGGCATTGGCTTTGGAGTCTTCGAACTGCATGGCGACATCGCCTTCGACGCGGCTCGCAATGGCGGACACTTCGGCACGTGCAGCCTCGACATCTGCTCTGAGTTTTTGCGCCTGTCTGGCGACCCAGGCGTCTGCGTGTTCGCCGCAGCGTTTCACCCGGGCTTCAAGAGCGCTTAGTTCGTCATCGATCTGATCGAGATTGCTTCTGGCGCGCTCAACGAATTCGTCGGTGTTCAAGGTTCTGCCTCTCTTTCCTGTCGCCACAGCAGGGGCTGCGGCCTTGCGATGGACGAGAGATGCCATCGGCCCGCGCTTCCGGTGAGTGAGTCACCGTGAATCACTCACGGGGAGCGACCCGGTCCGACATTGCTTGCGTGCTCATTCAAGCAAACGGAGACAAACCATGAATTTTCACGAAGACACGTTCGAAGGCGGCTGGAAGGAATTCAAAGGCTACGCCCAGGCCGCCTGGGGCAAGCTGACCGATGACGACCTCGAAATGGCGAAGGGCGGCGTCCACGTTCTCGAAGGCATGCTGCAGAAGGAATATGGCATGACAGTCGAGAAGGCCCGCGACGAGATCGACGCGCTGATCGAACGCTATGACAACATGGCGTATGACGGCGAGTGGAAAGAGATCAAAGGCAAAATCCAGGAAGCCTGGGGTGACCTGACCGATGACGAGGTCGAGAAAACTGCCGGTCGCAAGTCAAAACTCGCGGGCGTGCTTCAAAAGCGGCTCGGCCATAATCGGTCAAAGGCCTGGCAGGAGGTCAACAAGTTCGTTGAGAAGAACTTCTGATCGACAAGGGATACCATCCCCCCTTGCTGTCCTTGGCATTCTACCATCGAAGCCACCACAGCAAGACCCCGGCCCGGGGCGCATCCAAATGGAGCGTTCCGGGCTTTGGCTCCTTCGCAACTGGAAATGCGGCTTTGGCCCGAGCTTGCTTCGTCCTTTACATCGGGCGGCCAGCTATCCGCTCAACCCACTACTGATTGAGATGCCGGGCTGATCGTTTGAGAGACGAAAGTCCGCCCTGCCGTTTGAGCGGAGCATAGAGCCCCCGCCAGACCAAATCGTAGGCTTCGATATTTTCGTGGTGAATGACGCCGACGGCCGTTGCGGCCTCTTCGATCATCTGATCCACATCGGGCAGCTTAAGCGTGCTTTCCGGCACGCAAAGATGGATCTTCAGCAACAGGCGGTCGTGAATGTGCGGATGAATCTTATATCTCAAGACCCGCCTTGCGAAGACCGTCGAGGAAATGTCCGATGTCATCGGACTTGAAATTCCACAAGGACATGGTCTCCCCCACAACCCCGATGGCGTGCGGAGACCGCTCCTCGACCTTGGATACAAGCTCTTTTGCCTGCGAAACGTCGCCCAACTGCGCGTGGAGCATCGCACGAACCAGATCGCCCCAATAGGATGCGCCGAGCACCTCCCCTTCGATGGTGTCCAACGCGAGCTGGTAGTCTTTCATCAGGTACCGAATTATGGCGATGTCCAGCTTGTACCATCCCGGCGGATCAGGGCTGAGGCTGATTGCTCGATCGAGATAGGACAAGCCTTCTTCATAGCTTCCTGAGAACCCCGTGCACGCGCCAAAATCGGCCATCAGGTCGGGATAGTTCGGATTGAGCGCCAGAGCGCGCTCTGCGGCGGCTCGAAAAGCCGACAGCTCATTCCGATTGAAATGGGTCATGAACAGGGCATGCAAGCCGGTGGCGTCCTTTGGGTCTGCCGCCACCGCCTTCTTCGCCGCTTCCAGCGCTCGATCGAGCGGCGCTCGGTTCCTCTCCCTTACAAACGAATATCTCGCTTCATCTCCGTAGAGAATTGCGAGCATTGCCCACGAGCCAGCGTAATTGGGATCCAGCTTGACCGCCTTTTCCAGCAGCTTCGTAACCTTCTCATGGGTTTCGTTGGATGGGCTTCGCCAATATTCGCTGGCCAGCAGCCGGCATTCGTAAGCGTCCAGGCTGTCGGTCTCGGCCTTGCGCCGTGCCGAGCCGGTCTTGTGAATCACGCCATGCGGCTCCGCAATCTCGGCGGCAATCCGGGATGCAATGGATTCCTGTATGTCGAACAGGCTTTGCACGCTCATATCATCGTCGAAAGTTTCGCTGAGCATGTGCGCGCCGGAACTGGCATCAATGAGCTGCGAAGTAACCCGGACCTGGTCCTTCCATCGCCGAACACTGCCTTCGAGGATGTAGCGGACACCCAGTTGCGCGCCAATCTCGCGCGCGTCGCCCTTCTTGTCCTTGTACCGGAACGTAGAATGACGAGCAGCGACTCTGAATTCGCGAAATCGCGAAAGGGCATTCAGGATTTCCTCAGTGAAGCCATCGGCCAGATATTCCTGATCTGGGCTGCCACTGAGATTGTCGAACGGCATGACGGCGATGGTATAGCGCTCGGCCGCCGTGTCCTGCCGCACCTTATCGGGATGACCAGTGGGAGCAGTTTCGGGATCGAACGCAACCTGAAAGACCGGGATATAGGATCCCTTGGGAACAAGAATGCGCAGAGGGTCTTCTGCTCCATCGGTCGCGTAATAGAGGTCCAACCGGCTGCGCAGCTTTCCCGCCTGCACGCGCACAATCGTGTCGATTGCAGGGTCGAAGTCGTCGGGCTTGTCGAACACGTCGAGCCCGATCGAATAGCCCTTCAAGGCCTCTTCATTGCCTGCAAGCGACTGATCGACCAGATGCGTGAGAAAGCGCTGCAGCCGGGTCGTTTCGGAAAATTGACTGCTCGCAAGGATACGGTCCAGCTGTTGCCGGACCACTCCAGGCTCCATCGCCGCCGATGCGATTGCAGTCATCACCCACCTCGCCAGATCAGTGGCTTTTGAGTTCGGCGAGCTTCTCGCCGGATGGCCTGCACGGACATACTTGAACTTCCGCCCACAGGCCTACGCAAGGATACACGCAGGTTGATCAAGGTCAATTTTGCGCCGCATCCCGGGATCCGTCTCTCGCTGCGGTCGAAGATTCACCGTGATTAACTCACGCGTGGTGAATCAAAGTTGCACTCTCTTCCCAACATGAGCGGCTGCTTGCGCCGAACCGCTCAATAACGACCATCACGCCTCGAACGGGAGCCCTTCACAATGCAGTCCAATCAGTTTCAAGCTCGTCCAATCGCGATCTTACTGGCAGCGAGTGCGCTCGCCCAGCCGTTCCCGGCAGCGGCGCAAACTGAACTCAAGCTCGGCGTCGAGGGTCTGGGAGAAATCGATGCGTCGACGCCGTTTGATACGCAAACCCTTCGCACGATCGAGCGGAGCATCGATTGGAGACCAATACGCCGCACGACCGAAAGCGGTTACCAAGAAGTCATCATCGGCACGCGAAGGGGACGCAAGCTCGTCACGCTGATCAGCGATGGCCGAGGGCGGATTGCGGCAATCGAGATTCACAACAGCCAAATCAGCAATTGGCTCGGCCCGCGTGTCGGCGAGGCCCATCGCCCGCTCCAGCAGAACCTTCAACTCGGATCGTGCCGGGCGGGCCAGGAAACGCACTCAGGTTCGGTAATCTGCACCGCGGCGGAAACGGATCGTATCACCTATGTTTTCTCCGGTCGCTGGAACGGTCCTGACGGCCGGATGCCACCCGATAATGCGCTGGACGGATGGACGATTTCGCACATAATCTGGAAGCCAGAGCGCTTTGCTCAGATCGGGCGTCCGCTATCCTCACGGCCAATCATCACCCCGTCCTTCGACTGTACGCAGGCCCGTGGTTCGATCGAGCAACTCATCTGCGATGACCCCGAGCTCGCCGAACTCGATAATCGCATGAGCACACTTTACGCCCGCAAATACGATGCGGCCGGGCTCGTGGAAAAACTGAGCCTCCGAGCGCACCAAATCGGCTGGGTTCGCGGTCGGAACGATTGCTGGAAATCGGTCGATCGGCGAGAATGCGTGGCTGGAACCTACAGGGATCGGATAAACGAATTGCAGGACGACCCAGACGCAACAAATCTCGCTGGGACCTCATGGAAGGCAGCTCGCATCGCGGGAGATCGGATTCCTGAATCGATCGACATCAACCTGAAGTTCGACACCGATGGCCGATTGAACGGCTCTTCCGGATGCAACCGGTACTTCGCCTCCTATATGCTCGAAGGCCGGCAGCTAAGAGTCTCGCAGGTTGGTGGGACCCGTCGGATGTGCCCGGAACTCGAAATGCTCGCCGAAACGCGGTTCCTCGATGCTCTTGGGAAGACGGAAGGATGGGGCATGCGCAATGGTGAGTTGATCTTGTTCGGGACGGGCGCGGAATTGACCTTCATCCGCCAGTAGCGGGTGCGCTATGAGGCAAGCGACCTTCCTTGCGCTGTGCTTTGCACTCTTAGCTGCTGCTTGGCAGTGCGTCTTATGGAGCGCCCTTCCCAATGTCGGGATGGGCGGGCTAGCAATCATCTACTTCGTATGGCCGATGCTCGTCGCTTGGTCGATCGGCTTATGGTGCCTGTTGAGGGCGGCCGGCAAAGGCGCAATGTCTGTTTTCGTAGCGTCGTGCGCGGCGATGATCTTGGTCACCACAATGCTGCATCCGCAGGACAGCAGTCTTGGTATCAAAGCAAAGATTGAGGCAATCCTGTCGATGTAGCCGGCTGCGGCCGCAAGCGAATTGGCTCGACCCAATCGTCAGCGAAGCTCGCAAATTGCCGAATGCCAAAATGCCGCCTCGCAGCTGCTCACCGAAACGCAATCGAATGACGGCTATTCGTGGGACGGGCATGTCAATCTCACGCGCAGCTACACGACCAATGGTCTCAATCAGTATACCGTCGCTGGTGGATCGGCCTTCTGTTACGATGCAAATGGCAATCTCACTGCCGACGGCGGGCACGTGTATCTCTACGACGTTGAGAACCGGCTGGTCGAAAAACGCGTTCAGACGAACACAAGCTGCACCTCGCTAAGTTACTCGGGCGCGCTCAAGGCCTTGCTCAAATACGATCCGCTGGGCCGGCTCTACGAAGTGTCAGGAGGCGCAGCGGGCGTCCAGCGCTTCGTCTATGATGGCAACCACTGATCGGCGAGTACAACGCCTCGAACTTAATGACACGACGCTACGTGCACGGCTCCAATGCCGAGGCGGACGATCCGCTAATCTGGTACGAAGGGCGCTGGCAGAGCTCCAGCCTCAGGCGTTACCTGCACGCTGACCCGCGCGGGTCGATCGTCGCGGTGACCAACTACCAGGGCGCGGTGATCGCGACGAATTCCTACGATGCCTATGGCATCCCGGACACCCAATCGGGCAACGACATCTCGACCAAGGGCCGCTTCCGCTACACCGGCCAGGCGTGGATCCCCGAGCTGGAGATGTATTACTACAAGGCCCGCATCTACTCCTACAAACTCGGCCGGTTAATGCAGACCGATCCCATCGGGTATGCGGATCAGTTCAATCTGTATGGGTATGTGGGGAATGATCCGATCAATGCGGTCGATCCTAGTGGCATGTATGCCACGCGCATCAATGACCGGAGAGGAGGGAAGGCCCGTGAAGAGTGGTTGGAGAAATTTAACAGCCTCGATGCAGCGGATCAAGCGAAGGTGGCGGACATGGCCAGCAGAATGGGGTACGATCTCGGTGCAATTGGGGTTGATACAAGGGCGTTTCAGGAACAAACTGAAGCCTTGGAGACGGAGGGATTATCAACCAGCCAAATTCAACAGCCTGACGCGATGGAAATTTCTAGAGCTTGTGGTCGTCATGGACAAGATAGCTCGGAATGTAAGAGTGCGAAGGAGAGCCATAAGAAGAAACACAAGAAGTGGGCTGAACAGCATAAGTTGCCACTTCACGGTCGAGCGCCACCAGGAGCGCCAGATGCAAGAAAGGCCGCATTCCGTAGCCTCGGCTATCTCTCATGCGCAGCTTCAGTGGTTGGCACCGCATGGACAAGTGGAGGCGCAATTCCTTGGCTTACTTCGGCGTTTGGATGTGGCGTGGTAGTAACTGAACATGTTACGGATTAAGGATGAGCAATAGAGCAGTAAATGTTTGCGTTGCAATTGTTGCAGCGATTTGGGCAATCGCCTTAATCCTGCATGATGGTCCGTTGCTGCAAATTATAGCTTCGCTAGTGGTATTAATTGTGTTTTTGATCCGAGCTATCATTATTAAGCCGTAGATATACGGTCCAAATTTTACGAATCACTTCAACAGGGAAGATTTTTTCCAATTGAACTCAAGGGTTTTTTGCCCAAGTATAGCTGCGACAATGCACTAAGGCGAAGTGTCGGGAGATGCATCCGCTGGTTGATTGAGTAGTTCGATAGTTTAGCGCAACAGAAGGACTTTTCTGCTCAAAATCAATTGATTCAAAAGTGAAAAATTGGCTCTTTAGGCATAGTCTTTAGTCAAGACAAAGTCGAACCAGCTTTCAAGCAAGCCTTAATTGTAGCCAGTCGTTGGCCGAACCAGTAATGTCCTTCCTCATTCCTGTTGCCAAAGTTCTGCATATTTCCGAGCTCGATTAAGCCCCAGAGTACGGATCGTGCGTGGCAGGCTCTAGATCGTCGCGGGTGCCGAAGTCGTCATTGTGTTGGTTTGGTAAACTGGATATCTCGCGCTTCTCCGCGCTTTGAATAAATGCTCCCGCAATAAGCGGCGCTCCGAGCAAGATGAAACACCCCAATGGGACGCGCAAGCCCTCTCTAACAGCCAGTCTCCCAGTGAGCATCAGCGCGCCGACAAACGCCACCGCCAACACGCAAAGGCCTAACGCGACCTCCCCGAATAGAACCGATGCAATCCACTCCATCGATGAGCTAAGAGGCGATTCGGCTGAAGGATTAAGCAAACTGCTTTGGGTCATTAAGTGTCTCGCCCCGTCAGCTTCCCGTCAGCACCTGGCTGACCCGGCGTTTACCCCCGCGCCGTTCAAGCTGCACGAACACATCGACGCTTTCGCGGACATAGTGCCGCACATCGTCGCGTCCGAGCTTCGATCCCGCTTGCAGCACCAACAGCGCCAGCTGCTCGATCGCGCGCTGCGGCGTGTCGGCATGCACGGTGGTCATCGAACCGGGGTGCCCCGTGTTGACCGCGCGCAAGAACGTGAACGCTTCGACCCCGCGCAGTTCGCCCAGGATGATCCGATCAGGCCGCATCCGCAGAGCCGCGATCAGCAAATCCTCCATGCTCACCTGCGCTTCGCTCTCTTCACCCCGCGCCGCGATCAGGCCCACCGCGTTCTCATGCTTGAGGTGAAGCTCGGCGGTATCCTCGATGAGGATCAGTCGCTCTCCCTCCGGCACCTCAGCTAGGAGCGAATTCAGGAACGTCGTTTTACCCGTAGAAGTGCCACCGGCCACAAGGATATTTCGTCGCGACCGGACCGCCTCGCGAAGGCAGGCCGCCGCTTCGCAGCCACCGACAGAGCGCAATTCGCGATTGTCGACAGCAATTCCGGTGTCGCCGCAGGCGCTGTCAAAGGCACCAGCGTCCTTCCAATCGCTAAGCGACAAGTCCGCCGACACATGTTTGCGGATGGCGAATGCGTAACCGCCACGTGTCGCGGGCGGCGCTGCGACCTGAACGCGCGATCCGTCGGGAAGCGTCGCTGCAAGCAATGGCTGCGCGCGGCTTATGCCTTGCGAAGAATGGGCTGCGATCTGTTTCGCCAGACGCTCGAGCAATTTGAGATCGAGGTTCGGCTCGACCATCCGCTCGATCCCACCGCCAATGCTCTCAACCCAAAGCTCGCCCGGCCGATTGATCCATATGTCGGTGACGTCGTTTCGCTCCATGACCGGAGCAAGCGGCGCAAGAAAGCTGTCTAGATAGTATCCGGCTTCGGTGAGACTCATCGATCGACGCTCGAAAAATCGAGATCGCGGGCGACGAATACCGAGACGCTTGTGCCGTGCTTCACTTTGAGCGTCGGCCGGATGGAATCCTGATCGCTCACCTGGACGTTCTGCGTGCTGCCCGGCAGTGCCACGATCACACCGTCGGTCGCTTCATTGACTGCAAGCCCGACCCCGACATCGAGGACGGATTGGAGCAGGGCGTTGCCGAAGCGTTGGAAGAACTTTCCGTCAACTTTGCCCTTGATGCCTGCACGCCCGAGCGGATCGGAGGATGGAGAATCGAGCGCGACTGTAACGCCGTCGGGCCGAATGAGCCGCGTCCACTGGACGAGCGCTCGGTTCTGCCCGCGCTGCAATCCCGCCTCATATTCGCCGTAGAGCCTGCTGCCGCGCGGAATGAGGACCTGCGTGCCGTCGAAACCAAACATGTCGCGTTGGACCAGAGCGCGAACACCGCCGGGGCGCGTGGAGTCGAGCGCCGTCTCGAGAACGGCCGGGATCACGGTCCCTTGGGGAATCGTATGGGAAGGATTGGCGAGGCGGCCAGCCGTGACACGCTCACCGCTCGCTTCATCGCCTAGATTTCCGGAACCACCCCCAACGGGCGATGCACGGTTCTCGAAAACGACTTGTGGCGGGGATGGCGCGGGTTCGATGGGGCGCGGGAATGGCGGAAGGGGCTCTGGCAGTGGCACCGGAGGGCGCGGCGAAAGCGGGGGGATGACGCGCGGCTCCAGTATCCGCGGCGCCAGGCGCTCGGTTTGTTCCTCAACCACTCGCGGAACTGGCCCTGATTCTGAGAACCGATCGGGCAGACGCAACGGCTCGGGCGATGCGATCCTTCCCCCGGAAGGCTCGACCGATGTAAACTGCGATGAGGTTTCACCCTCATCGCGGCTTGCCGAAAGCGCCGTGAATAGCCATGCTCCTCCGATCGCCAGGACTACGAGGAAGGCCCACAGGCCCAAGTTGCTGTTACTTCCGGTCGCGATGACCGGGCGGATGTCATGCTCCGGCGTTGCTTCCGGATGGCCATGCGTTGCGGCTTCATTCATCCGCCGCTCTCCCTTTTCTTGTTGCGCCGGGCGGTGGCCTTTTCCTTGTCGATCCGGAAAATCAGTCTGTCATGGACCCGGTCGATCACGAACTGGTCGCCGCGCATATGCCCAGCCACAACTTCTTCGTCGCCTGTTGCGCTGACCGCGAATACGGCGGGCAAGGGTTGCCCCGGGGCGTATTCGATTACGGTTTTCGAGCCGTTGTCGCGCACCATGGCCGGCCGCACCGATTTGTCACCCCTGATGCGGTATGACCAATCCAGATCTTGGAGATCCTCCTTCGTCTCCGGAATCCGGGCTTGGAGGGGCACACCGAAATCAAGACGCACCAGATAGGCGGCCTGAAGCCCTCTTCCCGTTTCCAGCGCGAATTCATAAAGGCGGCGATCGGTTTCGACTGTGAGGCTCGCTGCTTCTGCACGGGCCTGTGGGACGACCTGGAAACTATCGCTTTCTGCCGAAACAAATACGTCCCAGGTTCTGCTGCCGCCGAGCGTCATTCTCGTGATCGTCTCGCCGGGTTCGAGCATGACCGTCAATCCCGTTTGCGGCAATGCGGTGAGGACGATCGGTTCGCCAGGAATCCAGGAAACCGACTGGACCCGCGGCGTATCCGGCCCCGGCATCGGATATGACTGAGCGCAAAGCGGCGAACCTTCGGCTGCTATTGCGAGAATGAGGGCCAGTCTGATCATGGGCGCGCCCCTTCAATTTCCGGTCGCTCGATCCCGTTGACAATGCCCGCTTCAGGCAGGGTCTCCGCGTCACGGCGATAGCTTGTCACCTGGAAACCAAGCGGATTGAGATATCGATCAGCCTCGGTCATCGCAGCGGCACTGAAGCCATATCCCATGACCGCGACCCAGTGCTGCGCGGGCTGGCGGGCAATGCTGGGATCCTTTCTCGTGGTCGTAAACCGAACCATCGCGCGGTTGTTTGCAAGGCTGGATACGCTTTTGATTTCAGTCGCAATCGTCGCGCGCTGCGGCAGATAGGCTAGGGGGCTCTGCGGATTGGAGGCGTTCATCGCCGCCTGGTAATCGCGCGTCACGCTGTCGTCCGACCACAGACCGACCTTCCTGTAGTCCGACTGCAAGCCATCCTGAGAAAAGCTCTCTCGCGCGATTACATATTGCACCAGCATCGATCGTGTGAGCGCGGCGTCAGGCGCGATCAGCTTCTCGTCGAGCGGAGCCAGCGCCTCGACATTTCCGGTCTGTTTATCGACAAGGATCGTATAAGGCTCGACCGTCTTGAGCGGGAGTAGCACGACGAGCGCGATCGCTAGCAGCAAGGCGATAACCGACGCGACGATCGCCACCGCCCACGCGCGGCGGTTTGAACGTTCGAGATCGTCGGTGACACTCTTTGCCCAGCTGTCATTCGTCTGAGTAAAGTCTGGCTGGATGGTCATGCCTTATTGTCTCGCTTCTGGATCGATCGGAGCATACGTGGCTGCGTCCTGCGAAACGAACTGCCGAGGCGCGGCGACGAAATGGCTTCGACGGAGCGCTGCTGTGGAGTGCCACCTGCACGCGATAGCTGAGCGGTTCGCACGGTCTCCTCGCGGCGCACCGATCTTTCAATCGTCGAACTCAATCGTTCCGCTCGCAGCGTCACCTGTGGTTCGGGGGCGTCCATGCGTATGGCCCGCGGACCTTGAAAGCCTGTGAGGACGGGAGCCGTCTCGCGGTTCGGTAACGCGGAGGGGAATGAAGGCAAATCGGACCAGCCGCGATGGAACACGACGCGGGCGAGCACCCAAAGCAGCGCGAAATGCACCAGCATGAAGGCAAACATCGTCGCGAACAGCTCAAGCGGCGCGGAGGGCGTAGCATAACCGAATTGGCGGACATTGAGCGCATCGGCTAGCCACGGCTCAACAATCGCAAGCTGCACGGCGAGGCCCAGGCTGATTGCTATCGAGCCGCCGATCGTGAAGACCAGTCCCTTGGCCCATCCGGCGAGAATTCCGCGTGTCTGGGCAAAGAAGTACAGCCCCGCGACGATCGGCGCGAGCGCTAGCAGGACTGCCGCTGCAATCCTCAACATGGCGAGCGGCGCGATAACTCCGGCGAGAAACAGCAGGCGCGCGTAGCCGAAGGCCGCATCGTCCTGCAGCGCGGTACCGGCGAAGGTGGCGCCCGGAGCATCCTGATTGAGAAACTGCCCGGTGTTACGCCCCGTGCCGAGCTCGATCAGCGAGACGATGTTGTTGTCCACCTGTTGCAGCCTGTCGACCGTCGCGAGTGCGCCGCTGGGCTGGCTCGAAGTCTGAATCACGCTCGCGATTTCGGCCGGGCCCTTGAGCGTCACGTCGTAGACCACTGTGCGAAATGCCGGCCAGGAAAAGGCAAGGGTGAGTACGATCCCGATCTTGAGCACATCGAAGACGACGTCGCGCGCACCCGGTTGCGGACCGAACAGCAGCCTGATGCCGAACAGCGCAATAAATAGAGTGAGCAGGCCGGTGACGAGGACCGATGCCGTCGATCCGGGCTGGCCCAGCGCCTGATAGCCGTAGCTCCCGATCACCTGCGCCTGGCAGTCGATATGCGTGAGCACGCGGGTGAGGAATTGGTCACCGGTGATGATTGCAGGACAGCTCATCACGCGGCCTTTTCGAGCAGCAGGTGAAGCCAGTTGGCAGGGTCAGGCCCGGTGCGGCCGACAAGCTCATCGAACAGCCGCACGGTCTTCTCACGGCCCGACAGAATCGTGAGCAGGTCTTCTTCACCAGACAGGTCGAGCCGCGCGACCACGCTTTCGCGGCCATGCTTGATCAGGAAGCAGTGCGATGTATCGGGCAGGGTGCGCACGAGGTCGAATTCGTGGCGCGAGAGGCCGAAGCCGTTGATGTAGTCCTCGGCGCGGGCCTTGGGGTTGATCATGAAGATTTGCGTTGCCGCCTGCTCGATGATCGAGCTCGCGATCTGGCTTTCGAGCGCATCCTGCGCGCTCTGGGTCGCGAAGCCGACCACACCGTTGCGCTTACGGATGGTCTTTTCCCAGTCCTTGATCCGGCGCACGAAGACTTCGTCGTCCAAAGCCTTCCAGCCCTCGTCGATAACTATGATCGCCGGGTCGCCGTCGAGCCGTTGTTCGACCCGGTGGAAGAAGTAGAACATGGCGGGCGTGCGTGCCGCCGGATCGTCGAGAATCGCTGTCATGTCGAAGCCAACCGTTTCGGCCGAGAGGTCGGTCATGTCCTCCGGGTTGTCGAATAGCCACGCGCGTTCTCCATCGCCCCACCATTGACGAAGGCGTGAATAGAGATCTTCGGGATGCGGCCGCGCTTCTCCGCGGAAGAGTTCGACCAGATAGCGCAGTCGGCGGCGTTCGATCGGCTGCTGGAAGCTTGTGTCGATTGCGTCACGGATTTGATCGGTCTCCGCGCTCGACGCCCCGCCTGCAAGCAGCGTCAGCCACTCGGACAGGAACTGGCGGTTGGTGGGTGTGTCGTCGAGCTGGAGGGGATTTAGTCCCGATCGCGTTTCGGGCGTTAGTCGGTCATAGGTCCCGCCGATGGCGCGCAGGAACAGCTCGGCTCCGCGATCCTTGTCGAAGAATATGATGCGCGGATTGAACCGCCGTGCCTGTGCCAGCAGGAAGTTGAGCACCACAGTTTTGCCCGAACCGGACGGGCCGATGACAGTGAAGTTACCGAGATCTTGGCTGTGCCAGTTGAAGAAATAGGGTCCAGCCGCGGTCGTCTCGAACAGGGTGACCGCTTCGCCCCAATGGTTGCCAGAGGAACGTCCGACGGGGAAATTGTGCAGGCTTGCAAGCCCTGCGAAATTGGTGGTCGAGACCAGCCCGCGCCGTCCGATGTAGCGGAAATTTGCCGGGAACTGCGCCCAGAAGGTCGGCTCGATCGCAATATCCTCCCGCACGGCATTGATGCCGAGATCGGCGAGAAGCGCGGTGACTTCGGCGACTTGGCTTTCGAGATTGGCGAGGTCTTCTGCGTGGATCGCAATGGTGGTGTGATGCTCTCCGAACCCTGCGCGGCCTGCCGCGACCTCGTCTTTCGCGACCGTGAGTTCCTCGCGCAGCGACAGCGCCTCGTCCTCGGCAGAGCGCATGCGTCTGAGCGCGAGGTTCATTTGCCCTAGCGCCTGCCCGCGCTCGACGAAGGCGAAGCTTTGCGTCACATTCAGCTCGAACGGCAAGCGATAGAGCTCGTCGAACATGCCCGGGAAGGTCGCGCCGGGATAATCCTTGATCGAAATCATCGCGATGAAGCGGCGCGGCAACTGGCCGGTCGGGGCGAGCTCGATCGCATCCTGCCCAAAACTGATCCGCCGCGCGGGAATGAAGTGCCCGAGATCGCCATGAGGAAGCGCAACCGGCCGCATATCGGCGTTGAACAGGCAGGACAGGAATTCGAGCGGCTCGGAGCGCTGGCCGTCCTCGGTCTCGTAGATGCTGAGCACTCGCGGATCGTAGGCCGATAGCGATGCCATCAGCGCCTCGCGCGCCCGGTCTAGCGCGTGCTTCTCGCTCGCTATGTGCTGCGCATTGGCGTTGGCCTTGCGCCCGATCCAGCTGCTCAACCTGTCCGCGATGCCGACGCGGCCCTGCAAGGGGCGGCGCACGATCGTGACGAACAACTCGTTCACGTAAAGCTGCTTTCCGGCAAGCTTCTCTTGCCAGCGCTCATCAAGCCGGGTCGAAAAGTCGTCAGCCGCAACCGGATTGAGCGTAGCCTCCGCGCGGCGGCGGATCGCGTGATGGTAAACCGCAAAACGCGAGGAACCGAGTGCGCGCAGCATGGAGTCGCGTAACCCTGCGCGATAGTTCAGTTCGTCGCTGTCGGCGGTCTCGAACAGCAGGCCCCCCAGCCGGATCGTTTGGACGAGCAGTCCGTCGCGCGTCTCGATCGTTACATCGTCGATATGCCGTCCATAGGGGAGGTGTGCGCCTGCGGGCGTCTCATTGCGAATAGTGTCGGGATTGCTCGTCAGGGCCGGTAGGAATTGCATTTCCACAGGCCGTAATTCTTGATGCGAGGACAATTGCGGACGCGTGTGATCCAAAGGTCAAAGATTCGCGGGTCACGCAAGCTGACCAGCATTCCAGCACCGTGGATCGCGACCGCGACAAGCAGCACCCACCAAGCGCGGAAGATCAGAAACAGCTCGACCGCGATGATCGCGTTGATGACGAAGAAAGTATACGTGACCCCGGCGAACATTTGCGGACGCGTTAGCGCCACGAACAGCGTGTCGCGGCGCAACTCTTCAGACATCCATTACCCCCTAGTGTCGGCTCACACTCTTCGTGCCGTTCCCGCCCTTTGACGTTGGGATAATCTAAAGGCTTATCCCGGTCCAGAGTGCTTCGAACTTGGGAGGCGGCGATAAAGTTACAGCTCCTCTGCGATAGTATGCCTCTGCCCCAGTTGCGCAGATGCGCTTTAGCTCGCCCAGCCCGAGGGTAGGGAGGGAGGGCACCTGCGATGAAACTTCAGCCAAGCCGCATGTTGTTTCGGGACCCGTCCTCTATCCCATTGACCACTATGAAAAGTATTTCGGCATCCAGCTCATGCAACGCGGATAAGGGCGGCACTTCTCAAGTGCGCAAAGTCGCGATAGAAATTGCGCCTCCGCCGTTCCCGGGGGTCTGGAGGGGTTGATGACAGCCAGATTGTTGCTTCGCCTTGCGCCGCTGATGGCACTGGCCTGTGCAAGTTCGATGTCGGCGCGGCCGTCGCCCGATGATAGGATTGATCCTTCGAAGGGCCTGCGGCATTTCGATAATCAGGCTATCGATGCTCATTTGATGGCCATCACCGGCAATCATCTTGCGAAGGTCGCTATTGATGGCCTCACTGTCGTGCGGGCCCACTCACCCGCTGGCCTCAAGTTTGCCACCCATATTTATCGATGCCACGAAAGTGACAATACGCGATGTGGGACAATCCAGCCTTTCACCAGTTGGAAGGTGAGCGGGAAAGAAGATGCTCCCTGTCAACTAACTGCCTTAGGCGCACCCAAATACCTGATTGTGGATCCCGGTCGACTGCCACAAGGAAAGCCATACATGTCGCGGATCGTACTTTTGGAGCAGGGTGTAATTCAACCAAGTCTGGCAAACGAACCAGACTTGTTTTTTAAATTCGCTGGCCAGCTTGATGCGCAGTTGCGAGCTCTGCCTCAACTATGACGATCGATGAATTGCCGATGAGGAACCTTTGACCAAAGGAGCAAATTGCTTTCGGTGGGCAGACGGCATCTGTGAAAACGAAACACGGTTGCTTTTTGCCAAAGTACGGCTCGACAACCGCAGTCATCTCATTGAAGCTCTCGCGCTACCGCAAGACGTTACGGACCCCGATCTCCTGCTTGCCCTCTATAGCGAACACGGTGTGGAATGTGCGGATCTCATCCTCGGGGACTTTGCTTTTGCTATCTGGGATGCCGATCGAGGTCGGGTATACGCAGCCCGCGACATCATGGGATGTCAGCCGGTTTATTACAGCAACAACGGTGAGGGGTTTTTCATCGCTGAACGGCTCGAGCAATTGCTCGTTTACGATACCGTTTCAAGACGTGAAGACGAGCCCTACATCGCCGCAACTTTGACACGCGCCTTTGCGCATTTCGAGCGCACTAGTTTCGCCGAGATCCGAAAGATACCCCCGGGCAATTACATCATTGCCGACCCCGACGGTACGACAATCACACCTTACTGGAGGCCGGAACAGATTTCCCTGAGACAGTGGAACAGTCATGAGGAGTGCCTATCCGAGTTTCGTCAACTGCTTCGCCAGGCGATAGCAGATCGACTGCCGGTAAAAGGAAATGTCGGAGTGCATGTCAGCGGCGGGCTGGATTGTTCATCGATTGCCATCCTGACCGCGAAAATGCTTTCCGCAGACAAGAAGCCTCCCCCCATAGCACTGACGTGGTATCCCGCACCCCACCCCGAGCAGTCAGAAATCGAAACCGAAGAGTACGAACGCGTAGCGGCAGTATGTGCCAGGATGCATGTTGAACCGGTCTACACGGAGCCATCAGTGGATATCGTTCTCGACGTTCTCGATCGCGATCATCGTACCAACCCGATCTGCAACGCCTCCTACAATGAACTGCCAGTGCTTGAGCAAGCCAGTGAGGCGGGGGTGACAGTGATATTCTCAGGCTTCGGCGGTGATGAGGCTGCCTCGTTCGATGGACGCGGATACTTCGAAGAACTGGCTTCTAACGGACATTGGGAAAAGCTTGCCAGTTTGACCACGGGACACCCAAGAGGCTCGCTACGCTTCGTTCTCGCCAGCCTTGCGGACAGCTTTGCACACCGCTTTGCGTCGGATGAAAGACTGCGCAGGTTTCAGGAAGACCGCAGAACACCGGGAGTGAGCGGACTTCGCGCGATCCTTAGGCTGATATCGCCTCCAGGCTGGCGGCGAACATCCGGCGCTGTCGGTGACGATGATCAGAGGCGCGGATTTCTGGATGGCAAGGCATGGAATAGTATTGAAGCCCTGCCTCCCATACCTGTCGTGCGAACCCCGAACACCCGAGCCGCACGGTGCAACTTGCTGCGCTGGCCTGGATTGATCACTCGAATCGAGTCGATGGCATCCGACGCAGCGCCTTATGGAATCCGCCATGTCTATCCCATGATGGACCGCCGGATCGTCGAATTTGCGCTTTCGCTGCCGTCTCATGTCTTTCGCGACAAGCATTGGAAGCGGCTGTTCTTCCGGCAAGCCATGGATCCAATCTTGCCCGAAGAAGTCTGCTGGCGCGAAATCAAAGATGACCCGGCCCGAGTCACACCTTTGCTGCTCGCATTGAAGGGGGCTTTTGCTATCGTGGGAAAGCGCTACTCCAGCGGAGAAAGCCTACCCGCTCGGTCGCGTTACGTCGATATGGAGAGGCTTATCCGCGATCTTGACCCGAATTCGTTTGAACGACGTTCTAGGATTGGCCGAATCTGGTCTGCCGTCGAATTCGTTGGAGCAGCCAGTCGCGAGAATGATTCCAAGTAAGCGGCTGTTTCCTAAGTGCGACGCCGGGTCTCCAGCGATGCGTACATTTTTGCCCGCGAAAGCAGGTGTTGCTCGGGCGTGGGCTTCGCCGCAAGTATGTCGAGGTCAATCTGCAGCGGATTGATCTCCTTGTAATGCAGTGTGTCGAGGAACCAGTCGCGGGAGTAACCCAAGCAGATTACGGGACGATCCGCTCTGGAGCGGTTCGCCGTCCCGCAGTGCTTCAATCGATAATCGACCAAAAGTACTGATCCCGGTTCCAGCTCAGGATCGATGAATCCTCCTTCCATTGGGTCATCCGATAGATCGGGTTTACGATGGGTTCCGGGCCAAACGCGGGTGGTCCCATTGACGGAGTTGAACGGGACAAGCGGTATGAAGAGGTTAACTGCAAAGCTCGGGCAGAAGCTGTCCACCTTGTCTTCGAATAGTCCTCCGTAATCCCGGTGAATGTGCTGGTCTTGGGCGCCCGGAGCCGCATTGATGCATGTGAAGCAGTTGAGCACGTGGTTATCACCATGGAGGGCGCTTAAGAATCCTCGCAATTCTGGCGCTGCGAAAATCTCACGATCGTCGAATTTTCCCGCGATTGGTATAGGGACCATCCGCCTCCCTGTCCCGACTACCAACGCGCCCGATCGGGTTTCAGCCGAGTGGATTTCAGCGAGCGCAAGCTCCGTCAGGGCCCGAACCTTGAGAGGATTCAGGTAGCGGTCGACAATCAGGCAACCCGATTGTTCGAAGGTTCGAACATTAGCGGGATCAGCCAATTGTGCTCGCTCAATTGTCGCAATCTGTTCTGGCCTTTGAGTCAATTGAGCCACTCGAAGAACAGCTTTCCCGTATGTGCTAAAAACAAACGAGCGGCGGTGAAGGTATCACCCCGCTCGTTTCGGATCCGATCTGAAGAACCTCAGATCAGGAGTTGCGATAGAAGTTAAACGCTTCGCCCGGCTGAAGTCGCCCAAATCCAGTACGTGTCGCCGATGGCACGTCCAACTGTTCCAGCTTCAATTTTTGCCAGGCTTTTTTGCCACCGATATCCGGGCCGTTGTCAATCGCGTCAGTCATTTTGTTTCCCCTAGAAGCCGAGTCAATTTGAGCACACGACGAGATCTTGATCGCGGAGCTCTCCGATCAATGAGACCAACTGGTCCTCGCATTCATCCGGCGACACATCATACTCAGCAAGGAGTGTGCCGCGAATTTCGTTTAAGGTGGTCGGCGTTTCGAGCAGGTTCCAAATTCGGCCCGATGGTCCTTTGAGGCTGAAATATTTCCCTTTATCAATGCACATCATGACAACCTCGTCGCCAAGGTTCGACGCCAAGATCTTTTCTGATGCGGCGACCTTTGTCGCCATGGAAATATCACTGGTCACAGGCTACCTCCCCCAACTTCGCGGTTGTTAGGCCATATTTTGCGGTTGCACAATATCTCAACGCACGTGCCCGTTCGCCAAGAGGCAACGATTGCAGAGCTCGCCATAAACACGTCGCCATTCGGAAAGACTAGTGAAGAATTCAGGGTCCATTCCTGGCGCGCTTAACGTTTCGAACGGCAGCCATGGTTTTCTCGATCCTGTGAAATGAAGTACCTTCGCTGTCTCAACCGAAAGTCCGGTAGCTTTCTTGATTAGCGCGTTGTGCGACAAGAGAAAATTGTAGGACGGCGACACGAGGTGCTGTCGCCCTGCAAAGTGGATGTTGAAAAGCATTTGATCGGTATGACCGGTGATGTCGTTTACCCATCGCTCTGGATCGAGCGCCTCCATCAATCCATCATAGTCGGCTGTCGTGACCTGGTCGGTGTCAACAATCATCATGCCGCTGTTGAAGGTATTGCCAATACTTTGCGCGGTCGGCTCCGGTGAATGCCCCTCGACCTCTCGATAATCCGAGAGGCGCCGATAATTGCCGCGATAAAATGCTCCATCTCCCGATGCGACGAGGGGAGCATCGACAGCGACGATTTCGTGGATGGAATCGAGGAAAAGCAAATCGCTGTCGCAAAAGATGATCCGGTCATAGCCCGGAATTGCGATCGTTTCGATCGAGGCGAACTGGATTTCTTTGCCCGATCCCCACCGAGCGTGAACAGCGATCTGCTTCAGAACCTGCTCCAGCTTCTGCGATATAGGGCGATGGATCAGGCAGGGATCGAAAGTCTCGAACACCGATATCGAGTGTGGATCGAGGGAGCGATGGATTACGATTACGTCGCCGTTGAACCAGGGGTTGGTCGCACGAAAGCTATCGATCATCGTCAAGGTGCCGGGCACAAAATCGTCCGAGGTCACTGTGACCAATGCTATTTTTTCAGATGTCATGCCGGGCTCGATAGGCGAACTTCTGCATCATTTCGCCGTGATCCGAGTAAACCCGCCGAGATTGCTTGGCGGTCAGCTCTGTCTGCCATCCGCCTGATCGGCCAGTTCGGAAAAAAGGGCGCGAAGTATCCGAGAGTGCCTTGAAACCCGATTGTCTTTCACGTGCTCGCAGTCGTTCAAAGCTGGATGCCGTCACAGTCCGGGCGACCTTGTCATCCTGAATTTCCAGCTCGCAAAATCGGATGATTCTGGAAAAGATCTCGAAAGTGTCGTCAAGAAGGTCTTCATACCGGATGCAGAGCGTTTCGATAATGTCTTGCTGCGTCCATCCCTCAACATGATCACTCCAGTTTCCAATATGCTCATCGAAAAACGTGTCGCTGTTTTCGACTTGCGCGGCCGGGTTGGCCAGATGGTCGATCACGCTATCGATCGGGAGATTTTGGTGATGCGCATAAGATGCCGCAATATCGAGCGGGTTACGCACGAGGTAAACCGCCTTGGACTGCGCATTGGCTGGAAACATCGCGAGGCCGTCACGTGCGCTAAAGAAAGCCTCGTGCGTTTTAGTGAAACTCGTGCCGGTAAATCGGGATACGAATTGCGCATGCAGTCGGCGTCGCAGAAGGTCGAGACCAGCATCTGACATGTCGGCCGAAGCGATGCCCATTGCTTCATCGAATTCATGGCGTTCCAGATGCGAGGGCGGACCCAGAATGGGGCTATCCCATCGCCAGCCATCGCCGGATTCAGAAAGGTAGTTGCTCAGTAGGATGCGCAGCCAAGTATTGCCGGATTTTGGATAGGATGCCAGCCATACAAAGGTCATCTTAGACTGGGCTTCCTGCCCTGCGAGCGTCGGTCGCGGCTTGAACTGGGGTTGTTTCGATCCGGTCGACCAGACGATTGATCAACTCATCGAGCAGGAATGGGTGCTCCGGGCGCACTACGTTCCAGACCGGAATAGCTGCAGCTAGCCTGGAGACAGCATCGAAATGGAAATCCTGCATTCCCATCCCGTCATAAAATCGCTTGCGAAACGTGTACCGTGACAACGATTGAAAGGCCTCGCCTTGGCTGACCTGGCGGACTGCCACTTCGCTTTCTGCGCCGACATCGAGAACGAAAACGCAATCCACCCCGATCTCTGTCTTGCCAACCAGGCTCGTGGGAAACGCAAATTTCTCGATTTCTGCATCCAGCCTGCGATATTCGCGCTCCGATTTGCCCAATTTTTTAAGCGCGCGAGCAGTTAGCCGTGCTCCAGGGAAACTCGGCCTGATCCGAGGGACGCCATCCTCGCCGAAACCGATCGCGGCAACGTCATCTGTCACCATCTTATACCCGCAGGCCAACAGGGCAGACATGGTCGTCGACTTGCCAATCCCGGAACGGCCAACAAATAGGGCTGCGCCTCGAGGCCCCATCACTGCACTTGCGTGCAAAGTCAGCAGTCTGCGTTGCTGGAGTAAGGTCGCAAAGGCCGATCCCATGAGAAACGCGCTGATGACCTCGTCGCTCGCGCCGATTGCTGGCTTGATCTCGATCCGCTGGCCATCGCGAACGTTTAAGTCTGCCACATCGTCGATCCGCAACAGCAGGCCATACGGACCGGCCTTCCAGTTTGCGAATTCGGTTTGTAGACCAGATTCATCGAACTGATGGTCGAGCGACACACGCTTGATCTCTACATCATGGGGCTGGGATTCAACCTGATCGAGACTGGTGATGTGTTGCTCCGAAGCAATAACAAGCCCGAATGCTCTATAGAACGCTCTTTGCGACATGAATTTGATGGGCCTTACCGGCTGTCCAAATGGTCATTGCACGCGTCCGAACCAAGTTGGCTCTGCGCTCGAAACACGCTTGGCATCGCTTCGTGCGAATGGTGTAAGGGCTGCCTCGTCATGCGTATGAAACGCATAGCAGAATACGAATTGGTGTCGAATGGCGTTGAACTGGAAGCCTTATATCTACAACGCCGGCGGACATCGTCGGGCGCTAACTAGTCTGTTCTACGCCGGGATTTCCCAAGGGCTTGATCCACGCAAACTGTGTGAAGTTGGCGCTGACATTACCCAGCTCACCTCCCATGACTGCAAGCAGGCGCGCATTCTTGCCGACGCGCTTACGGATTATGCGCCTAAGGACGCGTCGGTCTGGTACTTCCGCGCACAAGCATTGCGACTGGGGATGGAGGACGCTCAGGCGCTCAAAGCTTGCGATCAGGCGCTCGCGATTGATCCCGATCATGTCGAATCGCTCGCCATGAAAGGCAAGCTTTTGATCCAATTGGGCGAACTGGAGCAGGCGGAGCGGAACCTGCGCAAAGTAGCGAAGAGGTCACTTGGAATGGCAGTCGCTCCCCTGTGCGAGTGCCTTATCCGGCAAGGAGAGGTGGACAGGGCTGGGCAACTAATTTCTGACTTTTCCAAAACTCATCCACCTTCGGCAGGTCTGAGCGCTTTGGAATGCGCCAGGTGTCTGCTTTCTGGCGATACCGAAAGTCTCGCCCAACTACAGCAGCCCGAACTGATTTCGGTCGTGAGCGGCGGGCCTGACTTGGCAACACTCAATCACGCGCTGATAAGCAGCCTCAAAAACAACGCGGCGATGGTTGAGGAGCCTGCGAGCACGACCACTGTGAACGGGAGGCAGGCGTTTCTCAACGACCTGCTTCCCAAGCGAATTCTGGACGAGATGATCGCGCTGATCAAACAAGAGGTTGAGCGGTATATCTTGGAACATTCAGATCATTCCTACCTCGCTGATCTGCCCGGCGAGCTCAATCTCACAGCTTGGGCTGTAGCTCTCGATGACCAAGGCTTTCAGTCATCACACTGCCATCCGGGTGGCAGGCTGAGCGGTGTCTATTATGTCGACGCCGCCAAGGATCTGGATCGAATGGACGGTTCGGGCGCTCTCGAATTCTGGCGACCGCCGAAAGAGCTCGTGGGACCGGTCGAGTGTGAAACCAGGCTGGTGCAGCCGCAGGACGGCATGCTCCTGATTTTCCCGTCATACTTCTACCATCGCACGATTCCCCATCGCGGGCGCGACGGACGCATTAGCATTGCTTTCGACGTTGGCTAACGGGGCGGTGCAAGAGCGTTCGTCAGCTCTCTTTTTTGCGTAGCCGGACCAGTTGTTCAAAGACTTCGTCTGCCCCGAGATTGCGGGACCATCGGCGTTCGTGCTCGTCAAGTTCATCGGCCCTGATCCGCATGAGACCGGGGTCGATATTGGCGACTGCCCGATCAAATTCCTTTTCGGTGGGTTGGAGCGCAGCCAGCCCGGCGATGCGTTCTACATACGATCGGGAATTGGCAATTTCAGCGAAATCGACGACGTGCGTTTTCTCCGCCAGCACGCTGAGAGGACCATGTGACAGCTTCGTTACTGCGCTGTAGTTATTTCGATATTCTTCGAGAAAGCTCGTGATGAACATGAACCTTGCCCGAGGATCCACTCCTGAAGGATCGATCCCTGTATGTGCGAGGCCGCTGGTAAGGAACTCCGACCGAGCCTGTTCTGACGGGCTACGGTAGGACACAAGAACGGAGCATATAGTCGGTGCTGCTGCCACCCATGCATCGAACTGCGACGGATCGATAAGTAGGCGCAAATCCATTTTGCACGCCTTTAGAATCGACCGGTCCGGGAGGTGGCGCCGGAAGGTTTCCGAACTAGGACCGCCATAATAGATATCCGGCTCTTCGAAGTATCCACCTGGATTCAGATCGTAGTGAAGCTTTTGGCGCAAAGGGTCATCGTGCTGATCGAACCTTCGACCGATCACGTTCACACCAAGCAGTCCGAGTGTCTGCATGAGCAACGAGGAGCCTGAGCGACCAAGGGTCAAAACAACAATCAATCTCGCCACCTTCCGGGAATTATCGGATTGGCCGGACAACTCGTTTAGAAGACTCGATCACAGATGCTCAACCTGCGCTCCGTTTAGGTTGCTCACTTGCCCCCACCAAACTTTGATCGTGCGTTGTGCGTGACATTCATTGTGTTACACACAATGACTCGGGGACGGTCGCAACCGGCAAAATGGTATTTGTTCAAGGGGAGGGAACACAATGAAGAAACTTAGCCTGTTAACAGCAGCAGCGGTCGCACTGGCCTCATTTTCGGCCGTTCCGCAACCTGCGAAAGCGCAATCTGATCCCTTGTTGGGGCAACTCATGCTGTTTGGCGGCAATTTTTGTCCCCGTGGCTGGTCAAGAACCGATGGTCAATTGCTCGCGATCAACTCCAACCAAGCTCTCTTTTCCCTGCTCGGCACGATGTATGGCGGCGACGGACGGACAACTTTCGGTCTTCCCGATCTTCGAGGACGCGCGCCGATCAGCACCGGTCAAGGACCCGGATTGCCAAACTACTTGATGGGCCAAAAAGGCGGCACGGAAGCGTTCACGCTGACTGTTAGCCAAATGCCGTCGCACACTCATACGGGGACGATGCGTGCAAGTACGCAAATCGGTAATTCGGCTAACCCCAATAACAAGGTTCTGGCAGTCGATCCCGCTGGTGACAAAATGTACCACGTCGCCGGCGCAACCAATAATATGGCCGCCGACTCCCTCGTGATTTCCAACACTGGGGGCAATCAGGCCGTGAACAAATTGTCACCTTTCACGACCATGCAATGGTGTATCGCGCTCGTGGGCACCTTTCCTTCGCGTAACTGAGCCGGTTCCGGCTTCGTTGAGACGACTGAAAGGAATTCGAAATGACTACATTTAGAAAACTCGTGATCGCTGGTTGCGCCTCGGCGATGACAATTGGCTTCGCCCCTGCGGTGAACGCGCAAGCCGGCACGGCCTATATCGGGCAAGTGTCCGCATTTGGGGGCAATTTCTGCCCGCGAGGCTGGACGCCGGCGAACGGACAACTTTTGCCGATTGCCCAGTATACTGCTCTCTTCTCGCTGTATGGGACAATCTATGGCGGTGACGGGCGCACTACGTTTCAATTGCCCGATTTGCGAGGGCGACGCCCAGTGAGCGAAGGCACGGGGACCGGGCTTGGCTCCTACCGCTTGGGCAGCAGAGGCGGGGCAACAAGCTTCACCATCACTGCCGCGCAATTGCCTTCGCATAACCATACGGGAACGACGCGGGCCAGCTCCGCACTCGGCAATTCGGCAAACCCTCGTAACAACGTGCTGGCAGTCGACAATGACGGGGTGAAAATTTATCATAACGGCGGTTCGACCAACAACATGGCTGCTGGCTCTCTCGCAATAAACAATGCGGGCGGAGGGCAATCGGTGAACAAGGTTTCACCCTTTCAGGTTGTGCAATGGTGTGTCGCCTTGGACGGGGTCTATCCTTCACGATCGTAGATATTCGATCTGAAATCAGTGATCGGAATGAGCGGGCCGGAGCTCGCTCTTTCCTTTTTTGCCCGAGCGCCTGTTCAGGCCGCGGCGTCATAGTGCTCGAAGATCAGATGCACCCTGTGGGAGCCTTCGAGGTTACAGGCCGAATGCCGCTTGATATTGTTGACCTCGTAAGCCCGGCCGACTTCAAGGTGCCGCTCGTCATCTTCGATCGTGAACGTGGCTGATGGGCCCGAGATCAAGGGGACGTGCACCTTGTGGGTATGCAAATTCGCTCCGGCTCCATCGACATGTCGGTCGATCGAATGCCCTGATAAGAGCCTTGCCAGCATGACCTTGGAGTAAGCCGTTTCAACATGGCCGTACTGAGCAGTTATTGCATCCATGAGAGGCAAGAGCCTGGCTTTCCAGACATCCCAAATCGGATTGGTGTAGAAATCGGTGTGATCGCGATTGCCCGGGGTGAAGCGAAAAATGATGTGTTGCGTGTGATGAAATACTGAGAAATTGTTCTCTTTTCGCTGGTCTTCGATCGACCACAAACTGTCAGGCAGTTTCGCTACCAGTGCGCTCAATTCGGAGACCTCGAACTTTCCGAGATCGAGGTAGGTCTTGGGCTTGGTCACTTTTGTCATCGGCTAAGTATGCCATAGCCGAAGCTCCGCAGCAGCGCTTCTAGCGGCGCGAACTTGCGATTTATTATTTCGATATCCTCCCGTGTGAGCCGTTCGATTTGCTGGGCATTCATGTTGCGGAGACGCTCGTGATATCGTCCTTTGACTGCAAGCCTCTGGTCAAATTCGAGGTTGGTCAGTTCAGGCACGAGTGCCTGCACCTGAGCGGCAGCTGCCGCCGGATCTGCACAAAGATCTTCATAGCTGAGGAATGTGCCGACATCTGCATGGCTGGCAATGTTCTCCCTCTGCATTGTCAGACAACGCAATATGTGAGCGGCGGCTGCCGTCAGAGCTGCTTCACGTGTATCGAACCGCCGTGCTTTGTAGCGGGTGATCGCTTCAACGACTGCGTATGGATTGCGAACCAAAAAAACGAACCGAGCGTTGGCAAAGGCCTCACGCAACTGGTCCACCAGAATGAGGAAGGGTGGGGCTTTCGTAAGGAAAACCGGAGCATCAGGTCTTGCTGCCCTTGCCTGAAAATACCACGCCCTGCGCGTTTTATCCCAATTGTAGAGATCGCGGCTGCGAATCTTTTGGACATATTCGGATTCTGCCGCCCAGATCAGTTCCTTCTTGTCCGCCCCAAGATTTGGACCCTCATAGCCAAGCATGTGTTGTCCCTCGCGCGGAAGGCGCCAAACCTCTCGGCACGTCTCCAACGCGCGGGTTACGAAGGTCGAGCCGCTGTTGTTCGGACTGATCACGAACAGATGGGTGGCGACACACGCGCCGACGTCGCATTGCGCTCCCAAGAAGACTTTATCCAGATTTCCAGATGCCGCGCTCGTACCCAATCCCGTCCCCATATTCATTCTAGATGATGATAGGACCAACGTGCGAAGGTGGAAAGCGTCTCGTGTGGTTGCACAAACGGTTTCTTTGACCATCCGTCCCGTGTGCGCTTGTTCCGAAAGATGTCCGCGCGAACCACCAGGCTTGCCTCAATTGCCGTACCCCGACCTGCAAATGTTGGAAGCAGGCTGACTGCACCACCAACCAACCGCGACGCTGGGGCTGGACTTCATAGACTAGCCAGGTCCGACTTAAGCTCGCGCGAAGTGTGAAACTCAAATTCGGCCGATAATTGACAAAGGCAGAGCCGTCAGGTTGACCTGCTCCGGCGCGAGCGATCTTTTAACTGCTCGCAGAGGGGCAACGCCGATGGCTTCAGTTCTCGGACGCGTAAAGCGATCTGGCGCCAGCCTGCTTGGCTTGGCAGTTCTGTTTCTTATCGTTGCGGTCCAAGCAGCTGATCCGGCTCCCTTGGCGCGCATCAGGATGCAGGTTTTCGACACCTATCAGGCAATTTCGCCTCGAATTGTCGACCAAGGCGCAAAGGTGGCGATCGTCGATATCGACGAAGAAGCGATCGAAGAACTGGGTCAGTGGCCTTGGCCCCGCACCGATATCGCGCGCATGACACAGCGTCTGGGCGAGGCGGGTGCTTCCGTGGTTGTATTCGACATCGTTTTCTCGGAGCCTGACAGGACGTCTCCGGAAGCGGTGGCGGAGCAGCTTGAAAGGCAAGGAAACGAGCCGTCTCTGGCCAGAGCGCTCCAGAATTTGCAAAGCCATGACGCCCGACTGGCCGAGAGCTTCAATAAGGTCCCGGTTGTTACAGCCTATTTTCTCGACAAGTCGCAACGGGGGCGGGCTGTCGAGCCGAAGGCGCCATTCACGATTGCGGGTACGCTGCCACGCCGCGAAGTCCCGTCTTATCCCGGAGCAATCCGGCCATTGCCTGAATTGGAAGCGGCAGCGTCCGGAAGCGGGTTTGTGAGCCTGGAGAGCGATCCCGATGGCATCGTTCGCCGAATTCCGCTGGTTGCACTTCAGCGAGACACCTTGTTGCCTTCGCTTTCGCTTGAGGCTCTGCGTGTTGCGATAGACGCGGGGTCGCCGAACCTGCTGGCAAGCGACGGAAGCGGTGAGACGCTTGCGAGTCCCGGTGCCGCAGTGGCGGTTCGGATCGGCGACCGTGAAATCCCTGTGACCGAGACGGGCGAAATGTGGGTACACTTTCCCGACCCGGCCATGCGAGAAGTTATTCCGGCAGCTCCTTTGGTCACAGGCGAAATGAGCGACGATGCGCTGGCCGGAAAGGTCGAGGGCCGGGTGGTCTTTGTTGGAGGCAGCGCAGCCGGCTTGCAGGATCTCGTATCGACCCCGCTGAGCGAGCGGATTGCAGGGGTGAGCGTGCATGCGGCGGCGCTCGAACAGATGCTGGCGGGCCAGTTTATCGAGCGTCCGGACTGGGCTCTGTCACTCGAGCTTCTTCTCGTCCTCATGCTTGGAATTGGGTTTTCACTGGTGCTCCCGCGATTGGGCGCATTGCAGGGGGCGATTGCGGCCACAGGCGCGATACTCGCGGTCATTGGCGCCAGCTGGTTCGGTTTTGCAGAATCGCGCTACCTGTTCGATCCGACCTATCCGGTGCTCGCAATCGCCCTCATCTACACTGTCCAGACGGTTGCTGTTTTTTATCGCGAGGAGCAGCAACGAAGCTACATTCGCTCTGCATTCGACCGGTTCTTATCGCCGGAAATGGTGAAGCAAATCGCGGACGATCCCAGCAAGCTGAACCTTGGCGGGGAAGAGCGCGATATGAGCGTCATGATGTGCGACATTCGCGGCTTCTCGAGGATTTCGGAAGAGCATACGCCGAGCGAAGTGATCGATTTTCTGATCGAATTCCTCACGCCCATGAGTGAAATCCTGCTCGATCACCGCGCGACGCTCGACAAGTATATTGGCGATGCGATCCTCGCCTTCTGGAATGCGCCGCTCGATGATCCCGACCATCACAGACATGCGGCAAAGGCGGCCCTGGCGATGGTCGATGCCGTGGCCGAACTCAATCGGACAAAGCCGCTGGAAGAAGGCAGCGCCTGGCCGGGCGAGGTGCGGATCGGCATCGGTCTGAATTCCGGCCTTTGTTGCGTCGGGAATATGGGTTCAGAGCAGCGGCTTGCCTATTCATTGATCGGCGACACCGTGAATGTTGCAGCTCGTCTGGAGGGGCTGACCAAGCAATATGGTGTCCCAATCATCGTCGGGGAGGAGATGGCGGGGCACTTGGGAGGATTTTCCATGCTCGAGATCGACAGGGTGCGCGTGGTCGGTCGAGACAGAGCGGAGAGAATCTTCGCTCTTTTGGAGGACGAAGACGCTGCAAGCTGTGAGCCCGTGGCAGCCGTGATCGAGGCCCATACCGGCATGTTGGAGGCATACCGTGAGCGCAAATGGGGCCTTGCCGCAGAGGTTCTCTCAGACAGTGAGGGAATCTATGCAAAAGCGGGATTGACGGGTCTTGCCGCACTTTTCGAACGCCGGATCGCAGCCTTGAAGTCTGATCCACCGGAGCCCGACTGGGGCGGTGTCTTCGCGGCAACGCAAAAGTAGCACGGACGGTCAACGCGTTCTTCGCGCGTCAGCTGTTCCCTTTGGATTAGTTGTCCGGAGGGCGATTGGATGAATTCGGTGAACGCTGAACATCGTCCCGGTTGGGGTTGCGCACCGTATTGGGATTGTCCGGCTGCTGACTGTCATCATCACCGTCCAGCAAGACACCAAGCGCAACTGCACCGACTGCTATCGGCAGCAATGTTTCGAGCAAGCCGCCACCGTCATTCGCCCGTTTGACCTCGGGCGCGAGCTGCTCCTGCACACGCACGAGGCCCTTGTCGGAAATGCGGAACGGTCCGATCGGCGCTGCCCCGGCTCTCGGGATGTAAGCAGCCAGTCCTGGCTCATCGAGAGTAACGACCACTCCTGCCCCTTCGACATCGACCAAGCCAGGCGTCAAGCCGGACGCGCTGTCAGCCCCCGGTCCGCGCAAGACAACCAGTGTTGCCTCGTCCTCGTCGCTGTCCACCCGACCGACGAAATCTTCCTTCTCGACGATTTTCTCCGCGCGCTTGCCGACCAGCATGTCGACAGCCGTTCCGCGAATGCCAATACGACCGGCTGGCGTGTTCACTTCTGCTGAATTGTCGCCGCCGATACCGGAGAAAAAGCGAAGGACACCCTTGATGAGAGTTACGACGCCCGACCGCCCCGCATCGGGATCGTAGACATACCGATCGATCCGAACCTGTGTTCGAGCGCCTACGCCGAATGTCGAACGGTCGAGAAGGAGAATCTGGAGCTGCGACTTCTTTTCGGTGGTTATCAAATCACCCCAGGCGAACCGCTGTTTGCGAACCACAGACCGCCTATCGCCCGTACCGTTGGCACGAAACGAGACTTTGCCGACCACGCTCGATGCGGCTCCGACTTCGGTCCGCTGCGCGGTGGCCGGTGTTGCAACGATCGTAGACATGACAAGGGCTATCGAGCATGCACCGACAAGCGCTCGATTAACGCTGCAACACCTCATCGAGCCTCGCCCCGTTCACAACGATCGCGCGCTTCGGCGAGTACCTCTTTGCCGTAGTGTTTTTTCTTCAACTGGGCGATCTCGACCAGTCCGCCTTGCCGATCGCCGATCCGGCAGAGATAGACGGCGTGCATGAGCCTCGCCTCGCGGGACTTGGGATTCTCGGCAAGAACCCGCTCAAGCGTCGCCAGTGCTTCTAGATATTCATTCCGAGATGCTTGCTCTCGGGCCAGAGCAAGTCCGCTTCCCTCATCGCCCGACGCATCGATGATTGCGTCGATCTGCTCGAAAGTCTGTGCGGAAAGCGGAAATGCGCAAGGTAATGCCAAGATCAGGGCCGCAGCCGAAAGCCCGGCTCGGACAGCACTTTTCGCCATGGTTTCCCTCCTGCGGGCAAACCTATCACAATGCCGGATGCCCGCAAGAAGCTTCCCGTCCTGAAGCTAACGCGCGGAAGGTTCTCCGCCGCCCCTCTTTCGCTTGAGCAGTTGGAAGGCATACAACGAAGGCGCCGCTTCCACTTCGCGATTGTGCATCTCGACGTATGGATCGGGACTGTGTGTGAGCCTGATCGGGCGATTGCCGTGCATACCGACGATGCGCGCATCGGGCCCTTCCGACCCGGCCAGAATCGTTACCGGGTCGCCGGGAGCAATCTCTCCGCTGACTATCACATTGAGGTTCCATGTGGTGTTGAACCGGCCGTGTCCTGGTTGCCAGTATCCCGCGCCGCCGGCCCTGTAGAGATCGTAGAGCGGCATTCCGTCTTCGGCTTTGCGGTTGGGGGTCACATGGACCGTCACGTCGTCGTAAAGGTTCTGATGGTTCGCGCCAGCATGTTGATCGAGCGTCGGCGTCGTCCAGACGGTGCTGTCGGTATAAACGGAGCGGGTTGACTTCGTGTTGAAACTCAGCGCGTGGACGGTCGGATTGTAGACCTGAAGTCTCTCAACCAGCACATTGTGCACGTTGCCGACGTGCACACTGTAATGCGCCTTGTGCCCGCCATCCGTGATGACATTGCGTATTGTCACATTGGCTAGGTCATCGGTCAGGATGCCGCTGTCGCTATTGGCGATCCGGATATTGCGGATCCAACCATTGTGGATTCCTGTGAAGTAGATGCCGTTGAACCCTGCTTCGTTGTGGTGCCCGAAATTGGGGTTTGGTGGGAACACCAGAGCAAGATCCTGAACCCCAACGTTTGCCAGATGCTGCCATTTCGCGAAGTAGGCAGGCAGGTCCGGACCGATATCGTGCAGCAACGGGTCGGCGATCGTGAGCTGTTTCCCGTCGATGGCTTCTATGCGCGTAGGCTGCTGAACGAGAGGGCGCTCAGGCGATTCCCAGTGGCGGCTGCCGATCTTCAAATCCGTGTCGCCATAGAGTGACTTGATCAGCGGGCCGTTCGGCCCGGCGCGGTTGTGCCAGTTGATCTTCAGGACATCACCCACCGTAAAACCCGAAGGATCGGACACGGTCACGGTACGACCGAACTGTTCGCCCGAAAGGATGTCTGCGACGATCTCTGCCGGACGATCCATGCTTTCAAGGTAGGTTGCGTGACGACCGCCGGGTACGCGCGACCAGATGAATCCTCCGCTCCAGCTGTATTCGGAGAAGAGGACCTCGAGATTGGCGCTCTTCTGGCGCTCGTACTTGTCGTTTTCCTCCAGGTACTGGCGAACTTCGTCGAGAGCGCCGCCGTCGTCGATTTGGTTGAGCGGGCGCGGCATGTAAAGCTCGGTCCCACCTTTCCCCATTCCCATGCCCGAGAGCACGACGCCGCTCTTTTCGAGCCAAAGAATTTCGCTGAGGATGTACCGGCCCTTGCCGAACTGAACCCTCACCGGGCCTTTGCGGGAATGCGCTTCGGCTAGCGCGGCCTGTATGGCCTTGCTGTCATCACGTCCATCATTGGCCTTCGCACCATACTCGTCGACGAGTATGACGTCGTCGATATCCGGGATCGCGCCGATACCAAATTCATATCCAGCGAAGGAAAAGTCCGGGAGCGGATTGGCGGACCGGATAGCGGGATCGGCGAGGATCTTTGGCAACACGTCAGCATCCGGTCCGGCCTCTTGTGCTTGGACGCCGACACCTGTCCACAACAATGCCATCCCAGCCAAACCGCTGAAATAAAGGGTAAATTGTACCGAACGCCGCTTCATGAAAACCCTCCTACCACCTTTTCGATCAAAGGTATTGACGCGCAATGATACCGGTGTCAATTATTTGGGTAACCGGTGTCATAAAGCCAGGCGTACAAGCCAACGGGCGCGGCATCGAGGGATCCTGGGGAGGAAAATCATGTCTGCACGTTTCACGAAACCGGCGCGGGGATCGCGTCTCGGCCTGCGCGCTTTGCTGCTGAGTTCGGCAGTTCTTGTCTCGGCTCCTGTTTGTGCGCAGGACGCAAGCGACCCTGAGGATCAGGGTAGCGGTGCGGAATCCGAGATCGTGGTAACCGGCGAGATTTCGCGAACCATCGAATCTTCGCTCGAAACCAAGCGGCAGCTCGATGTCATCGGCGATGCGATTGTCGGCGATGATATTGGCGACTTGCCCGACCTCTCTGTTGCCGAAACGCTGGAGCGAGTTGTCGGCGTCACCTCGGACCGCTTTAAAGGCGGCGCTTCAGAGCTTTCCATCCGCGGTCTGGGCGCGTTTCTCGGCGCGAGCTTCCTCAACGGTCGAGAGATTTCGTCGGGCAGCGACGGGCGCGATGTCAATTACGGGCAGTTTCCCAGCGAACTCATCAACGGTGCGATCATCTACAAGTCGCCGCAGGCCAGCTTCATTGAGGGCGGCGTTTCGGGCATCATCGAATTGCAAACATTGCGCCCGCTCGATTACGGAAAGCAGCGCCTCCAGCTCCAGGCGCTGGGCGGGTTCAGTGAGTACGAAGATCGCGTGATGGACGGCGAGCCGTTCAACTATCGCCTCACCGCGTCCTATGTCGATCAGTTTCAGGCGGGCGACGGGGAGCTCGGCATCGCAATCGGCGGGCAGATCCGCCGCGATACCGCGCCCGAAGACATCTTCACCAGCAGCTCGACCTATCGACCGTGCAACACGATCGAAGGAGTCGATCAGAGCAATAACTGCGCTTTCGATACAGACGCGAATGGCGTTCCCAATGGCGCATCCGACCAGTTCTATTTCGTGTCCAATCAGTACATTTATCGCGCAATGGCGACAGATGCGGACCGCGACGCGGTGATGGGAGCGATCCAGTATCGTCCATCGCCCGCGGTCGAGATCAATCTAGACGCGCAGTACTCCTACCGCGACGATATCGAAGAGCGCGCGAACCTGGTGATTGCCGATGGGCGGCGCGACATCGTTCCGCTCGAGATTTCCCCCACAGGTGCGCTCCTCTACTGGAGTGGCGAATCCCGTATCGAGAACCAATCCGTCTGGCGGCAGCGGACGGAGGAATATCTCGGCCTCGGCGGCAATCTCGAATGGAATTCGGGGCCATTCACTGCGGCGGTCGACGTCTCGTATTCGCAGACAAGGCGCCGCCAGGACGAAAAGGACATGCGCATTCGGACCAACTCGCGCGTGCTCTACGAAATCGACAAGCGCGGGGTGGAGGTGCCTAACCTGACGCTTACCGATGTCAGCGCGGTCGAGAACAACACCGGACTGATGTTCGATCTGGACAACCATGACCTCTACACCAACGGGGCGCGTGCGCGTCGGCGGCTCGAAAACGTCGATGATGAGATCTTCGCCGTGCGTCTGGATACCGAGTACGAAACCGGTGGCGGGTTCCTCCGCAGTATCGAGGCGGGATTCCGTTATGGCGACCGTTTCCGCCTGCGTGACGACGGCATCGACACGACCGTGTCGCTCGTAGCGGACAACTACTTCAGCGACGCCGCGCTCGCAGCGCGCAGGGACGGGTTCCTCGTCGAAGACCTGTTCGAGGGTGCCGAAACCGACATGCAGGGCATCACCTGGGCGATCTGGGATGCCGAGGAGCTGTTCACGGCGCTCACTGGTAGTCCCGACGCTGGGCTTCCCGATCCGGGTGCATCCACCCGCTCGACACAGGACGCAGAGGTTACCGAAAAGACCTACGCCGGCTACCTGCAGGCGAACTTCGATACGATGTTCGGATCTACGCCTGCACGCGGCAATTTCGGCATTCGCGTGGTGCACACGGAAATCACCTCGGTGGGTGTCAGTTCGGCCTTGGCGACCAGCCCCGGACCTGATCCCGACACGATAACGATTACCGAGGTCGGCGATCCGATTGTGAACACGGAGACCAACAACTTCACCAACATCCTGCCGAGCGCGAACCTCATCCTCGAGGTCGCGCCCGACAAGCTGCTTCGGCTCGCCGCCTATCGCGCCATCGCACGGCCCGATCAGGAGGCCATGTCGGCAGCGCTTTCGTTCGATGACGAGGCCGATCTCGGCAATCTCGGCGCGATCGTGAGCGCGAGCGGCAACCCGTTCCTCGAGCCGCTCAAGTCGTGGAATGCGGACCTGTCATTCGAGTGGTATGCATCGCCGACCAGTTCCGTCGCGGTGGCTCTTTATGCGAAGCAGTTGCAAACCGGCTTCCGCACCGATGTCACCCCGCTCACGATAATCGTGGATGACACGCCGACCGAAGTCATCGTCGGGCGCACGGTCAATTCGGATGACAAAAGCCACCTGCTCGGGTTCGAAATTACCGCGCAGCACACTTTCGATTTCGGTCTCGGCGTGCAGGCGAGCTACAACTTCGCGGACAGCAATTTCGAGTTTCCCGATCCTCGCGTTGTCTCGGGCAATGCCATTGCCGATTTCACCGAGCCGGCCAATATTCCGGGGTATTCGCGGCACTCGCTCAATGCGACCGTGTTTTTCGAAACCGATCGGTTCAACACCCGTCTCGCATACAAGTGGCGTTCGGATTACTTTAAACCGTTCCGCTCGGACTCGAACCGCTTCACCGAAGATCAGGGCTTTCTCGACTTTTCGGCGGCATACGACGTTCTCGACAACGTCCAGGTGCGGGTGCAGGTGCTCAACATCCTCGATGAACCGAACATCTTCTACCGCCCGACGCCGGACAATCTCGCTCAGGCGGATTTCTCGGGTCGCCGGTACTTCATCGGTCTTCGCGGCCGGTTCTGATCCGGTCGCAGCGCGAGGGGGACGGGTATATGGCAGGTACGGCTTCCGCGCAGGGGATTCGACAGCGAGCGCTCTCCCGCACGCTCGTCGATGCGCGGCTACGTGCCGGGTCGCTGCGGGAATTCCCGGGCCCGCTCCCTCGCGATCTGGATGAAGCTTATGCAGTACAGGCGCTTTCGGTGGCCGCCTGGCCCGACGAAGTGGTTGGATGGAAAGTGGGTGGGATACCGCCCAAGCATCGCCATGCGCTCGGTGCGAAATATGTGACCGGCCCGATCTTTCGCAAACGGTTGGCCTATACGCACCCAGGCGAAGTAAGCGAGATGCCCGTCTTTGCCGAAGGCTTCGCGGCGATCGAGCCCGAATTCATCCTCCAGATGGGCGAGTATCGCGAAGAAGATCGATTGTTCATCGGAGCCGAGATTGCCAGCAGCCCTCTGGTTGCAATCAACGATATCGGACCTCTCGCGGTTGCTTGCGACTTTGGCAACAACAACGGCGTGCTGGTCGGGCCGGAGATCGAAGGATGGCAGGAAGCGGGCGAGCGCGACCTTCCGGTCGAGACTTTCATCGACGGCGAGATGGTTGCGACGCGTATTGTCAGGGACTTGGTCGCCGACGTACTTGCCGCGCAATCATTCCTGCTCGAACATGCACGGCAAAAGGGTATTGTCCTGGTGCCCGGTACATTGATCTCCACCGGCGCAATCACCGGCGTGCACGAGGCGGGGGTTGGCGCGCAATCCACTCTTAGATTCGGGAAATTCGGCAGGGTTGATATCGAGCTCGTGGCGGAGCAAGCCAAGGTATGAGCCAAACCGAAGCGCCGCCATCCTTCAGCCGCCGCCAGACACTTGTCGGCGGATGCGCGGCCGCAACGATGATAGCAAGCGGCTGCAGCGCGCGGGTCGGCGACGCTCTTACTGCCACCGATACTCACGTTTTCGGCTATCCGACGGTCCAGGCGGTCATAAGGTTCGGCGAAATCCTTTCAGAGCGCACTGACGGCAGGCTTTCGCTCAAGATGTATGCGGGTGGGCAGCTGGGCAACGAACGCGACACGCTGGAGATAACCACCTTCGGCGGGCTCGATTTCAATCGCGTAAACCTCGCGCCGCTCAACTCGATCGAGCCGCTGACCAAGGTTGCCGCGCTACCCTTCCTGTTCGAGTCGACCGAACATATGCGCACGAGTCTCGATGGCGAGATTGGCGAGGAAATACTCGCTTCGCTGGAGCCGCACGGGCTGATCGGATTGTGTTTCTACGATTCGGGCTCGCGATCATTCTACAACACGCGCGCACCGATCCGCACGCCAGACGATATGCGCGGTCTCAAACTGCGCGTACCGGGCTCCGATCTCTATGTCGCGATGGTCCAATCGCTGGGTGCCGATGCAGTACCGATGCCTCTCGATGAGGTCTACCAGTCGCTCGCGCAGGGTGTAATAGACGGAGCCGAAAACAACTGGCCGAGCTTCGAAAGCGGCAAGCACTTCGAGGTCGCGCGTTTCTACAGCCTCACCAACCACCTCCTGGCGCCCGAGGTCTTCGTGATGTCCAAGATCAGCTGGGACAAGCTTTCAGCGAGCGACCAAGCGCTCGTACGAGATGCTGCCAAGCAATCTGTGCCGTACATGCGAAAGCTCTGGGACGCGCAGGTCGAAAAGAGCAAGGCCATCGTCCTGGGATCGGGCGTCGAGGTGAACGAGGTCGAACCCGCACCCTTCGCCGAAGCGATGACAGGCATGTGGGACCGCTTCATCGACAATGACCGCCAGCGCGGCCTTGTCGAACGCATTCAGGCGTTGCGAAAAGGGGGCGGGGCATGATGGACAGGATCGCAGACTGGCTGGTCAGGATCGGGGCAGCGGGTCTCATCATCATGACGGCAGTGATCGGCTGGCAGGTTTTCGGCCGTTTTGTGCTCAATTCGAGCCCCTCATGGACCGAACAGGCCGCACTTATCCTTATGATCTGGTACGTGTTCTTCGCCGCCGCGGCAGGGGTGTGGGAGCGGTTTCACATCCGGATCGAGCTGCTCGAAAAACGCATGAGTGACGCCAAGGCGCGCAAGCTGAGGATCGCTATCCATGCGCTGCTCGCAATGTTCGGCCTGATCCTCCTCGTGTTCGGTGCGCAACTCGCGTGGCTGGTGCGAGATCATGTCGTGCCTTCGCTCGGTATCAGTCGCGCGCTCGCCTACGCGCCGATACCGCTCGCCGGCCTACTCACCTTCGTCTTTTCGGTTGCCCGCATCCGGGTGCGACTGAGCGAGGCGGGCTGATGGAGATCATCGTCCTGTTCGGCGTCCTGTTCGTTCTGCTGATCCTTGGCGTGCCGGTCGCCTTTTCTTTGCTTGGCGCAGCTCTCGCGACTTTCCTTTTGATCGACATTCCGCTGGTCGTCGCGGTGCAACGCATGGCGGCCGGGATCAGCGTTTTCACGCTGATGGCGATCCCGTTCTTCATCTTCGCCGGAGAACTCATGTACCGCGCCGGTATCGCCGAAAGGCTGGTGCGGGTCGCCGATGCGGCATTGGGCCGGGTGAGGGGCGGGCTCGGGCTCGTCGATGTCGGCGCATCGATGATGTTCGGCGCCGTGTCGGGTTCCGCCATCGCCAGCGCCTCTGCCATCGGATCGACCATGGTGCCATTGATGGAGGAGAAGGGCTATCACAAGGACTACGCCGTCAATGTCACCGTGACGGCGGCGATCGTAGGGCTGCTCATCCCGCCATCGCACAACATGATCATCTATTCCGCCGCTTCGGGGATCGGTGTCTCGATTGGCGACCTTTTCCTTGCGGGGATCGTCCCCGGCGTCCTGACCGGCACGATGCTGATGCTGACGGCGTGGCTGGTGGCGCGGAGCCGCGGGCTTCCCAAAGGCAACTTCCCCGGATGGCGCGAGCTTTTCCGAGCGACGGTTTACGCGATTCCCGGCCTGATGACCGGCGTGATCATCATGGGCGGTATCCTCAGCGGCATCTTCACGCCTACAGAGAGTTCGGCCATCGCGGCGATCTACACTGCCATCGTGGGCACGGTCGTATATCGCAACCTGGGCTGGAGCGGATTTGTTGAAGCCGCACAGAAGTCGGTCCGTACGGCCTCTATGGTCCTCTTTATCATCGCCGCTGCGACGGCATTCGGTTTCGCGCTCGCCCTGCTCGAAGTGCCGGCTGCGCTCGCAAGCCTGATCGGGTTCATGACCGACAACCCCATCCTGACGCTCATCATCATCAACCTGATGCTGCTCGCGCTAGGCACGTTCATGGACATGGCGCCGCTGATCGTGATCGCGACACCGATCTTCCTCCCGGTGGCGATGGAGACAGGGGTCGACCCGGTCCATTTCGGCATCATCATGATGATCAATCTCGGCATCGGCCTCGTGACCCCGCCGGTGGGTTCTGTGCTGTTCGTCGGTTCGGCAGTCGGCAAGATTCCGCTTGCCGACATGATCCGTTCGATCTGGCCATTTTATCTGACGCTTCTGGCGGCGCTCATACTCATCACTTTCGTGCCGGCCCTCTCGCTCGCGCTGCCGGGCGCTTTCTGACTTCTAATCACCCGGCGAATAGGTTTAAGGGGAAGGGCAGGAAGCAGGGGACGGTTATGGCAAAGAGCGGCAAACCGACGATCAACGATGTCGCGCGCATTGCCAACGTTTCTAAGAAAACTGTCAGCCGGGTAATCAACAAATCTCCGCTGCTAAGCGAAAAGACACGCGAGCATGTCGAGAAGGTGATCCAGGAGATCGGTTTCGTCCCGAGTCTGCAAGCTCGCGCCCTGGCGCTCAGCCGCAATTTCATCATCGCAGCGATTCACGATAATCCGAACGCGCAGTTCCTGGTGAATGTGCAGCAGGGCATTCTCGAGGGCATAGCTGGCAGCGAATACGGGTTGATGGTGCAGCCGGTCGATCGCAATGCCGCGACGCTCGCGAGCGATATACGCGCCTTTCTGGAGCGGCATAGGCCATACGGCGTCGTCCTGCTGCCGCCGATTTCCGAAGACAATACGATCGCAAAGGTGTGTGAAGAATTTGGGTGCGGCTATGTGCGCATGGGTTCGGTCAAGCTGGATGAGGCCGCACACACTGTGAGTTCGAACGACAGAGAGGCTGTCCGTGAGGCCGTGTCCTACCTTATCGGGAAGGGGCACAGTCGGATCGGACTGATAGAGGGACCGGAAGGTTTCACCTCACCGCGTGAGCGGCGCGCTGGATTCGAAGAAGCGATGGAGGCGGCAGGACTGAAGCTTGATCCAAAACTGGTCCGGCCCGGTAGTTACACATTCGAATCCGGGGTCGAGGCGGGGCAGTCCCTGATCGACCTTCCCAATCCTCCCACCGCGATTTTCGCCTCCAATGACGAAATGGCCATCGGCGCGATGATCGCAGCGCGTCGCAGCGGCCTGCTGATCCCGGAGGACCTTTCGATTGTGGGCTTCGACGATACGCCTCTATCCAGTCATGTCTGGCCTGCTCTCACGACCGTTCATTGGCCTATAGTGGCTATGGCAAGGACCGCCGCGCGCAAGCTGGTGGCGCCGGATGATGCGGAGGCCGGGCAGCGCTGGCTGCTGCGCTCCGAACTGGTCGAACGGGCGTCTGTTGTCCCTCCCAAACCGGATTGAAACCGTTGGCTCCAACGCTCTCCAAGAAGCCCTTGCATCAGCCATTGACACCGGTTACCTAAATGATCGAAATCCAGCATGGAAAAGCATCCGCGTTGGCATCTGAGAAAGCGACATCCCATGAAAATTGCCCTCATCATTGAGAACAGCCAGGCCGCCAAGAGCGAGATTGTCCACGAGGCACTAACATCGGTGGTCGGCCCCATGGGTCACGAGGTCCATCATTACGGCATGTATACGCCTGAAGATAAGACCATGCTGACCTATCCGATGAACGGGTTGCTTGCCGGCATCCTGCTTAACTCGGGTGCCGCCGATTTTGTTGTCACCGGGTGCGGCACAGGCATGGGTTCGATGCTCGCGTGCAATTCGATGCCGGGCGTGTTTTGCGGCCTTGTGATAGACCCGACGGATGCGTTCCTGTTCAGCCAGATCAATGCAGGCAATTGCATGTCTATGCCCTACGCCAAGGGATTCGGATGGGCTGCGGAGCTCAACCTTCAGGATTGTTATCGCAAGATTTTCGAAAACGAGCCGGGTCTTGGATATCCCAAAGAGCGCGCCGAAGTGATGGCGGTCAATCGCGGCGTGCTGACAAACCTCAAGAAAGCCGCGTGCCACGACATGCTGACGGTGCTCAAGACCTGCGATCAGGATCTGCTGCGAACCGCCATTTCCGGCGAAAGGTTCGAGGAATTGTTTTTCGCCAATTCCAATGACGAAGAGATCAGCGCTTATCTTCGGGCACTTTGAGCCAGCATGAAAGCCAATCCGTTTGATCTGTCCGGCAAGGTTGCGATTGTAACCGGAGCCAATACCGGCATCGGTCAGGGTATTGCTCTCGCCTTGGCTGAAGCAGGTGCCGACATCGCTTTGGTCGCGCGCAGCGATGCGAGCAAAACCCATTCGATGATCGAGGACACCGGTCGCAAGGCAATCGTGATCGAAGCCGACCTTTCCACTATCGAGCCTTGTGCGCGGATCGTGGAAGAGACAGTGGAGAGCCTCGGCGGGCTCGACATCCTCGTGAACAATGCTGGGATCATACGCCGCAACGACGCGCTCGATTTCACCGAAGACGATTGGGACGCGGTGCTCGATACCAATCTCAAGACACTGTTCTTCCTGTGCCAGGCCGCAGGACGCCACATGGCGAAACATGGGGCCGGTTCGATTATCAACATTGCCTCAATGCTTACCTTTCAAGGCGGTATCCGTGTTGCCAGTTACACCGCCTCGAAAAGCGGTGTCGGCGGTCTGACCAAGCTCCTCGCAAATGAGTGGGCGGCGAAGGGCATCAACGTGAACGCCATCGCTCCGGGATACATTGCCACCAACAATACTGCGGCCTTGCAGGCCGACGCGACACGCAATCGCCAGATCCTGGAGCGCATACCTGCCGGTCGATGGGGCGAGCCGTCAGACCTGGGCGGGGCAGCGGTGTTTCTCGCGTCCGATGCTGCCCGTTACGTGCAGGGCCACATCCTCGCAGTCGATGGCGGCTGGCTGGCACGGTGAGTCACTAAACAAACGCGACGGCGAGGACTTGGTAAGGGTCCACGGCATGTCGAGTGCACCAACGCTTTTGAATACCGTCACTCTCGATCGCGCAGCACAGGTGCCAGGCCTCGCTCATTGCAAAGCCGGTGCCGCTCGACCAAGAATGTGAGCGAGGGTTTTGACTGAGGGCGGGTGCATTTCTCCATGGCAATAGGTTCTGATGCGGCGGCCGGCCAGTGGGAATTCTGGATCGATCGCGGTGGCACCTTTACCGATATCGTCGCAAAATCACCCGATGGCGCGCTGGAGACACGAAAATTCCTGTCAGAGAATCCCGAAGCCTATGACGATGCTGCGATCCATGGGGTCCGGCAATTCCTCGATTTGGCTGATGATGCCCCGATCCCGGGCGCGGCAATCTCCGCGATCAAGATGGGAACGACGGTTGCGACAAATGCGCTGCTGGAACGCAAGGGTGAACCGACGGTCTTCGTGACCAGCAAGGGTTTTCGCGACGTTATCGAAATCGGATTCCAGGCTCGCCCCGACACGTTTGCGCTCGATATTCGCAAACCTGAGCTCGTCTATGAGAAAGTGATCGAGGTCGAAGAGCGCGTGCGCGCCGATGGCGAAGTCGAATGTTCGCTCGAACTCGAAACAGCCCGTGCATTGCTCGAAGCTGCACGTGATGAAGGTTACCGGTCGGTCGCGATTGCACTGATGCATGCCTACCGCTTCCCCGATCACGAGAAAAACCTTGCGGCGCTCGCGCGTGAGGTAGGCTTCACGCAGGTCTCCGCCAGCCACGAAGTCAGCCCGCTGACCAAGATTGTCTCTCGCGCGGAAACGACCGTCGTAGATGCTTACCTGACCCCTATCCTGCGCTCCTATGTCGATACGGTTGCGGGGGCATTTTCGGGCGGAGGCCAGCCCGGGCAATTATTGTTTATGCAGTCGTCGGGCGGATTGATCGACGCAGCGCGTTTCAGGGGGCGCGATGCGATCCTTTCGGGACCGGCCGGCGGGATCGTCGGTTGCGTGGAGACCGCGCGCATTGCCGGGTTCGACAAGGTCATCGGTTTCGACATGGGCGGCACTTCGACTGACGTCTCCCACTACGCAGGCGAATTCGAGAAGGTCTACGAAACCGAGGTCGCAGGTGTGCGGATGCGAGTACCCATGCTGCACATTCATACCGTTGCGGCTGGCGGTGGTTCAATTCTTCGCTTTAGCGACGGGCGCTTTCGTGTCGGTCCGCAGTCCGCCGGTGCCGATCCCGGGCCGGCTTGTTATCGGCGCGGCGGTCCGCTCGCGGTGACAGACATCAATGTCGTCCTCGGCAAGCTTCAACCCGATTTTTTCCCGCGGATCTTCGGGCCGAACCAGAACGAGCCGCTCGACCGCGAAGCGGCGCGCTCGGGCTTTGCCGAAATCGCCGGAGAAACCGGCGATGGGCGCAGCATCGAAGAGGTCGCAGAGGGCTTCCTCGACATCGCGGTCGAACACATGGCGCAAGCGATCAAGAAGATTTCGACCGCACGAGGGCACGATGTGAAGGAGTATGTCCTGAACTGCTTCGGCGGAGCGGGTGGGCAGCACGCCTGTCTTGTCGCCGAAAGGCTCGGTATCGAGACTATCATGTTGCACCCATTCGCGGGCGTGTTGTCGGCATATGGAATGGGTCTCGCCGCAGTCCAGACCGAACGCCAGCGCGTCGTGAGCAGGGGACTGGACACCGAAATCGAACCGCTCATGGCCGAAATCGTGTCCGATCTGGCAGAGGCTGGGGCAGCAGAATTGGCTGCTCAGGGTCATGAGAAGAAAGATGTTACCGCCCGGCCGACCGCGCTTCTTCGCTATGCCGGGACTGACACGACGATCACGGTTCGGGTGACCGGTGCCGAGCAAATGTGCGGTGAATTCGAGGATGCACACCGCCGCCAATACGGTTTCACACCAAGCGGCAAATCGATTGTGCTCGATACACTTGTTGTCGAAAGCAGCATTGAAAGTCACAGACCGTCAGCAACGAAACCGAAGGCATTTAACCGGCCACCAGATCCGGTAAGCATTAAACAGTTCTTTTCGCGCGGAGAGTGGCTCGATGCGCCAATATTCGATATCGACTCGCTGGGTCCCGGCACTCCGATATCCGGTCCTGCCGTCGTAACGGAGCCGACCGGAACAATTGTTATCGAACCCGGCTGGGATGGCTCGATCGATTGTCACGGACACCTGATCCTGAAAGTCCGCAAAGAGGGCGAGAGCACATCGAAACTGTCGACCGAGGCTGATCCAGTCACCCTCGAGCTGTTCAACAACCTGTTTCGTTCGATTGCGGAGCAGATGGGCATAATCCTGCGCAACACAGCGCAATCAGTGAATGTGAAAGAGCGCCTCGATTTCTCCTGCGCAATTTTCGACGTCGAAGGCAATCTGGTCGCCAATGCCCCGCATGTTCCTGTTCACCTCGGCTCGATGGACGCGACGGTGAAGACGGTGATCGCGAGCGGCCAAACCATCGAGCCGGGCGATGCCTTCGTCCAGAACAACCCGCACAATGGCGGCTCGCATTTACCCGACATTACTGTGGTTTCGCCGGTCTTCGACGATACTGGCGAAATACTCCTGTTCTTCACTGCATCGCGCGCGCACCACGAGGATGTGGGCGGCATTTCACCCGGCTCGATGTCGCCCTTCGGACGAACAATTCACGAAGAGGGGATACTCCTCGACAACATGAAGCTGGTCGAGCGAGGGGATTTCAACACCGATAGTATCGAAGCCGCGCTGGGCTCGGGGCCGCATCCGGCTCGCAACATCTCGCAAAATGTCGCTGATCTCATGGCGCAGGTTGCCGCCAACTCGGCGGGCGCAACCGAACTCAGGAAGCTTGTCGCCAGCTACGGTCACAATGTCGTGAGCGCCTACATGCAACACATCCAAGACAACGCCGAAGCGGCAGTGAGGCGCGCTATTGCCGAACTCGACGATGGCGAATTCAGATTGAAACTAGATTCCGGGGCTGAGATCGCGGTAGCCGTCCGCATCGATCGAAATAGCGCGCGCGCGACGATCGATTTCACCGGCACGAGCGCCCAGCAGGACAATGCCTTCAACGCGCCGCCTGCTGTAACGCGCGCCGCAGTTATCTATGTGATGCGCTGCCTCGTCGCCGACGAGATTCCGCTCAACGCGGGATGTATGAAGCCGATTGAGCTCATCGTGCCCGAAGGTTCGCTACTCAATCCGACCTTCCCTGCGGCAGTCGTGGCGGGCAATGTCGAGACAAGCCAGGCGATCACCGATGCGCTCTTCGCCGCGCTCGGAAAACTGGGCTCGAGCCAAGGGACGATGAACAATCTCACTTTCGGCAATTCGCGTTACCAATATTACGAGACGATTTGCTCTGGCGCACCTGCCGGGCCGGGCTTCGACGGGGCAGCCGCCGTGCACACTCACATGACCAACACCCGCATGACCGACCCCGAAGTGCTCGAACACCGTTATCCTGTTGTGCTCGACGAATTCCGGATCGACCGTGGCTCGGGAGGGCGCGGGCAGTGGAATGCGGGCGACGGCATAACCCGAAAAATCCGCTTTCTCGAAGACATGGAATGCTCGATCCTGTCTGAACATCGCGAAATTGCGCCGGTCGGCCTTCATGGCGGCGAAGGCGGGCGGCTTGGGAGAAATTGGGTGGAAAGGGCCGACGGCTCGGTCGACGAGCTGGCCGGCTGCGATCAGGTCGCGGTGCATCGCGGAGACCGGATTGCGATCCAGTCCCCAACCGGCGGAGGCTTCGGACCACTCTCGAAGCGAGGGGAAAAAGCGAGGAAGAAATGAACGAGCGTCTGCGCAATGTTGGCCCCGGCGCACTTGTTGCCGCAGCCTTTATCGGGCCAGGAACGGTGACTGCCTGCACAGTCGCAGGCGCGAGCCATGGGTTTGCGCTGGTCTGGGCGCTCGTCTTCGCCACCTTCGCAACGATCGTTCTTCAGGAAATGGCCGCGCGGCTCGGCGTCGTGGCGCAGAAGGGTCTGGGCGAAACGCTCGCAGGATTGCTGGATGCGACGATCTGGAAATGGCCGCTCATTTTGCTGGTCGGCCTCGCGCTCTATCTCGGCAATGCGGCCTACGAAGCTGGCAATCTCTCGGGCGCGGCGCTCGGCATTCAGGCGCTTGCTGGTGAGACCGATGGCGTGTTTGCGGGCTCGGTTGCCGCCATTGCCGTGCTCGCTGGCGCGCTTCTTCTCAGCGGAAGCTATCGCCTCATCGAGCGTGTTTTGATTGGACTGGTGGTGGTCATGGCTATGGCATTTGTCGCCACCTTTGCCATCGTCCGGCCTGATATTGGTGCGCTTGTTGCGGGTGCGGTCACTCCGGTTGTTCCCGAGGGGGCTCTGCTGACGGTGATCGCGCTGATCGGGACGACCGTGGTTCCCTATAACCTGTTTCTCCACTCCACGGCTGCGAAGACCAAGTGGCAGGGCGAAGAAGACCTGGGCGCGATGCGCGCCGATACGGCGGTCGCAATCGGGCTGGGCGGCCTGATTGCCATCCTGATCCTGTCTACTTCGGCGGCCAGTCTGTTTGCTGCCGGTATCGAAGTGTCGAGCGCGGCAGAGATGGCTGGACAGTTCGAGCCGCTTTTCGGCCCTTATTCGAAATACCTGCTCGCAATTGGCTTGTTCGCCGCGGGGCTAACCAGCGCGATAACCGCGCCGCTTGCCACAGGTTTTGCGATGACCGAGATTTTGAAGCTTGAGAGTAGGCAAACCTCGCGGGGTTTCCGATTGATTGCGCTGTCGGTGATCGTCATCGGCGCTGCGCTGGCGCTGACGGGAACACGGCCAATCGAGATCATCGTGCTTGCCCAGTTCGCAAACGGGTTGCTCCTGCCGATCATTGCCGCATTTCTCCTCTATGCAGTGAACCGACCGGAATTGCTCGGCAGGCACGCCAACGGGACGCTCGCCAATGTCCTGGGTATCGGGGTCGTACTCGTCGCTGCCGGCCTTGGGCTCAGACTGATAGTGACCGCAATCGCATAGGCCTTGGAGGCAATCCGGGCTGACCCTTGCGCGTGTATATCCTTTGGTACACGCTGTCAGGCATGCACCTCTTCGAGGCCCTTATCGTCTTGCATGTAATCGCCGGAACGGTGGGATTGGTTGCATTCTGGGGACCGATTGCAACGCGCAAGGGATCGCAGCCGCATCGCAAATGGGGCAAGGCATCATGCTATGGCTTCGTTGGCGCGGGCGCGCTCGCGATCGCGATGGCCCTGCTTTCGCTGTACGGACCTGAAGAACGTATTCCCTCGGTCACGAATCGCGAATTGTTCGCTGGGCTGTTTGGCTGGATGATGCTCTATCTCGGCCTTCTCACGCTCGGTTTCGCCGATTACGGGCTGGCTGTTGTCAGACACCGCAGAGATCGCAAGGCTCTGCGTGCACCGCGCTACCAGATAGTGATTGTTGCCGTGGTGCTTTCGGCTCTGTGGTGCGGTTGGTTTGGGTTTGAAGTCGGGCATCCGCTCATGCCGCTCGTCGCTGGCGTCGGTCTTGTCGCGATGGCGCTGCAGCAGGTCTTCGTCTGGCGCAATGGAGATGTGCACCCGCGCTCCTATGTCGGCGAGCATTTCCGCGCCCTCATCGGGATGGGAATTTCAGCCTACACCGCGTTTCTTTCGGTCGGCCTCATCCGGCTTTTGCCCGATCAGGTATTCAATCCGCTCATATGGGCTGGGCCGAGCACGGTTGGCGTCGGTCTGATCCTCTTTTTCACGGTCCAGACGAAACCAAAGTCTGACGTTGCAAGGGCCGCTTGAGCGCGCGGAATTTTCTTACTCGCCTTCATGATCGAAGCTTTCGATCAAGCCACATGACCGGCCTCAGTGGCAGGTAAAGCCAATCGAGCGACGCGGGCAGGGGGAGCGCGAGCACATCGGGCAGGGCGCGCAAGTGAGATGTCAGTTCCCGAATTGCTGCGGCGCGGCTGCCATAAAGCGTCGAGCGTATGCGCGATTGGCTTGCGATCCGGCGCAACGCATCGCGAGATGATTCCGGTTTGTAGGGCATTGTCATCCGCGCAATCGGATACGCGACAAAATGGTCGTCGCTAATCGATTGAAACTGTTGTGCCAGCTCCTGCGGAAGCGGGGTGCCCCACAAGAGCGCCCTCAGCGCCAGCGCTTGAAGAACGCTCGGTCCGGCACCAAGGCCCTTGGCGTATTCGTAGAGCGCGAGGATCTCTTTGTCGCCGCGTTCCGCGATAACAGCGTTGACGTCTGCCAGCCACTTGAGCCTGCTCCAATCCGACAGCGCACCATGCGTGCACAAATAGGCGAACTCGTCTTCTTCTCCGAGAACCGAGATGCTGCCGATATTTTCGATCGATATTGCGCGCGCGTTGGCAAAGGGTTCGATCCCTCTGAGCAAGTTTGACTGCTCAACCAGCCTCCAGTGCAGGTCGATCAGTATGTTCCCGTCGCCGACCAGCGTGATTTCCTTGAAATGGCGGACAACGCTTTCGGTCTGCGAAGCTGTAAGCGGCTCACCAGTTTCAAGCGCGACAAAACCATTTCGCGCCAGCAGATCAACGGCGCGGACAGCATTCTGCGGCTCGATCAGCAAGTCGATGTCCGCGCTCCGCTTGATCGAAAGCGATCCGTAGACATGCGCAGCCAATGGCAGGCCCTTGATTACGAGATTGCGGATGGAGTGCTCGTTCAGAAGCTTGTGAAGCTTCCCGGTCATACCGGCCTGCCTCAAGTTGAATGTCGCGCGATTGCGGGCTTCGTTGGCCCAGCGGTTTCGGATCTCGTCGGGAACGGCTTCGCAGCCGGAAAGGCGGTTCTGCACGAAGCCCTGTACCTGATGCCTCTGGGCGGCTTTCGACACCTCATCCCAATCGCCGATCCGGTCGGCAAGGTCCTCAACCTGCCTCCGGCTTTCTCCGGTTACCGGATGCGCGCAACATGCTGCGAGCAGGCGCAGTTCAGGGGGCAAGTCGGCAGCAACCGGGGTCGATCTAATATTCATGGGCCTCGATCTCTGGCTAGGCGGGCTAGGCCCTTGCCGCAATGGCAGCAAGCCGTATTAGGAGGCCAGCCCACACATACTCGCATGCGCGCATTCGGAAGCACGGAGAAGCCACAATTCAAACGCAAAATGCACTTTCTGCCACTGCGTCTTTCCCGTTCACAATCACATCCGACATCGATCTGGGGCCTAGGCTGAGCGCTGCGCTCGCCGATGGGCAAGCGGATGTGATCATTCGAGAAGGCGACGTTCCGGACTCAATCGAAGCTGTCGCACAGGGCGTAACCTACCAGTTGCGACCGGATGAGTTGCTGCTCGACATCCCCGACGGCACGCGCATGCACGTGAAAGAAGGACGGGAGATTGTCTATTCGCGTGGTCCCGACGCGGGCGATCGCGACATCATACTCTTTTTGCTGGGAACGGCGTGGGGGGCCTTGTGCTACCAGCGGGGCTTGATCCCGATCCATGCCAGTGCAGTGCTCGCCGGAGGCAAGATTGCAGCCTTCACGGGTTATTCGGGTGCTGGCAAATCGACGATGGCCGCAAACCTCGCCCTACGCGGCTATCCGTTCTTTACCGACGATACGCTGATCTTCGATCCATCGGCGAAGGGTGATGGGGCGATCTGCTTCGCTGGTCAGAAACAATTGAAGCTATGGGGAGATGCCATCGACAAGACGGGAGCGGAGGCTCTCGATCCAGTGCGAGAGGCCAATGCCATCGACAAATTCTACGCTGTTCCTCCCGGGCAGAGCGAGATTGCGGTCGCCCCGCTTACAAGGCTCTTTCTGCTCAAGCGCGCCTTGGGCGATGCAACCGAGCTGAACACCCTGACAGAACTCCCGCCTGCCGAAGCCCTGCAAGCAATCCGGCGAAATCTCTATCGCCCGCATTTCGCGGAAGTCCTGCTGGGCCGAAAGCCGCTGTTTCTTGCGCTCAAGAAACTGCTCGAGAATGTGAAGGTCAGCGAATTCGTGAGGCAGCTGGGGCCGGAGAATTACGAAACGGCGATCGATTACGTCAGCGAGGCGATCGGTCCGGCCACCTCTCAGGACAGTTGAGATGAGCGATGGCACGTTCGTCTGGCTCGCAAGCTATCCAAAATCGGGAAACACCTGGCTGCGCCTGATGCTCGGAAAGCTCACCGGTGCGTCCGAGCAAGTCGATGATGATGTGTTCGCTCCCGTAGCTGGGATAAGCAGCAACCGGAGCACTTTTGAATATCACACCGCGCTCAACACTTTCGATTTGACCGACGCGGAAATCGACCGCCTCCGTCCTGCCGTCTATCGCGCCGCGGCTGCAGAGCACGACGATGTGGCATTCATGAAAGTGCACGATGCGTATGGCCGCTTGCCGAATGGCGAGCCATTTTTCCCCTCCGACTGTTCGCGCGCGGTAATCTATATCGTTCGCGATCCGCTCGATGTGGCGGTTTCATTCGCGCATCATTTGGGGGTCAAGGAGTTTGAGACTGCGGTGCGCAAGATGAACGATCCCGCCTTTGCGCTGGCAGGTGACGGTCGCGAACAACTCCGTCAGGTCATGTACGATTGGTCCAGCCACTACCGAAGCTGGGTGGAGCAGAAGGAAATTCCCGTATGCGTTATCCGGTACGAGGATATGAGGAAAAACACGGTTGCCGTTCTGGCCAGGGTGGTCGATTTCGCGAAGCTCGACAGAAGCAAGTTCGTCATGTCGATCGAAGACGCCGTCGAGGCCTCAAGGTTCGAACGCCTGCAAAAGATTGAGCAGGACAAGGGATTTGCCGAAAGGCCCGTCAACTCGGAAAAGTTCTTTCGATCCGGTCGATCTGGAGAAGGCAGGGAACGGCTTTCTGCGAGCCTGCAAGAAGAGTTGATCTCGCATCACGCCGATGTCATGCGCGAATTGGGATATTTGGAAGGGAAAGCCGCGTGAGCAACCAGGCAACGATCGAATTGAGTCACAAGGTGGCGAAGACGGAAAACTTTGTTGAGAGCAGCGTCGATGGTGAAGCGATCCTGATGCACCTCGACGAAGGCAATTTTTCCTCGCTCAAATCGACCGGGCTCCGGATCTGGGCAATGATGGAAGAGCCAAAAACGGTGTCGGAAATCTGTGACAAGCTGCTCGAGGAATTCGACGTCGACCGGCCAGAGTGCGAGCAGCAGACCCTGGCATTCCTGGCGGGTCTGCGGGATCGGGGCTTGATCGAGGTCCGCTAGCCCAGAGGCGAATGTGGAAGCTCAAAATGGAGCGCGGGCCGCTTCGCGTGAAGCGGCCCGCGTAAAGACCAGGTTCGATCGGCGGAAAAACCGCCAATCCTATCTTAGCTCTGCGACGACAAACCGACCATGAGCGAATCGGTGCCCGGATTAAGCGAAGCTTCGATGTCGGCAAGGTTTGCGTCCACGGTGACAAGCTGCGGCGCTTCCCACTTAGCCTTTGCTGCACCAGCAATGTTCGCATTCTTCTTTGTCATGTCTAATCTGCCCTGAACGATTGAGAGGTTACGGTAACTAACTCACGTGAAGCGTTACGTATTTTATACATTTCGTGCAAGCACAAAATCCCGCAGCTTCTCAACAGGCTCTTGTTTGGGTGAATGCACAGTTTGCTGAAAAGAATACTGATTAGGAACGGTCTCAGCTGGCCCACGACAGGTCGCCTGTTCCCCTCGACATGGCGAGGCGATCTGGGAATTGGTACAGAAGTCGAGAACAGGCGACGGTGAAGAAGGCCATTCGCACAACATATCTTTCACTCGCGAGTGACCCGTAGATTATCCCCGGATGAGCGTCTAAGGGCTTGCGGAATGAGCGGATTTGCAGTCGAATTTCGGCGTGACGGGCGTGAGGCGTCGATCGAAAGCGCCAACCGGATGAAGGACGCATTGCGCGTTCTCGGGGCCGACAAACAGGCGACAATTGCCGATGGTCCCTTCGCGATCACGTGGACGTTTTCGTCCGGGTTTTCGCTTAGTGACCCGAGTGAACGGCAGCCGGTCAAGCGCGCTGATCGGTGGCATTTGCTTTTTCTCGGCAAACTGAACCATCGGGCCGAACTCGCCGAAAAGCTTCGCATCGAAAGCGATGGGCTCGATGGAATTCCCGATTGCGAACTCGCAATGGGCGCGTGGCTCAAATGGGGCGAGGATTGCCGCGATCACCTGTATGGTGGCTACAGTCTTCTCGTCTGCGACACTCGCGAGCACCGGTTAACCGCGATCCGCAGCCCCGAACGCTCGCAGCAGCTTTATCTCTTCGAGGAGCGCGACCGCCTGATCGTGGCATCTTCGACTAAGGCCATCTTCGCCTTCCCGGAGATTCCCCGCGAGGTGGACGAACTCAAAATCGCCGATGCGCTTGTCCTGAACCATCAGGATACGAGCCGATCCTACTTCAAGAACGTCTCGGTGATCGGGCAATCCTGCACGATGGTAGCGTCCCGTGACCAGGAGCCGCGGACCAGGTATTTCGACATGTTCGAGAATGTCGAGCCGGTGCGTTTCGAAACCGATGATGACTACGCTGAAAGGGCGCGCGAAATCGTCGACAGCACGCTGGCCACTGCCTTCCGCGTCCCCGGCAAACCTGCATTGAGCCTCAGCGCCGGTCTGGACTCAACGACGCTTGCAGTGCTGATGATCGAGCGAATGCGTGCCGAAGGGACTTCGGGCACGAAGTCTCTGAAAGCTTACACCGGCGTTCCCGAAAGTACTTGGGACGGCCGTGTTCGCGAGAATTGGCTGGGAGACGAGAGTGGCCCCGTTCGCGCGCTCGCTCGCATGTATCCTGAACTGGACGTCGACTTCGTCAGCGGCAAATCTCTTGCGTTCGATCAGGAAGTCGACATGCTCCAGTCTTATGCCGATATGCCAACCCGAGGCGTCGGCAACAGCGCCTGGGGGGCAGCGGTCAGGATCAACTGCAGGCGAGACGGCCATAAATTGCTCGTTAACGGAGCTGCCGGAAACGGCACGGTAAGTCTCGGCATTGCCCACATCCTCTTCGCCCAATGGCTTCGTACCGGCCGGTTCGGAAAGCTTGCCCGCGAGACCAGCAGATACGTTGCGAGAAGGCCTCAAGCGCGTCTCTATAGTGTGCTGGGACAGGCAGCGGTCAATAATCTGCCGGATCCGCTGTATGATGGCTACATGCGCCTGCGTGGCCACGTCAGCAAGCAAGGGTACCGCGCGTATTCTGCCATCAATCCAGGCTTTGCCGAAGACACCCGTGTCGAAGAGCGACTGCGCGATTTCGATTCCGACGATCGCTATCGGATGCCTCGCAGTCGACAGGATTTGATGCGGGCCATCATGCAAAAGGGCGCGCGCAACGATGGTGGCGGTCTGTTCGAAGCCTACAAGGCGATGGCGGGAATCGATTCCTTCGTCGGGTACGAGGATCGCAAGCTGATCGAGTTTTGCTTCGCGATTCCCGACGACCAATTCTATCGGGACGGCGTCGATCGCAGGCTCATCAAGCAAATGATGAAGGGCAAACTACCGCCCGAAGTTCTCAACGCGCCGCGGGGCGAACAGGCATCCGACTGGCACAGCCGGCGCAAGCGAGATCTCGATCGTATCCTTGCGGAACTGGAACGTCTTGAAGGCATTCCCGAAATTGCCGGTCGGCTCGATATCGAGCGGATGAAGACAGTGACCCGCGAATGGCCGGATGACACACCCATCTCTTCCTCCGACTATCCTGATTACGGCATTGCGCGATACGGCATTGGCCGCGCGATAGCGATTGCGCGCTTTATCAACCAGGTCGAGGGCCGAAACTAAACGGGGGGCAGGGCTAGAGGCGGTAGCGCCGCGATCGCTTGCGCAGCAAAATAGCCTGAATAAGGCACTGGCGCTATTGCGTGTAAAGCGATCCAATGGCGTTCTGAAACTCGGTCGCGCTGCGGATGTAATTTGCGAATTCCGAGACCATGTTGCCCTGCGGCGTGCCGAAATCGGCTATGACATAACGTACGAGGTATGGCGAGCCGTCGCCCGTTAACCCAGCATTGACCGCCGGGTTTTGGCGCGAAAAGCCGGTCATGAGGTCTGCGAAGGCTGCGCGATCACTCTCGGGCAAAGCGTCCCAGACTCCCACGATGAACACGCCTTTGCAGTGGCGCTTGGATTCCCCGGAAATTGCTTCGCAGGCCCGGAACCTTACTTCGAAGCGGAGACCGTTTGTGGCCGTTGCGATGAGCATCGGGTTCCCGTCGGCGTCGACCGAAACGAGTTGGTTTCCGGTCACCACCGCCAATGCGGGCGCGACCGTCTCCTCGTTGACCGTGCTCAGGAGCACGGCCTCGTCGATGGTGTCGATCGGCATTGGTTGTGCAGTCGCTCCCGATGCGCCGAGAAAAGCTGCGGTGCCGATTGCGATACAGGCAGTGTGGACGGTCTTGCGGGTCAAATTCACGAGAATTCCTCTTTGTCTCTTGCGCACATCCTTAACAGCGCGGCGCGGGCTGTCGCCAGTTTTAAACTTGAAATTCCGTGGCTCAATCGCACCTTGATCGGGCTATGAATTCGGCAACCCCATCTGATCCACAAGTAAAAGTATGGTTCGATGGGGCATGTCCCCTTTGCATTCGCGAGATTGCGGCGATGCGTCGGCTCGATCGCCGGGATGCAATAGACTTTATCGACGTCTCGCAATCGAGTGACTCAGACTGCCCTGTGGATCAGGCCGATCTTCTCGCACGCTTCCACGCCGAGGAGAATGGCAAAGTGCTGAGCGGAGCAGCCGCCTTTGCCGCCATGTGGCGTGCTATCCCGGTCCTTCGACCGTTCGGCCTGCTGGCCCGAAACCGATACGTCTTGCGCGTGCTCGAACGTCTCTACGTCGCGTTTCTGCGCGTGCGGCCCCACATCCAGCGCCTGTTTCGTTGATCGCCCATAAACCGCTTGCTGTCCGCAGCGCATCTGGTTCAAGCTTGTCCTTAGAAAAGGGACAGGAGAGGAAGCTGCATGAGCAATTTTGGCGGGATGCAGAACGAAATCTACAATGCCGGCCTGCAGGGGCACCTGCCGCGTTACCCGGTCGATTTCGCGACGCTTGAACAGCGGGCGCACGAAGCGCTCGGCCCGATGATGACGAACTACGTCGCGGGCGGCTGCGGGGACGAGCATACGCAGGACACCAATGCGAGCGCCTTTCAGCACTGGGGCATGATCCCTCGCATGATGGTCGACTGCTCTGAGCGCGACCTTTCGATTAAGCTGTTCGGTGAGAAGTTCGAAACCCCGCTCTTCATGGCCCCGGTGGGCGTAAACGGAGAGGCGACGCAGGACCGGCACGGTGACATGGCCGCGGCGAAAGCATCGGCGACGACGGGTATCCCGTTCTGCGCCTCCACTCTGTCGAACGACCCGCTGGAGGATGTGAAAGAAGCATGCGGCGACACCACCGCCTTTTTCCAGCTTTACACGCCGCGCAATCGCGAACTTGCCGAAAGCTTCATCGGCCGTGCGGAGAAGGCCGGCTACAAGGCGCTCGTCGTGACGCTCGACACCTGGGTGACCGGCTGGCGTCCGCGCGATCTCAACGCCTCCAACTTCCCGCAGCTGCGCGGGCGCGTGCTCGAGAATTACTTTTGCGATCCGGTCTTCCGTTCGCTGCTCGCCAAGCCGCCCGAGGAGGATATGGCAGCTGCGATCATGATGTTCGCAGGCGTGTTCGGCCAGGTGCTGACTTGGGATGACATGAAGTGGTTCAAGGACGTGACCAAGATGCCGATCGTCCTCAAGGGCATCTGCCATCCCGACGATGCGCGCCGCGCCGTCGATACCGGGGCGGACGCAATCTATTGTTCGAACCACGGCGGGCGACAGGCCAATGGCGGGATCGCGACCATCGACCTTCTCGAAGATATCGTAAAGGCTGCAGGCGATGTGCCGGTGCTGTTCGACAGCGGCATCCGTTCCGGCTCCGACGCGGTCAAGGCGCTCGCGCTAGGGGCGAGGGCGGTGGGCGTGGGCAGGCCTTACACCTATGGGCTTGCCATCGGCGGCGCGGAGGGCGCGGCATGGGTGCTTCGCTCAATCCTCGCCGAAGCCGACCTGCTGATGGCAGTTAACGGTTACCCGACGCTCGAAGCGGTTCGCGAAGCGGGGGCGCAGCGGACCGATCGCTGATCGGTTCAACTCAACCGCCACACCGGCGAGCTTTTCGGGAGAAATTTGCGCGCGCCGCTTGACATCACCGCATAAAAATAACGTCCGGCCCGATTTCGACTCATGTCGCCCCCGATTTAGTGTTAGTTAACGCTCACAATAAAAAGCGAATCGGGACGCACATCAGTGGAAATACCAACCATCATTTCGAGTGGGCCGGACTCGTTCGGTCGAACCGTTTGTAATAGCAACGAAAGTTCGCGGCGGGCACGATACGGACGCATTCGTCCGATGCCCGATCACAAGAAATCGCTGCTCAACGCCTTTACGCGCTGGCTGCCGCGAATCTGACCTTCGTCAAGCGTGAAGGTCATGCTCCGGCCTTCGCAACGGTGACAAGCTTGGTCTCGGTGTATCCGAGATAGCCTTCGACGCCGCTTTCCGAACCAAACCCGCTATCGCCGATCCCACCGAATGGGGTTTCCGGCGACCCCACCGCGAAGTGGTTGATCGCGACCATGCCTGCGCGCAGTGAATTGCCGAGATAATGGCTTTCGTCGAGCGAGGCGGTGAAAGCATAGGCGGCAAGGCCATAGCGAAGCGAATTCGCGATTTTCACCGCCTCGGCGATATCGTCGTAAGGCACGATGCCCGCGACCGGGCCGAAGGGTTCTTCGGTCATCAGCCGGCTTTGCGTGGAAGGCCCGGCGATCACAGTTGGCTGGAAGAAGTGACCCTTGCCCGCAATCGCATCGCCGCCGGTCACGATCTCCCCGTCATTGCCGCCGACCGATCCCATCAGGTCGACCATGGCCTCGACCCGGCCGGCGTGGGCGAGTGGGCCCATATCGACGCTGTCATCGGCACTTGCGTCGCCCACCTTCAGTTTTTCGGAGTGCGCAGCGAACTCGGCAACGAACTTGTCGTAAATACTGCGGTGGACGAGAAACCGCGTTGGCGACACGCAGACTTGCCCTGCATTGCGGAACTTGGTGCCCGCGCAAGCTGCAACGGTGCGCTCGAAATCGGCGCTTTCGCCGATCACCACCGGTGCGTGTCCACCAAGCTCGGCGGTGAAGCGTTTGAGGTGCTGTGCAGCTAGCGCGCCCAGTTGCTTGCCCACCGCAGTCGAGCCGGTGAAGCTGACCTTGCGCGTGGCGGGCGCGGTGATGAGATGGTTAGAAATCATCGCCGGATCGCCATAAACAAGGTTGATCGCACCCGGCGGTACGCCCGCATCGGTGAAGCATTCGACTAGCGCCTGTGCCGAGGCCGGGGTGGTTTCGGCAGGCTTAAGGATGCACGAGCAGCCTGCCGCCAGCGCTCCTGCAAGTTTCTTCGCAGGAAGGTTTATCGGGAAATTCCACGGCGTGAACAACATGGCGGGGCCGATCGGTTCCTGTGTCACGCGCTGTTGCAGCAGGTTTGCACTGCGGGTCGGGACAAGCCGCCCACCTTGCCGCTTTGCCTCTTCGCCCAGGAAGTCGATCAGGTCCGCCGCGCCCACCGTCTCTCCCAGCGCCTGCGCATGCGGTTTGCCTTCTTCGAGCGTGACGATCCGGGCAATCTGCGGCGCACGCTCGCGAAGCAGATCGGCCGCGCGGGCGAGGATTTTGTGGCGCTGTGCACCGGGAGTGGCGGCCCAAGACGGGAATGCCTCGTCCGCCGCTGCGAGCGCTGCATCGAGCTGCTCTTTCGAAGCCTTGGGCGCGTCGCCCAGTTTTTCCTCGGTTGCCGGGTTGTGGACCGGCATCGAGCCGTCCCCGCCATCGGCGATCCATTCGCCGCCAATGAACATTTTTACGGTGGGGTAGGCGGTCATGGGGTGGCTCCTTCGCGAAATGGGTGCGGGCGATCCTTCGGTTTCGAAGTTGACAAAGTTGACACCCTGTCAAGCGCCCTATTTGGTCTTAATTGTCTGGAAAAGAACGGGTTTTCGCTTAAAATACGAAATTGACACTTCTCCAACCTGAAACGCTGTCTAAGAGCGTGGCCGCCTCCTCGTCCCTTGCATGAGGCACAGCAAGTAGGAAAGCCAAGCGTCGCTCCGACAGCGTCTTGCCGAGCCAAAATGGCGCACAATTCCGTTTGTTTCAATTGAAACTTTGTTGCGCAAGGCGTAACGGGGGGCAGCGAATTCCCCAGGAGCGAATCAATGCTTGTTGGCGTCCCCAAAGAGATCAAGAACCACGAATACCGCGTCGGCCTGACGCCGGAAGCTGCGCGCGAATACGTCACCAACGGGCACGACATCATCGTCGAAACCGGAGCCGGTCTGGGCATCAGCAAGACCGATGATGATTATCGCAAGGTCGGCGCGCAAATCGTCGACAGCGCGGAGGAAGTCTTTGCCCGCGCCGAAATGGTGGTGAAGGTCAAGGAGCCGCAGCCAAACGAATGGGTGCAGCTGCGCGAAGGCCAGATCCTGTTCACCTATCTCCATCTCGCTCCCGATCCCGAACAGGCAAAGGGGCTGATGGAAAGTGGTGTTTCGGCCGTCGCCTACGAAACCGTGACCGCGCCGGATGGATCACTCCCGCTGCTTGCACCGATGAGTGAAGTCGCAGGGCGCCTGTCGATCGAGGCGAGCGCGCAGGCGAGCCACAAGAACAATGGCGGTCGAGGCATCCTGATGGGCGGTGTTCCCGGAGTGCTCCCGGCAAAGGTAGTCGTGATCGGCGGCGGCGTGGTGGGCACGCAGGCGGCACGCATGGCGGTGGGCCTCGGCGCGAATGTCGAAATCCTCGACCGCTCGCTGCCGCGCATTCGCGAGCTGGACGACATGTTTCAGGGGCGCGCGACCACGCGCTATTCCAACGCGGGCACGATCGAAGACGCGATCACCGATGCAGACGTGGTGGTCGGTGCGGTCCTGATCCCGGGAGCGAGCGCGCCAAAACTGGTGACGCGCGAAATGCTTGGCCTGATGCAGCACCGCGCGGTGCTGGTTGACGTCGCGATCGATCAGGGCGGCTGCTTTGAGACTTCCAAGCCGACAACGCATGAGGACCCGACCTATCTCGTCGACGATATCATCCATTATTGCGTCGCGAACATGCCGGGCGCCGTCCCGCACACCTCCAGCTACGCGCTAAACAACGCGACCTTGCCCTTCGGTCTTGCGCTGGCGAAGCATGGTATCGAGGCGTGCGAACGTGATCCGTACCTCAAGCCGGGGCTCAACGTGCATAAGGGCAAGATTGTAAATTCTGCAGTCGCGGAGAGCCTCGGGTTCTGATTGTTGCATGAAAGCGAACACTTGGTGTGCCGGTTTCGCGGGTAAGCGGAGCGGCTGATCGCTATATTCGGGGCACGAAATGGAGAGCCCCGCCATGCAACAAATCGATACTCGCCCGCTGGTTCGTCAGGTCAATCGAGACGCCGATCTGGACATACATGTCGCGCCGCAATCGCTGAGCGACCGCGTTGCCTTTTCCTTTGTGAAACTGCTGCGTTTCTTCGCGGACAAATTCTTCGCTACACGCTACGGCCACCGCGCTGTCGTGCTCGAAACTGTCGCCGCTGTTCCTGGAATGGTCGGCGGGCTGTGGCAGCATCTTAAAGCGCTGCGCTATATGCGCGATGACGAGGGTTGGATCCGTACCCTTCTCGACGAGGCCGAGAACGAGCGGATGCACCTCATGACTTTCATCGAGATCGCGCAGCCCAACTGGTTTGAACGCGCCCTGATCATCGCGGTGCAGCTGATTTTCTACAACTTCTACTTCTTCCTTTACCTGTTCGCGCCGCGCACCGCTCATCGCGTGGTCGGCTACTTCGAGGAGGAAGCGGTTTACAGCTACACCCAGTACCTCGCCGAGGTTGATGCGGGTCGCCACGAAAACGTACCCGCGCCGCAGATCGCGATCGATTACTGGCAGCTGCCGAGCGATGCGCGCCTGCGCGACGTCATCATCGCTGTGCGCGCCGACGAGGCCGAGCACCGCGATGTGAACCACTGCTTCGTCGACAAGATCGACGAGCGCCGCGAAGGTCGGCGCGAGCGCCGCCGGTCGCTGGTGGAGGGTTAGGCCTCCACGACCGTCTGTTCGATTGCGCCGAAGATCGAGTGGTTTTCGGCATCGCGCATTTCGATTTTCACGGTGTCGCCGGCGCGCATGAAGCGGGTCTTGGGCTCGCCATCGCGGATCGTCTCGATCATGCGGATTTCCGCGATGCACGAATAGCCTAGGCCGCCTTCGGAAACCGGCTTGCCCGGGCCGCCATCCTCGCCCTTGTTGCTGATCGTGCCCGATCCGATGATTGAGCCCGCGCCGAGATTGCGCGTCTTGGCTGCGTGCGCCACGAGCTGCGCCATGTTGAAGGTCGCATCGACCCCGACATTCGCGCGGCCGAAGGGCTCGCCATTGTAATCGACCATCAGCGGCAGGTGGATGAGGCTGTCCTTCCACGCATCGCCAAGCTCGTCCGGCGTCACCGCGACGGGTGAGAAGGCGCTGGCGGGCTTGGACTGGAAAAAGCCGAAGCCCTTGGCAAGCTCGGCCGGGATCAGGCCGCGCAGGCTCACATCGTTTACCAGCATGACGAGCTTGATGTGATCGGCGGCGTCCTCGGCACTGGTGCCCATGGGCACGTCGTCGGTGATGACCGCGACCTCGCCCTCCATGTCGCAGCCCCATGCGGCGTCGCCCAACGGAATGTCGCCGCGCGGTGGCAGGAAACCGTCGCTGCCGCCCTGGTACATCAGCGGGTCGTGATAGAAGCTTTCGGGCACTTCGGCACCGCGCGCCTTCCTCACCAATTCAACGTGATTGATATAGGCCGAGCCGTCCGCCCATTGATAGGCGCGAGGGAGGGGGGAGTGCGCCTCGCGTTCGTGAAACCGTTCGCACGGCACCGCCTCATGCTCGACATCGCGAGCCAAAACCTCGAGTTCGGGTGCAATCCTTGCCCAATCGTCAAGCGCCGCCTGCAGCGTGGGCGCGATGTTGTCGGCCGCGCAGTAGCGGGTGAGGTCTTTCGAAACGACGACGAGCTTGCCGTCGCGGGTGCCATCGGCGATCGTTGCGAGTTTCATGAGGCTTCAGCCTTTCTCGGGATTGTCCGGTTGGTTGTTGGGATGCGCGCGCTGGAAAGCGGGGAGCGCGAGGCAGGCGGTCTCTATCCGGCAGATGCGCGGGGAATCCGATAGGTCGTAATGAAAGCGGCGCGCGTTGTAGATTTGCGGAATGAGCACGGTCTCGAACATGCCGGGGCCGTCCATCAGAAAGTCGCCCGTGCCAAGCTGCTCCAGCCGTTCCTCGACCGGCGCAAGAGTTCGGCGCAGCCAGTGGCGATACCATTGATCGATGACTGGCTGCGAATGCCCGAGCGGGTCTTTCAGGTATTTGAGTACGGGCAGGTTGAGCGGCGCGTGCAGCTCTGTCGCTATTGCATAGGCGAGTTCGCGCACGGTGTAGCGATCTTCGATATCGGCGGGTAGCAGCGGCTTTTCCGGATAGGCCTCGTCGAGCCATTCGAGCAGCGCCATCGACTGAGCGCGGTCGCGCCCGCCCGCCTCGAGCATAGGGACGCTGCCGAACGGATTGCGGCTGGTGAAAGCCGGGTCTTTCTGCTCGGTCTTAAGCAAGTTCACGGGAATGTTTTCGTAGTCGAGCCCCTTCAGCTCGAGCGCAATGCGCAGGCGATAGGAGGTCGAGGAACGGTAATAGCCGTAAAGCTTCATCTTGGTCCCTTCGCCGCTATCCCGCTCGCCGCTCCCCATCAAAACGCCGCAATACCCGAAATCGCGCGGCCGAGGATCAGCGCGTGGACATCGTGGGTTCCCTCGTAGGTGTTCACCGTCTCCAGGTTCACCGCGTGGCGGATGACCTGGTACTCTTCGGAAATGCCGTTGCCGCCGTGCATGTCGCGCGCCTGACGAGCGATATCGAGCGCCTTGCCGACATTGTTGCGCTTGACGATCGAGATCATGTCGGGCGCGAAACGCCCCTCGTCCATCAGGCGGCCGACGCGAAGGCTCGCCTGAAGTCCGAGCGCGATATCGCTCATCATGTCGGCGAGCTTTTTCTGGTACAATTGCGTCGCGGCGAGCGGGCGGCCGAACTGCTTGCGGTCGAGCCCGTATTGCCGCGCCGCATGCATGCAGAATTCGGCTGCGCCCATCGCGCCCCACGATATGCCGTAGCGCGCGCGGTTGAGGCAGCCGAATGGTCCCTTGAGGCCCTGAACGTCGGGAAGCAGCGCGTCCGCGCCAACCTTCACATCGTCCATCACGATCATGCCGGTGGTCGATGCGCGCAGCGAGATCTTGCCCTCGATCTTGGGGGCCGACAGACCTTTCATCCCCTTTTCGAGCACGAAGCCGCGAATGCCGCCGCCATGCTCTTCGCTCTTCGCCCAGACCACGAAGACATCGGCAAAGGGTGAGTTCGAGATCCACGTTTTCGAGCCGTTGATGACGTAACCGTCGCCGTCTTTCTTCGCGACGGTTTTCATGCCAGCAGGGTCCGAACCGGCATCGGGTTCGGTAAGGCCGAAGCAGCCAATCAGTTCGCCGCTTGCAAGGCCGGGGAGGTATTTGCGGCGCTGTTCTTCCGATCCGTATGCGTGGATCGGATGCATCACGAGGCTCGACTGCACGCTCGCCATCGATCGGTAGCCGCTGTCCACCCGCTCGATCTCGCGCGCGATGAGGCCGTAGGCGACATAGCTCGCGCCAACCCCGCCATATTCTTCAGGGATGGTCGCGCCGAGCAGGCCTGCCTGTCCCATCAGCGGAAAGAGTTCGGGGGCGTCCACTTCCTCGCGAAACGCTTGAATCACGCGCGGCTGGAGTTCGCTCTGCGCAAAAGCATTCGCACTGTCGCGGATCATCCGCTCATCCTCGGTCAGCTGGCTTTCGAGGTCGAAGGGGTCTTCCCAGTTGAATGGCACCATCCCGGCCATTGGTTACTCCTGAAACTATTTTCGCGAGCGCTCTCTCGCAGGTGCGGGGCGGGGTTTCAACCCGTCAAGTAGCGGGTCGGTTCGCGAGAAGATCTTCCACTACAGAAGGGTCCGCCAATGTCGAGGTGTCACCCAGGTTGCCGGTGTCGTTTTCGGCGATCTTCCTGAGGATGCGGCGCATGATCTTGCCGCTCCTCGTCTTGGGGAGGCCGGGCGCAAATTGCAGCACGTCTGGCGTTGCGATCGGGCCGATTTCCTTGCGCACCCATTTGACGAGTTCGCGGCGCAGATCGTCGCTATCCTCGACGCCTTCCATGGTTGTTACATAGGCATAGATGCCCTGTCCTTTCACCTCGTGCGGCATGCCGACGACTGCGGCTTCTGCGACCTTGTCATGCTCGACCAGCGCGCTCTCGATCTCGGCGGTGCCCATCCGGTGACCCGAGACGTTGATGACGTCGTCGATCCGTCCGGTGATCCAGTGATAGCCATCTTCGTCGCGGCGGCATCCGTCACCGGTGAAATAATAACCCGGATATTGGCTGAAATAGGTGTCGAAGAAGCGCTGGTGATCGCCGTAGACGGTGCGCATCTGGCCGGGCCAGCTGTCGGTGATGACGAGCGCGCCGGAAGTTGCCCCTTCGAGCAGCGTTCCCTTTTCGGGATCGACCAGAGCGGGCTGCACGCCGAACATCGGCTTCGTCGCGCTGCCGGGTTTCAGCGCGGTCGCGCCGGGCAGCGGGGTGATCATCGCGCCGCCCGTTTCCGTCTGCCACCATGTATCGACGATCGGGCAGCGCCGCTCGCCGACGACGCGGTGATACCACTCCCACGCTTCGGGATTGATCGGTTCGCCCACCGTGCCGAGCAGGCGCAGCGAGGAGCGATCGGTCCTTGTCACCCATTCATCGCCCTCGCGCATCAGGGCTCGCAGGGCGGTGGGCGCAGCGTAGAAAATTTCGACCTTGTGCTTGTCGACGACCTGCCAGAAGCGGGAGAAATCGGGGTAGTTGGGCACGCCTTCGAACATCACCTGAGTCGCGCCGTTGATGAGCGGGCCATAGACCATGTAGCTGTGCCCGGTGACCCAGCCAACATCGGCCGCGCACCAGTAAATCTGCCCCGGCGAATAATCGAACACATATTCGTGCGTCATGCTCGTCCACACAGCATAGCCACCGGTGGTGTGGAGCACGCCCTTGGGCTTTCCGGTCGAGCCGGAGGTGTAGAGGATGAAGAGCGGGTCTTCGGCGTCCATCACTTCGGGTTCGCATTCGGGCGAGGCATCGGCCATCGCCTCGTGCCACCAGACGTCGCGGCCCTCTTTAATCGGGACATCGCTGCCGGTGTGGCGATAGACGATGACGGTTCCGACCGGTGCCTTTTCGAGCGCCGCATCGACATTCGCCTTGAGCGGGATGGGCTTGCCGCCGCGAAGGCCCTCATCGGCGGTAAGGACGATGTCCGATTGGCAATCCTCGATCCGTCCCGCGAGCGCATCGGGAGAGAAGCCTGCAAATACGACCGAATGCACCGCGCCGATCCGCGCGCAGGCGAGCATGGCGATGGCGGCTTCGGGCACCATGGGAAGATATATCGTGACGCGGTCGCCCTTCTTCGCGCCCTGCGCCTTCAGGACAGTGGCGAGCCGGCAAACCTCGGCGTGCAGTTCGCGATAGGTGATCGTGCGGCCCGGCGTATCGGGATGGTCCGGCTCCCAGATGATCGCGGGCGTATCGCCGCGCGTCTCGAGGTGCCGGTCAAGCGCATTTGCCGTGATGTTGAGCTTGCCGCCGAGGAACCAGCCGATGCGGAAATCCTCGGCGTTGTAACTGACTTCGCGCAAGGTCTCCCACGGCTTAATCCAGTCGATCCGCCGGGATTCGTCGCGCCAGAATTCCTCGGGCTGTTCGATCGATCGGGCGTACATCGCCTGGTAATCGGCGGCGGTGATCTTGGCGGATGTGGCCCAATCTTCGGGGACGGGGTAGATTTCGTCGTGCAAGCGCGGCTCTCCTGTCTCTCTCGATTGGAGAGACTAGGCGACCGGTGGGCTTGAGAAAAGCGCGAAGGTGCGCTCAGGCGGCCTGCAGGACCTTGTTGACCGTCTGGAGCATCATCGTCGGGGGGCAGGGCTTGGCAAGCGTTACCGCATCCGGGAACCGAGCCTTGACTTCTTCGCGCGAATGGCGACCCGAATGGAAGATGATCGGCACATCTTCTGCCGCGAGTTTCTGAGCAAGGGGGAAAACGATCCCGTCATCGAGCTCGATATCGAGGATCGCCAGATCGGGTTTTTCCTTCTGGAAATCGAGCATCGCATCCGAAATTCCGGCATGCGGCCCCTGGACCTCGAACCCGGCTTCTTCGACCGTATCGCACAGGTCGAATGCGACGATCATTTCGTCTTCCGCGACCAGTATTCTTTGAGTCATTTTATCCTCTCCCCACCAGCTGTTTCTTATCCCTCTAAGGAAACGTAACAGATTTGGCGGAGTAAGGTTCCCCGGTAAGTCACTTATTTTGGCCGAACCTTTCTGAAAATTCCGTGCTCTCCCCTGCGGCAAGGAGCTTGGCCTGAGCGACCCATTGGTCGCGCTCGATCCGGCCGGCGAACCTGCCGAGAGTTGCGTCGATGCGGGCGATGTCGGCGTCGGTCCATGCTGCGATCTGTTCGAAGCGGGTAACGCCCTGCTCGGCAAGAATGGTTACAAGCTTGGGGCCAACACCCTTGATCTGTCGAAGGTCGTCGGCCTCGCCGGATTCCACCGCAGCGGTTGCTGGAGCCGGAGCCGGAGCCGGAGCCGGAGCAGGTTCGGGTGCCGGCACAGGCTCGGGCACCGGATCTCCGGCCGTCGGCGCGACGCTTACGCCGGCTTCGGCATCCGTTGAAGCGCGCGCAGCAGCGACTTTGTCGGAATTCGCATTGGCCGAGGTTACACCCACATCTTGGGACACGGCCTTGGGCGCATCGATCAGCGCCTGGTTGCGCCTCGCGCGTTCGGCACCTTCATCGAGCACATCGCCATCGGTCTCACCGGTAACAGTCGTGCTCTTGCCGAGCCGCATGACGAGCCAGATGCCGAGCAGGAGGACGACGATGGCGATGATGGCCAGCGGAAGCGCTTCAAGGAATTCAGGCGACATGGATTGTAATCTCTCTTTGTCAGACGAAACATTCGCGCGGGCGCTTTAGCAGGGCGCGGCGCGCATGCAAAAGGGCCGGTCTCCCGCACAGGCGGGGACCGGCCCGATTGGTGGCGAAAACAGGGCGTCAGCCGCCGTTTTTCATGCCGCTTGCAAGAGCATTGAGCTGCAGGAATTCCTGCCGCCAGAAATTGTCCTGCTGCCCTGCCAGCTCGCCGATATCCTCGTGATCGAAATCCATCATCAAGGCATCGCCGCGCAGAACCTGTCCAAAGGCGGCGACCGATGTGGCGAAGGCAAAGTCGCCTCGAGGTGCCTTGGCGCGGCGCATTTGTTCGTAGCTGACAACCGTGTCGATCAGCGTGGACTTGTTGCCACCGGGCAGTTTGTAGCGCAGCTTCACATGCGCTGCTTCGGCAAATTTCTTGCTCGCCGCGGCCGGCATAGGGTCTTCATAGCGGCGGCGCGGAATCCAGCCCTGCTTTCCGGTCGGAACGATCTCGTAGATCGCGGTTACCTGGTGTCCGGCACCGATATCGCCCGCATCGACCTTGTCATTGTTGAAGTCCTCTTCGCGAAGGATGCGATTTTCATAACCGACGAGGCGATACTGGCTCACCACAGCCGGGTTGAATTCGACCTGGATCTTCACGTCCTTGGCGATGGTGAAAAGGGTCGAGGTCATCTCCTCTCCCAGCACCTTCTTCGCTTCGAGCGCGCTGTCGATGTAGGAGTAGTTGCCGTTGCCGTGATCGGCGATCTGCTCCATCATCGCTTCGTTGTAATTGCCCGTGCCGAAGCCGAGCGTTGTCAGCGTGATGTCGCGGTCGCGGTAATTCTCGATCAGTTCGACCAGCGCATCGCGGTCGGACACTCCGACATTGAAATCGCCGTCGGTGGCGAGGATCACGCGGTTGACGCCGCCCTTGATGAAGTTGTCTTCAGCGATGTTGTAGGCGAGCTGGAGACCGGCGCCGCCAGCCGTCGACCCGCCTGCGCGGAGTTCCTCGAGTGCCCGGCGGATCTTGCGGGTGTCATTGGTCGGCTCGAGCACCAGGCCCGCAGCGCCTGCATAGACTACGATCGAAACCCGGTCCTGCTCGCCCAGCTCTCCTGCAAGGCCCGAAAGCGCAGTCTTCACCAGCGGCAATTTGTCGGGCGAACCCATCGATCCCGATACGTCCATCAGGAACACGAGATTGGTAGGCGGACGGTCCTCTTGCGGCAGATCGTATCCGCGAAGGCCGATCCTCATCAGGTAGGTGTCCTCGTTCCAAGGTGTCTTCGCCACATCGGTGGTGACGGTGAAAGGCCGCGAGCGGTCCGCTGGCCGCTCGTAGTCATAGCGGAAGTAGTTGATCATCTCCTCTGTCCGGACGGCGGCCTTAGGCGGCATCATGCCCTGGCTGAGGAACCGGCGCGTATTCGCATAGGCACCCGTATCGACGTCCACGGAGAAGGTTGAGACGGGCTCTGCCGCCACGAGTTTGACCGGCGAGACTTCCTTGCCGTCATAGCGCTCGCGCCCCGGATCGGTTGCGACGCGGACTGCCGGGACGAAGGTTTCGCCCGATACGACGGTCACCGCGTTTGGCGATGCGTAATTCCGCTCCACCCTGCGCGAGCCGGTGACGATAATCGCGGTCTCATCGCCAGTGATGGCGGCTGGTGGAGGTGGAGGTGGAGGTGGTGGGGGCGGGGGCGGAGGTGGAGGGGCTTGGGCTATCTCCCCCTCGGGCGTTCCGGTGCTGGCCACGTCACTGTCATACTGACCGGCGCATCCTGTTACTATCGCGCCGAGAACGACGATTGCTGCAAAGCCCGAAAAACGCATTGGCACTCTCCCCGATTACCCGTGCCCGAGGATCGACGAATCGAGTGAACGACTTCTGAACGCGTTGTAAGCCTTGCGAAATGTTGGGGCGTCGTGATGGCGCGAAATCCTTACCTCAGGCGGGCTTGGCAGGCTCCGGTTCGGGATCGACTGGCACGATATTCTTTTTGAAAAGCACCTTGTCCTCTGGTCCGAAGCCGCGCTTCCAGATGACGTAGAGGTAGGTGCCAAGGATAGCGGGCGTGCCGAAGACGAGCTCTGCCCATTCGGGAAGCAGCGTCGCGCAAAATCCGACGATCACCGCTGGTCCGGTTGCCCAGACGAGCGCCCAGCGCCAGTTCGACACCGGTGCCTTGAGGAGGTTCTTCAGGACTGCCGCCTTGACGATGCTGGAGAGGCCGAGCGCGATGAACAGCGCGAGCGCGGCACCCCCAGCCATGAAGCCCTCATCGAGGCCAAGGTGCCTTGCAAGGAGGATGAACCCGACCGTCATCAGTGCCTGCGAGGTTATGACCCCGACCGAGATCGCAAGGTTCCGCTTTTTCGCGATATAGACCAGCACGCTTTCCGAAACGACCGCCATCGAGGCGACGACTTCAGCAGCGAGCAACAATGCAAGCGCGCCTGTACCGCCGACGATGGCGGGGCCGCCCAGGCCCATCACCGCCTCGCCGGGAATAGCGATCATCAACGCGATGCCAAGTTGAAGCGCAATGATCCAGAAACCCACTTGCCGAACCTGCGCCGCAATCGCCTCCATATTCCCGATCTTGAGGTTTTTCGTGATGACCGGCGAGAGGATCGGCTCGAAACTCGATTTGAGCTTTTGCGGCAGGCTCGCGATTTCCTTGGCGAAGAAATAGATGCCCACTGCCGCTGGCGAAGTGAACTGGCCGAGCAGGAACACATCGATCAGCCTCGTCCCGCGCTCAATCACGTCGGCGCCGACCAGCGGCAGTGCGCGGGCCGCCAGCTTGCCAAGATAGCGCGGGCGCGGCCGCCATCCTGTAGGCATGCCATAGGTGCGATAGAACGAATAGGCGGCAATCAGAAGCCCGGCGTAGATCGAAGCGAGGAAGGCGAGCGAAAGCCCGCCTTGCGCAACCCCGGGCACATAGAACAAGACGCCGACGAGGATCGATCGCGTCCACGGCTCGACAATGGCCCGTGCGCGCACGGTGGTCGCGATATCATAGCGATAGGCCTGGGCCGCGAGCAGGATTTCGGTGAGCGCGAAAGCGGGCACAGCAGCGATCATCCACATGTCGTAATCGCTGCTCGTCCCACTCGGAAAAATGATCGCGGGGAAGATCAGCAGCAAAATGACCGCAAGCGCCGAACAGATAAGCGACGCGAGCATACCGTCGAAGACGAGGTTCGAGGGAGTGCCCTCGCGATCCTCGACCCCTTCGGTAAGCCGCTGGGCGAGACCGCGTTTCTCCCCCAGCGCGCACACGAGCGCGAAAATCTCGATAATGACAAAAGCCGCAGCGAACCGGCCCATCGCTTCGACGCCGTAGAGGCGGTAGCCGATGAAGAGGAACGGGATATTCCCCAGCAGGCGGATGACGAAACCCATCGTGTTGGTACGTCCGCCCTTGGCGAGCGTTGCCATATCGTCCCCGCCTTTTGCAGGTTCGGGTTGAGCCGGAGGTGCTGTCTTGTCGCTCACGATATATCCGACTGGTCGCCGGGCTGTTCGGCGGTGAGTGGTCTTGCAAGCAACCGGGCAACGACTTCGCGCGGGTTTTCGCCATCGAGGATTGCGTTGACCGCAATCGTGATCGGCATCGCGATACTGCGATTGTCCGCGAGTTGGGCGAGCACCGGCGCGGTGTGCGCGCCTTCGGCGACCGTGCGGCGGTCGCTCATCAGCTCGGAAGCACTCCTGCCTTCACCCAGCGCCTTGCCGAGCGAGAAATTGCGGCTCGAAGTCGACGAGCAGGTGAGGACGAGGTCGCCCAGCCCGCACAAGCCGGACAAGGTTTCCGCCTGCGCTCCGAGCGCCTCACCGAAACGCTGCATTTCCGCGTAGCCGCGCGCGATGAGCGCCGAGCGTGCATTCTGACCAAGCTCGAGCCCATCGACCACGCCGCACGCAATGGCGAGCACATTTTTGATCGATCCGCCGATCTCCGCGCCCGTCACATCATCGGAATAATATGGCCGGAATGCGGGCCGTGCGATGGTTGGGGAGAGGCGCTCCCATTGATCGCGTCCGCCTTCGCAGGCGAGCGTAACGGCCGTCGGCAGACCAGCGGCCACTTCATGCGCGAAAGTCGGGCCCGAGAGGACGGCGATCTCGCTTCCGGGAGAGGCTTCGCGCGCGACATCGTTCATCAGCCTGCCCGTGCCGGCTTCGATCCCCTTCGAACACAGAACAAGGTCGCGCGGTGCAGTGGGCAATTCGCCCAGAACCTTGCCCATCACTTGCGCCGGAGTAACGCATAGGAGCGTGTCGAGCCTGGCGAGTTCGGCAAGGTCGCCGGTTGCGCGGATCGTCTCGTTCAAATGCGCGCTGGGAAGAAACATGGGGTTGCGGCGTTCGGCGTTGATGGCCTCGACAACTTCCGCTTCGTAGGCCCAGATCAACACGTCGCGCCCGTCGGTGCTCAACATCTGAGCCAATGCAGTGCCCCAAGCGCCTGCGCCGATAACGCCTATAGTGGCTTTTTCGCTCATGCCTTCACCCCAGCGCCGCGAACGCTTTCAGCTTCCGGATCGAGCGGCCAGCGCGGGCGCGCCTTGAAATCAAGCGGGTCGGACTGCAATTCACCGGCTTGAGCGGCAATCCTTTCGCAACCCGCCCAGGCGATCATCGCGGCATTGTCCGTGCACAAAGCCAGCGGCGGGGCGACGAAGCGCATTGCGTGGCTTTCGGCCAGCTGCTCGAGCGCAGCGCGGATAGTCTGGTTCGCAGCAACGCCGCCGGCGACAACGAGAGATGGGCTCGCGCCGTTTTCGCTCAGCGCCTTTTCGAGCCGGTCGATAAGGCAATCCACCGCTGCCTGCTGAAAGCTCGCGGCAATATCAGCGGGCTTGTGTTCGCCGCTTTCGACCGCGCGCAGGACCGCGCTCTTCAGGCCGGCGAAAGAGAAATGCGGCTCGGCGCTGCCTTTCATCGGGCGGGGAAGGGGGACGGCGTTAGGATCGCCGTCGCAAGCCAGTTCTTCGACCGCAGGACCGCCCGGAAAGCCCAGCCCCAGGATTTTCGCGGTCTTGTCGAAAGCTTCGCCCAGCGCGTCGTCGATCGTGGTCGCAAGGCGACGATACTCGCCCACACCCTCGACGTTGAGAATCTGGCAGTGACCGCCGGAAACCAACAATAGCAAATAGGGGTAATCGAGCGCCTCGTCGGCGAGGCGCGGGGACAGAGCGTGCCCTTCGAGGTGGTTTATCGCCATGAGCGGCTTGTCAGCCGCCATAGCCAGCGCCTTTGCGCTGACGAGACCGACCATAACCCCTCCGATCAGCCCTGGCCCCGCGGTAGCCGCAATCGCGTCGAGGTCGCTCAATTCCAGTCCCGCATCATCCATGACCCCTTCGAGCATCGGCGCGAGCCGTTCGGCATGGGCGCGCGCTGCGATTTCAGGGACAACGCCGCCATATGGGGCGTGTTCCGCTTCCTGGCTCGCTATACGCTGGGCAAGGATACGGCGATCCGAGGTGACGAGCGCAACCGCCGTCTCGTCACAGCTCGATTCTATTCCGAGGACAATATGCGGTTCCGATCCCATCACGCTTCCATCTAGTTGATGCGCGGGCTAGGGCAAGCGCAGCGATGGGAAGTAATGCACAAGCAGGGGGCGCCAAACTGCGCCTGGGGACGCGCAATTCGCCATTGGCCGTGGCGCAGGCTATGGAAACGCGCGAGCGGCTCTGTGCGGCGCACGGCTGGGCGGAGGACGAGGTCGAGCTCGTGCCCGTGACCGCGAGTGGCGACAAAGTGCTGGACCGTCCGCTTTCCGAGATCGGCGGCAAGGCGCTCTGGACCAAGGAACTCGACATCTGGCTCGCCGAAGGGCGGATCGATGCGTCGGTCCACTCGGCGAAGGATGTCGAGACGATCCGGCCGACCGAACTGCATTTTGCCGCCTGCCTGCCACGTGCAGACAGGCGTGACAGCCTTGTGGGCGCGGAGAGCATTGCCGCCATCCCGCAAGGGACCGTTGTAGGGACGAGCGCGCCGCGCCGCGCCTCGCAACTGCTCAACCTCCGCCCCGACTGCAAAGTCGTGACCTTCAGGGGCAATATAGCCACCCGGCTGGGCAAGCTCGAGGCGGGCGAGGCGGATGTGACGTTCCTCGCAGCAGCGGGGCTAGAACGATTGGGGCAGTCCGATGTCGGCACTCCGCTCGAGACGGACGATTGGATTCCTGCCGCGGCACAGGGCGTGATCGTGATCGAATGTCTCGCCGGAAACTCCGGAGCGACCAAAGCGCTCGCCGCCATCGATCATGCGCCCACGCGCGCCGAACTCGAAGCCGAACGCGCGCTTCTCGCCGCGCTGGGCGGGACATGCCATTCACCAGTTGCGGTGGTGTGTGAGGAAAAAATCCTTCGAGCAGCGTTGTTTAGTGCCGATGGTTCCGAGCGTATCGAAGGCACCGCCCACTTCGAGCCGGGAAGGCACGAGGAGGTGAGGGCGCTCGCTGCCGATCTTCTCGAACGAGCCAGTCCGGCGATCACCGGGCTCTTTCAGCAGGACGGATGACCAGGATAATCGCCATCCGGCCCGAGCCGGGGCTTTCCGCGACGCTCGAGGCGGGCCGCGCGCGGGGCCTCGATATGGTCGGTGTGCCGCTGTTCGAGATCCGACCGCTCCCCTGGGATCCGCCAGAACCCGAAGACTTCGACGGTCTCCTGATCGGAAGCGCAAATGCAATCCGGCATGGCGGCAAGAACCTCAACCAGTTTCTCGGTCTTGTCGCGCATGTTGTTGGCGAAGCGACCGAAAAGGCGGTTCGAGACTTCGGATTTGACGTGGGGGTGGTTGGCAAAGGCGGTCTGCAAGACGTTCTCGACAGGATCGAACCTCCCGCGCGCCTCTTGAGGATCTCCGGGGTCGAAAGAGTATCGCTGAACGTGCCTGAGGGAATAACTGTCGGAACGGTTACCGCTTACGAAAGTGTCGCCCTTCCGCTTGACCGGGCAGCTTTGCCTTCCGACGGGACGCGAACCGTGATCCTGCTCCATTCCGCGATTGCCGCACGCCATTTCGCGCGCGAGTGCGATGAGCTTGGCATCGACCGCTCGTCACTCGAAATCGCTGCACTTGGTCCGCGCATCGCTTCAGCCGCGGGAAAGAATTGGGGCGCTATCCACGTATCACCGCAGCCCACCGATGCCGACCTTCTGGCGTTGGTGGAAACCTTGTGCCAATAACAGGGCGGTGGGAGACGCCAAAAAGGCGCGAAAACACGGGTCGTAGAACGGGAAACGATGGCTTCTAAGTATGGAAGCCGGCGAAAGCCTTCCTCCGGGAAAGGCATGTTGCTGGCAGCAATTTCTTCATTTGCAATTGGCGGCCTGCTGGTCGGCTATGTCGTCTGGTACAATGTGAGCGAGCAGGAGGCGGTGGATACCCGACAGCCTGCCGCACTCGCTTCGACGAGCCCCACCGCATCGCCCACCGGCGCGCTTTCCCCATCCCCGACGCCGCTCGCCAGCCCAAGCGAAACCGCAAGCGCCGAAGAAGCGGTCGAGGCGGTTACCGGCCTTGCCGAGCAGCAGGGCGGGCTCGACCAGCGCCTTGCCGCGGCCGAGCAGCGGCTCGCCCGGCTCGACCTCCAGGCGCAGGCCGCAGCGGGCAATGCCGCGCGCGCCGAGGCCCTGCTGATTGCTTTTGCCACCCGTCGCGTGATCGAGCGGGGGGACGAGCTCGGCTATCTTGCCGACCAACTGCGTCTGCGTTTCGGCGACGAGCGGCCCAATGCGGTCAACACGATCATCAATTTCTCGCGCATCGATCCGCCGATCAGGTTGGACACGCTGCTGGCGCGGCTCGAGGGCCTTGGACCGCAGCTGGCGGAGCGTGATGAGGGGCCGTCCTGGGCCTCGTTCAAGCGCGAACTGAGCGAACTCTTCGTCATCCGGCGCAGAAGCACACCGTCGCCGCAGCCGGAAAGACGCCTCGAACGCGCACGCTATGCGCTCGAACAGGGTCGTTACCAGAATGCGATCGACGAAATCCGCAACATGCCCGGTGCCGAAAAAGCCGAGGCGTGGATCGCCGATGCCGAGAAGTTTCGCGACGTGATGGCCGCGCTCGAAAATATCGAAACCGCCGCCGTGCTCGACCAGAGAGGCTTGCGCGACGGTGCGGGTAACCGGATCGAGCAGCCGAGCCCGGTCGGTACGTCGGGCGGCGAATAGACTTTCTCAGGCTTTGAGCAGTTCGGGCAGGTCGCCCGAGACGCCGCGCGCCTCGTCCATAAACCAGTGCTTCAGCGGCCCTGTGCGCTGTACGCCTGCCATGCCGAGGCGGCGGATCGCGCTGGCTGCCTTGCCCGGCACGCCAAACAAGCGGGTGAGGCCATCGGTTGCAAGCGCGACCATGAAGCTGTCGAGCCCGCGCCAGTTCTCGTAACGTTTGAGCAATTGCGCATCGCCAGGGTCGAGGCCGATGCGCGCACCGTCCGTCAGCACTTCGACGAGCGCCGCCGCATCGCGCAGGCCAAGGTTGAGGCCCTGTCCCGCGATCGGGTGAATGCCGTGCGCGGCGTCTCCGATGAGCGCGAGCCGCTCGCCCGTGATCTTGGCGGTGTGGTGGAAACCGAGCGGCCAGCTCGACCGCGCGCCGACGCTGGTGACCTCGCCAAGGACGTCACCCATGCGCTTTTGCACTTCGGCGAGAAATGCGCGGTCGCCCAGTTTCATTACGCCCTTGCCGTCCTCTTCGGAGACCGTCCAGACGAGCGAGCTGCGATGCGTGCCGTCGGGATCGTCGTTCATCGGCAGGAGCGCGAACGGCCCTGCGGGATAGAAAATCTCCCACGCAACATTGTCGTGCGGCTTAGAATGCGTGAGCCCCGCAATGATCGCGCGGTGATGGTAGTCCCATTTGGCGATGGTGATGCCCGCCGCGTCGCGCGTGGGCGAGCCGCGCCCTTCCGCGCCGACCATGAGGCGGCCCTTGAGCTTTTCCGGCTCGCCGCCATCGCGGGCAATCACCGCAGCGACGCCATATTCGCTGCGCTGGCGCTCGCGCACTTCGGCCTTCGAGACCCAGTTGATGAGCGGTTCTTTCGCCGCGGCTTCGAACAATGCGAGGCGCAGGCGGCGATTGGGGAACATCCGCCCCAGCGTGCCCTCGTGCGGCTCGGGCTTGAAATCGATCCGCCCCGGCTTGTTCTGGTCGGTCACCGCGATCGCGGAGATGTCGCAGGCGAATTCCTCCAGCCCTTCGGCAATGCCGATATTGCGGAACAGGTGCCAGCTCGCGGTTGAGATAGCGGTGGCGCGGTCGTCGAAACCCTCGCGCGTCAGCTCGGCCGGATCGGCGCGGTCGATCACGTGGCTCGACAGCCCCTGCTTCGCCGCCGCCAGCGCCAGCGTCATGCCGACGAGTCCGCCGCCAAGGATCACGAGATCGCGTGTGTCGTTACTGTTCAAAATATCACCTTGTGCGCGTTCATTGCGAATACCACTTGTCACGCCTAGAGGTTCCGCCGTGTTCGAGGCAAGAATGTTCCCCTCTCCGATGCGTCATTTCGCTGCATGGCTTGTTGCGCTCCTCGCAATGTGTGCTCTTGCACTGCCAGCGAGCGCGCAGGAGATTCGTACCGAGGCGCGTTACGGTGACGAAAACATCTCGGTCGAATTGCTCGCTGACGGAATGCCGGTCGCGGGCGAGGAATGGATGCTCGCGCTCGCCTTCACCCCGCGTTCGGACGAATGGCACGGCTACTGGAAAAACCCGGGCGATGCGGGGCAGGGCATGCAGTTGCAACTCGCGCTGCCCGAGGGCTGGGAGTTGGGCGAGGCGCTCTATCCCGTGCCCGAAACGCTGGTGCAGGAAGTTGGCGACGAGCGGCTGATGAACCACATCTACAAGGGACGCTTCACCGTGCTGGTACCGGTGCGCGTGCCCGAGGATGCTGTGATCGAGGGCATTCCCGAGCTTACCGGCTTCGTCGAATATCTCGCCTGCACCGACACCGTGTGCGTGCCGCAGGACGCTGTTTTGAGAGCGGGCGTAGGAGGCGATTTTGCGCGCTGGCGGGCGGAGGTAGCGCCGCTACTGGATGCCAAAGGGACGTTCGAAATCACCGGGCGAAAACTACGCATCGCAATCCCGTTGCCCGGGAGCGTCGGATTGTCAGGCCCCAGAGCTTTCATCGCCAATGAGCGGCTTGTCGAATACGCTGCCACCCAGACCTTCCGCCGCGAAGGCGACCTGCTGATTGCCGAAATCCCACTCGACGAATTTGGCACTGGCGAGGCTGACGAAGTTTCCGGCATCCTCGCATTCGGGGACGGTTCGGGTGTGCGTTTCGAGGCTGCACCGGGCGATGTCACGACCGGCGGCAAGCTCATTGCGGGGCCGGTCGGCATGCAGACCCCGCCGCTCTGGACGCTGATCCTCGGTGCGCTCGCGGGTGGTCTGTTGCTTAACATCATGCCCTGCGTGTTCCCGATCCTCTCACTGAAGGCACTGTCGCTGGCGCGTGCAGGGGAAAGCGAAGCGCAGGCGCGTTCGGAGGGGCTGGCCTATTCTGCGGGCGTGGTCCTCGCATGCGTTGGCCTAGGCGCAGTGATGCTGGCATTGCGCGCGGCGGGCGAACAGGTCGGCTGGGCGTTCCAGTTGCAGGAGCCGGGCGTCGTGGTTCTGTTGCTGGTCCTTGCAACCGTCATCACCGTGAACTTCGCCGGGCTGTTCGAGCTTCCGGGTCTCTCGATCACCCAAAGCGGCAAGCCGGGCGGGGCTTTTGCCACAGGGCTTCTGGCAGCGTTTGTGGCAACACCATGTACCGGTCCGTTCATGGCAGCGGCTTTGGGAGCGGCGCTGCTGCTGCCCGCGCCGATGGCGCTGTTGTTGTTCGCGATGCTGGGGCTGGGATTGGCGCTTCCCTTCCTGCTCATCGGCTTTGTTCCCGCCCTGCGCTCGATGCTACCGAAACCGGGACCATGGATGGAGCGTTTTCGGCGAATCATGGCGATCCCGATGGGGCTGACCGTACTCGCGCTCGTCTGGCTCACCGTCCAGCTTGGCGGACGTGGTTTCGCATTGTTTGCGATCGTAATGCTGTTCGGCATCGTTCTCGCGCTCGGCGTGGTCGGCCGACTGCAAAAAGCGGGCAAGATGGCGTGGCCAGCATTTGGCCTCGTCGCCGCGCCTTTCCTGATCTTCGGGGCCTTCGCTCTTCCATCGAGCTATGAAGCGCAAGCCTCCCAAAAGACCGAAAGCATCCACCAACCCGTTGCCTTCAACCGCGAGGCGCTCGCCGAGGCGCGGGCGAGTGGCCAGCCGGTCTTCCTCTGGTTCACCGCCGACTGGTGCGTGACCTGCAAAGTCAATGAGGGGCTGGCGATCGAACGCGAGACGGTGCGAGACGCTTTCGAAAAGTCGGGCGTCGTCGCCATGGTTGGCGACTGGACTGTGCGCGACGAGGAAATCACGAGCTTCCTCACCGAACAGGGCGCTGCGGGCGTGCCGCTCTACTTGTGGTACGAGCCGGGTGCCAGCGAGCCGGAACAGCTGCCGCAGGTGCTCACCACCGACATGCTGATCGATCGTGCCTCAAAAGAGCGGCGCTGACGTCGGCATCGGCTAGTCGGAGGCTTCTGCCTCGGGCTCGTCGATAGCCTCGAGATTGCCGCGACATTCGTTCAGCAGTTGCCACGGCATCTCGCTCGGGTTGAGGGTTACCATTCCGGCACCGGGCACGGTGACCGTTACCTGGCGCGGTCCGGCGAGCGGTTCCCAAGCGGTGTCCGCAGCGGGCAATTCGCCTTGCCACACATGGCGGCTTCCCACCTCCGTCGCATCGACTTCGATCCGGCCGATTGCGCCATTGCCGATCAGTGCAAGCAGGGCGCCTGCGCCTTCATCGGCCGGTGAGAGGCGGGTGATGCGCAAAGCCTCGGACTGCCCTTCGCGCTCCACGCATTCGAGCGACACGAGCGCTGGTTCGCCCGGCTTACCGTAGATGATCCGTCCCTCCTCGGTTGAAGGTGCCCACATTGCGCCTTCGGTGTCGGGCGAGGGGAGTGGGTCGGATGCGAAAATTGGTTCTTCGGCAGGCATCGCGCGGTCGAGCCCCGCATCGGTGGGCGGCGGTTTGCAGGCGGCGAACGCGAGGACCGCGACAAGCGCAATTCTCCTCACGGCTTGCCGCCCATGCGCTTGAAACGGGTCTTGCCATAGCGCGTCTTGCGCGTGCCGGCCCGGCCCGCGTCCGAGCGCCCGACGCGCGGGGCCTTCTTCTGCTCGTCGGGCAGGCCAAGCTCGTCGTTTTCGAGGCGGCGGATTTCGTCCCTGAGGCGACCCGCTTCCTCGAATTCGAGGTTTGCAGCGGCCTCGCGCATGCGCTTTTCAAGGTCCTCGATATAGGCGCGCAGATTGTGCCCGACGAGGTTGTTCACTTCCTCGTCTCCGGTGTCGACCGTGACCCCGTCCTGGCTCGCCGTGTGCGCGACGATATCGGCGATTTCGCGCCTGATCGTCTGCGGGGTGATGCCGTGTTCCTCGTTATAGGCTTGCTGCTTGGCGCGGCGGCGGTCGGTCTCGGCGATGGCGCGCTCCATGCTTCCCGTCATCCGATCAGCATAGAGGATCACGCGGCCATCGACATTGCGCGCCGCGCGGCCGATGGTCTGGACGAGACTGGTTTCCGAACGCAGGAAACCCTCCTTGTCGGCATCGAGGATGCACACGAGGCCGCATTCGGGAATGTCGAGCCCCTCGCGCAGCAGGTTGATGCCCACCAGCACGTCGTAAACGCCCATGCGAAGGTCGCGGATCAGCTCGATGCGCTCCAGCGTCTCGACATCGGAGTGCATGTAGCGGACCTTCACACCCGCCTCGTGCATGAACTCGGTGAGGTCTTCGGCCATGCGCTTGGTGAGCGTGGTGACGAGCGTGCGATAACCCTTGGCCGCGGTCTTCTTGCACTCCTCGATACAGTCCTGCACCTGGTCCTCGACCGGGCGGATTTCGACCGGGGGATCGATCAGGCCGGTGGGGCGGATGACCTGCTCCGCAAAGACGCCGCCGGTCTGCTCCATCTCCCACGGTCCCGGCGTCGCCGAGACGCAGAAGGTCTGCGGGCGCATCGCGTCCCATTCGTTGAAGCGAAGCGGGCGGTTGTCGATGCACGAGGGCAGACGGAACCCGTATTCGGCCAGCGTCAGCTTGCGGCGATGGTCGCCGCGCGCCATCGCGCCGATCTGCGGGATCGTCTGGTGGCTCTCGTCGACGAACAGCAGCGCGTTGTCGGGAAGGTATTCAAACAGGGTCGGTGGCGGCTCGCCCGGCAGGCGGCCGGTGAGGAAGCGCGAATAGTTCTCGATCCCCGCGCAGCTGCCGGTCGCGGCGATCATCTCGAGGTCGAAATTGGTGCGTTGTTCGAGGCGCTGGCGTTCGAGCAACTTGCCTTCCGCCTCGAGTTCCTCGAGCCGGTGCGCAAGCTCGAAGCGGATCGCCTCCATCGCCTGCTTCATCGTCGGCCCCGGCGTCACGTAGTGCGAATTGGCATAGACCCGGACGCGATCGAGGCTGGCGCCTTTTTTGCCGGTGAGCGGATCGAATTCGCTGATCTCCTCGATCTCGTCGCCGAAAAAGCTGATCCTCCACGCCATGTCCTCGTAGTGCGAGGGGAACAGCTCCAGATTGTCGCCGCGCACGCGGAACGTCCCGCGCGCAAAGGCGGCATCGTTGCGCTTGTATTGCAGCGCGACGAGCTTGCGGATGAGCTCGCGCTGGTCGACCGTATCGCCCGCCTTGATGTCGAAAACCATCGCCGAATAGGTTTCGACCGAACCGATACCGTAAAGGCAGGAAACGCTGGCGACGATGATCACGTCGTCGCGTTCGAGCAGCGCGCGGGTGGCCGAATGGCGCATCCGGTCGATCGCCTCGTTCACGCTCGACTCCTTCTCGATATAGGTGTCGGAGCGCGGGACGTAGGCTTCGGGTTGGTAGTAGTCGTAGTAGGAGACGAAGTACTCGACCGCGTTGTTGGGGAAGAAGCTCTTCATCTCCCCGTAAAGCTGGGCTGCGAGGATCTTGTTGGGCGCGAGAATCAGGGCAGGGCGCTGCAGCGTCTCGATCACCTTCGCCATTGTGAAGGTCTTGCCCGATCCGGTGACGCCGAGAAGGGTCTGTGTCTGCTCGCCCTGCGAGGCACCCTGGACCAGCTCGGCAATCGCGGTCGGCTGGTCACCCGATGGCTCGTAGTCCGAGACCAGCTCGAACTTCTTGCCGGGCATCGACTTTTCGGGGCGCGCAGGGCGGTGCGGGGTGAATTCCTCGCCGGTTTCCGGTTCGTCTAGACCCCGGCGGATGACAAGTTCGGACATGCGCGCAGATATGGTCTTCCAATTGGCCATTGTGAAGCGGCGAGGCGCAGATTAGCCTGCTCGCACACACAAGAACGGGCGCGCATCTGGATTTTCATCGGGAGGAACCGACATGAAGTACGCATTCCCCACCATCCTCGCGGCGTTCGCCCTTGGCGCTTGTGGCGGCTCGCCAGAACCCGACGCGGATGGCGATGGGTCGATCAGCATGGCAGAAGCGGCCGACGCAGCGGCAGCAAGCGGCCTCAAGCCGGAACCGGGCCTGTATCGTGTCACCAGCCAGCTGAAAGGTATGAACATGCCGGGCGTTCCCGCCGAAATGTCGGGCGAAGGACTCGGCTTTACCAACACGATGGAACACTGCCTGACGCCCGACGAGGTCGAAAAGGGATTCGAGGAGATGATGAAGGAGGGGCAGGACGGAACCTGCACCTACGAAAAGTTCGAGATCGACGGCGGCTCGATGGAAGGTGTGATGAACTGCGAAGGGTCTGACGGTCAGGTGCGGGTCGAGTTTACAGGGACCGCTACTCCTACCTCTTCGGAGATGGACGCTACGGTTGCTTCCAATATTCCCGGACTCGGCGAGGGTACCATGAGCGTCAACGTGAAGCAGGAACGCATCGGCGATTGCAAAGGGTGACCGGAACCGTCGGCTTCACAGCTCATTCACCAGAGTGAGGCATAGTGAGAAACCGATGGCGACGCGACCGACCCTACCTGAACTGCCTAGCCTGCCGAAGATGGGCGAGCTCGATCTTGCGCGCCGGATTGAACTGGCGCGCGAGCCCGAGCCCGAACCTGTGCCGCGTCCGCGGCTGGTCCGGTTCCTGGGCGAGTTCAGGCATCTCGCCGAGCCGATCAAGCGGCCGTTCCGCAGGATCGAAGTGGCCAAGAGCGACAATCCGCAAATCGTTCTGATCCTGCCTGGCTTTGCGACACATGCGGGACGGATGAAATATCTCGCAAGACATCTCGAAAGGGCAGGGCACAAGGCGAAACGCTGGAAGCTCGGCTGGAACTGGGGTGCCGAGAACGACACGCTGGAAAGACTCACTGACCGGCTCGATGAAGTCTGCGCGCGCTATGATCGCAAGATTGTCTTGCTGGGCTGGAGCCTCGGTGGTCTCTATGCTCGTGAACTCGCCAAGGCGCGGCCCGATTGCGTTTCGAAGGTGATCACGATGGGCACGCCGTTTTCGGGCTCACCTCGCGCCAACAATGTCTGGCGGTTCTACCAGTTCGTAACCGGCCACCGGGTAGACAAACCGCCGATTGAAACCGACGTTTCGGAGAAGCCTCCCGTCGAAACCGTCGCCCTGTGGAGTCCCAATGACGGCGCGATTCATCCGCGCAGCGCGGCCGGTTTTCCGGGCGAACGCGACCGCGCAATTGCGCTCCGCTGCACGCATATGGGTTTTTCCTACTCTAAGGAGGCGATTTTGGCGGTTCTTGAGGAACTTGAACGCGTCTGATCCTTTGATTTCCCGAGCTTTCAATTCGCGCTCTCGTCGCTAGGCTGAACTGCGCGCAATCTGGATAGGGGATCGATGTTCGGGTCTTCCGACAATTTCGACGAAATGCATGATGCGGATGGCGCCGTCCGACCGGCCTATTCCGACTATTGCCGCTGGTTCGAAGAGCAGGAAACGGATGCTCTCAAACGAAAAGCGGCAGATTGCGATGAAAGCTTCAGGCGCACCGGCATCACCTTCAACGTGTATGGAGAGGATGAGGCCGAAGAACGGCTGATCCCGTTCGACATGGTCCCGCGCATCATCACCGCAAGTGAATGGCGTAAGCTCACGCGCGGCATCGAGCAACGGGTGCGGGCGCTGAATTCCTTCCTTCACGACATGTATCATCGGCAGGAAATCGCGCGGGCGGGGCGCGTGCCCGAGCGCCTGTTCTGCAACAACGATGCGTGGCTGCCCAATATGGTTGGCTTTAGTCCGCCGGGCGGGATTTACACCCATATTGTCGGTATTGACCTCGTGCGAACCGGGCCGGACGAATTCTACGTGCTGGAGGATAACGCCCGCACGCCTTCCGGCGTCTCTTATATGCTGGAGAATCGGGAGACGATGATGGCGATGTTCCCCGATCTTTTCAGCCAGGTGCATGTCGAGCCGGTATCCGACTATCCACGTCGCCTTGCGCGCAGTCTCGCTGCATGCGCGCCGCCGGCCTTCGAAGGGTCGGGAGGAGCCAAACCGACCGTCGCGGTGCTGACGCCCGGAATCTACAATTCGGCCTATTTCGAACACGCTTTTCTCGCCGACCAGATGGGCGCGGAACTGGTCGAGGGCGGCGATCTGCGGGTGATCGACGGACGGGTGCAGATGCGCTGCACGCGCGGATACACCCCGATCGATGTGCTCTATCGCCGGGTGGACGATGATTTCCTCGATCCGCTGACCTTTAACCCCGAAAGCATGCTCGGCGTGCCGGGGATCATGGACGTCTACCGCGCAGGCGGGATTACCATCGCCAACGCGCCCGGCACCGGGATCTGCGATGACAAGGCTATCTATTCCTTCATGCCTGAGATCGTCGAATTCTACACCGGCGAGAAGCCATTGCTGCCCAATGTCCAGACATGGCGCTGCGCCGATCCCGACAGCCTCGAATATGTGCTCGACAATCTCTCCGACCTCGTCGTGAAGGAAGTTCACGGTTCGGGCGGGTACGGCATGCTGATCGGCCCGACAGCGTCGCGGCGCGAGATCTCCAAGTTTCGCAAGAAGCTGAAGGCGAACCCGCAGAACTACATCGCCCAGCCGACGTTATCGCTTTCTACGTGCCCGATTTTCACCAAAAAGGGTTTAGCGCCGCGCCATGTCGATCTGCGGCCGTTTGTGCTCGTTTCCCCCACCGGGATCGACATCACGCCAGGCGGTCTTACCCGTGTCGCACTCAAGAAGGGATCGCTCGTGGTCAACTCTTCCCAGGGCGGCGGAACGAAAGACACATGGGTGCTTAAAGACTGATGCTCGGACGTACGGCCAACGGATTGTTCTGGATGTTCCGCTATCTCGAGCGGGCGGAGAACACTGCGCGCCTCCTCGAAGCGGGCCTGCGCATGGCGCTCACCCGCGACCTGGTGACGGCAGAGGAAGAGTGGCGCTCGGTCATAGCGACGAGCGGCAATCAGGCCGCTTACGAAGCCGAGCACGATGGCTATGACGGCAACTCGGCCTGGAATTTCATGCTGCGCGACAAGGCCAATCCCGGCAACGTGCGCGAAATGTTCGGTGCGGTCCGAACCAACGCTCGAATGGCGCGGACCAATATATCGAGCGATGTTTGGGAAGCGGTCAACGAAAGCTGGATGGCGCTCGACAAGATGCTGGCGCGCCCGATCGGTCAGAATGGGGTCGGCGATGTAGTGCAGACAATCCGGCGCGCCGGCATGCGGGTTCACGGTGCGCTGGACGGCTCCATGCTGCGCAACGAGGCCTATCACTTCGCGCGCGCGGGCACCTTCATCGAACGCGCGGACAGCACTGCGCGCATTCTCGACATGAAATACTTCCTGCTGCTGCCCTCGCTATCCTATGTCGGATCGCACCTCGATACCGGACAGTGGGACCAGGTGCTCCGCTCGGTCGCGGGCTCTCGCGCCTATACTTGGCTCAATGCGGGGCAGATCGATGCGCGCGGGATCGTTGAATTTCTTGTGCTGGACGACCGTTTCCCCCGCAGCCTCGCTTTCTGCCGGGGCGCCTTGCGCGAACAACTGGCCGCGCTCGCCCGGTTGCACGGTGCGGAAGGCACATCGAACGAACTGATGCGCGAGGCCGACATGCATATCTCCGACCTCACAGTGGACGAGATATTCGAGCAGGGCTTGCACGAATTCCTCCTCGATTTCATGGCTCGCAATGTCGCCATCGGCGACGCGATCGCCGAAGATTACAGGTTTCTCGCATGAGACTGTCGATCCGCCATCGCACGCGCTATGTTTTCAGAGAGCCGGTTGTGCACGCCCTCCAGCGGCTTCGCCTGACACCCAAGGAAACTCAGGGGCAGAGCATCGTGCACTGGGACATGAGCTACGAGAACGCTCATCCCGAGCTTGAATACGAGGACGAGCACCATAACACGGTGACCCTTATTGCGGTCGATCAGGGGGCGAGCGAGGTGACGGTCACCTGTGAAGGGATCGTCGAGACGCAGGACAAGGCCGGGATCATCGGCCGCCATTCGGGATATATGCCGCTCTGGAGCTTTCTCTCGCAAACCCGGCTGACCAGGCCCGGGGCAAAGATGAAGGCGCTCATGCGCAAGCTTGGCATGTCTCCGGCAGCGGACAAGCTGGCTTATCTCCATGCGCTTTCGCGTATGATCGCGGAAAATGTCCGTTACGAAGTCGGCGCAACCCATGTCCATACCACCGCCGAGGAAGCGGTCGCGGCAGGGCAGGGCGTGTGCCAGGACCATGCGCACATCTTCATCGGTGCCGCGCGCGAGGCCGATATTCCGGCCCGCTATGTGAGCGGATATCTGATGCTCGACGACCGGATCGAGCAGGAGGCAAGCCATGCCTGGGCAGAGGCACACGTTGACGGGATCGGCTGGGTTGGCTTCGACATTTCCAACGGCATCAGCCCCGATCCGCGCTATGTCCGGGTTGCAACCGGGCGCGATTACCGCGATGCAGCGCCTGTTACCGGGATCAGCTTCGGTACGAGCGAGGAAAAGCTTCACGTCGACATCGCGGTCGAGCAGCAACAGATGGACCAACAATAGATGACCTATTGCGTAGGCATGATCCTCGACAAGGGGCTCGTAATGATGAGCGACACCCGGACTAATTCGGGGGTCGATAACGTTTCAGTGTTTCGCAAGATGTTCCACTGGCATGTGCCAGGCGAGCGCATCATCGCGATCATGACTGCGGGCAATCTTGCGACCACGCAGGCCGTCATCAGCATGCTCGAGGAGCGCAATCGCAGCCCGGACAAGCGCGAGACAACTTTGCTGAACGGGCCCACGATGTTCAGCGTCGTCACCGAAATCGGCAAGCTGCTTCGCTCGACGATCGAGGAACGCCAGAAGGCTAACGGCGACCGGGGGAAGGGCCGCTTCACCGCATCCATGATCGTTGCCGGGCAGATCGCCGGCATGGAGCCTCGATTGTTCATGATCTACCCGGAAGGAAACTTTATCGAGGCGAGCTGGGACACGCCATTCTTCCAGATCGGGGAAACGAAGTACGGTCGTCCAATCATCATTCGCGCCTATGATCGCCACATGAGCTTCGAAGACGCGGTCAAGCTGCTGATGGTATCCTTTGATTCGACGCTCAAGGCGAACCTGTCCGTCGGAATGCCGCTCGATCTGCTGGTTATAGAAAAGGATGGGTTTGCGCCGATGCACGAGCGGCGGGTGACGCATGACGATCCCTATTTCCATGCCATATCGTCGACTTGGGGGGCAAAACTGAAAGAAGCGTTCCACACGCTGCCCGATTACCGGATCGAAAACTCGGAATAACTGCGCCATTTCATCGCTTAACCGCGTTTCTGCGTCAGGTTAGCGAAAAATAAGCTTCAAAATGGAGTGTAGTTTTTCGAGGGTTCCTGCGGATTTGCCCGTTTCCTAACGATTTATTGCTCCGGATTGGGGGCAGTATGGCGTGAATTCCTGCGCGATTCAGGCTTTTCCCTTAAGCATGACACGCAAGGCTACCCTCCATTTCATTGACCAGTCGAGCCGGAACCGAGCCGAGTTGGCAAGGATCGGCTTTGCACTCGGCCACCATTCCGAAGTCTATGGCGACCTTTCCGAGCTTTCGGTCCATCCCCCTCGCGAAGGCATCATCGTCGCCCGCGATACCGCCGAAGATGGCGGCATCGCGATCGTTCTCGAACGCCTGAGCAGGCTTGGCATCTGGCTGCCGGTGATAGCATTCGAAGCCGATCCGCGTCCGGGTCGGATTGTCGAGGCGATCAAGGCAGGAGCGCTCGATTATCTATCGCTGCCAATCGATCCCGATCGTTTCGGGCGTTGTCTCGCCCGGATCGAGAAAGAAGCAGAGGTCTTCGGCGATGCCCGCCGCCGCATGATCGAGGCTCGCGATCGGATCGAGAGCCTTTCTGGGCGCGAACGCGAAGTTCTCGAATGGCTCGCCGAGGGAAGCAGCAACAAGGTTATCGCTCGCGAGCTCGATATCAGCCCGCGCACCGTCGAAATCCACCGCGCCAACATGATGAACAAACTTGGCGCGCGACATGCCGCAGAAGCAGTGCGGCTCAAACTGGAAGCGAAACTCGAACCACGCATACGCGCCTGAGTCCTTCGGATAACGTTCGAGCGCTTCTGATCGCCCCGGCACCTGCCCCCTCGGTGTCGGGGCATTTTTTGCGCGAGTTGTAAGGATCGCCGGTCGCGGTCTAGCGACAGAAACGCGGTCCGGTGCCCTCGAGATGGAAATGGTCTTCGTGCGCCCGGTTGTAATCGGGGCCAAGCACAGTACCGAAGCGCTTGCAGGCGCTCTTGTGAACAACCCGCAAGAACTCGCGCTCTGCATGTGTGCCGCCATCCCAGTCTTGCTTGAGACTGATGCGGCGACCATCGGCAAGGACAAATCCGGAAACGTCGATCGCCCCTGCCGTGGCATGAGCAGAACGGCGGTTTGATCCGGCAATGTTGCGGCACGAATAGCTGCCCATCGTCTCGATCCTCGCCAGCGGGCTGCCAAGCAGCTGGCGCGCCGCGCGGTCTACGCCGAAGCGTGCCCAGGCGCTGAAGACCTTAGCCGTCCTGCACTGGACGGGTCCGATATTGCTGACCCCGAATTGCGATGCGTCACCGTTGAGCGCGGAAAGCTGGACCGTGCCGAGCGTGCTGCATCCTTCTCCGGTGTAACTGTCGGGCAGGGCGGAGAACTGCGCGCCTGTGTTCGAAAGATCGGAGATGCAGGCGGCGTCCCTTGGGTTGGGGACGATCGCCATGGGCGCGGACGCAACACGGCGAGGCGCCGAGCCGGGCTTGGCAGGGGACACTGCGCTGCGATCGGGCGAAGGTGATGCGTTACCGGATGCCGACGGGATCAGGCTCCCGCAGCCACCGAGCGACACGGCAAGGGCCAGCGCCATAAACAGCTTTGATCTGCCGAGCTTTTCCATGGCCCGGCACTATCGCGCAAATATGGTTAACGAAGGGCTAAGAGCGACGGCCTAGGGCAATTCTTCGGCGACCTGTTCCCACAGCTCGATTTTCACACCGTTGGGATCGAGTATCCAGGCGAACTTGCCATAACCCTCATCCGCAGTGTCGAGCACTTTCACGCCTTTCTTCTTCAAGTCCGCGCAAAACCCGTCGAGGTCGTTTACGCGCAGGTTGATCATGAAGCCGCCCTTGCCTGGCTTGATATACGCATCATCCTTGAAGTGGCTGATCAGCGAGTACGGGTTTTTCTTGGGCTCATCCGCCCAGGCGAATTGCGGCCCGTACTCTCCGTCGACGCCCAGCTTGTCACGGTACCATTCACGCGTCGCTTCTGGATCGGCGGCGACGTAGAAAATGCCGCCAAGGCCTGTCACTCGAGGTGTATCGCTCATGTCATGTCCTCCCTTGCCCGCAGCATGCCCGAAGTCGCGCATGCTGAAAAGGACGTCAAAAACCTGTGGTGAAGGTGATCACTTCGGGCGGAAGCGCATCGAGAAGAGCAATCTCGATCGCTTTGTCGAGACCGGTGATCACCATTGCGCCAACCACAAGAAGCGCTATGGCGAACAGCGGCTTGCCGTATGCAGCGATCGCTTGCATCGTTCTGCGCCTTTCCCCAATCGCTTTGCGCGAACTGTAGGCGAAGGCGAGCGCGCTCGTCGCAACGCCGAGTCCGAAGATCAGGAATATGAGGAAGCTGCCGAGAAGGTCTTCGCCCCGGCTCGCAGCAGCAATGGCGACGCCCAGCGTCGGGCCGACGCAGGGGGCCCATACGACTCCCAGCAACAGCCCCACAGCATACTGTCCACCCGCCCCGTTTCCGCTCAGCTTCTCGAGCCGGCGGTTACCGAAATTCGCCATTGGCGCAGCAACGGCGACCAGCGCGGCCTGAGTTCGCGGGATGAGCAGCACGATTCCGGAAATCGCCAGCAGAGCCCCGGCAAGAAGACTCACGGCCTGTTCGTTGATGCCGAGCGAGTATCCGAATGCAATGACGGTGAATCCGAACAGCGTGAAACTCGTCACAAGACCGCCTGCGAGCGCAATCGGCCCGGCCCGGCTCTTGCCCAGCGCCGATGCGACGAGGATCGGCACCAGCGGCAGCACGCAGGGATTTAGGATCATCACGAGACCCGCGACGAAGGCTAGGGGGGGCACTTGCGAGCATGGCCTGAGCCTAGAGCGCTCCGAGGACTACACCCCGCAGGCGGTTGCGGTTGGTCTCCGCGATGGAGCGCGCGACTTCGGTCTCCCCATTGAATACCAGAACAGTCGACTGACGGGGGATGCGGTGGGCGCGCAGGAAATCCTTTTCCTGATCGAAATCGACCTTCACGAAGAGCACGTCGCTGCTCTGCCTTTCGCTGCGAAGCTCATCGAGGATAGGGGCCTGTGCGCGGCAAGTCGGGCACCAGTTGGCGTAGACATCGACCACGATGGTCTTGCCCTTCTTCTGCGCCATCATGAATTCGGCTTCGTCATAGACCTGCCAGCCGGAGGTGTCGGCCCGCGCGGACAACTGCATTGTGCCTATGACGAGAGCGCCGATTGCAGCGACGATAAAGAACAAGCGTGTCATTCAAAGCTCCAGAACAGGGGGCGAGATCGGCAAATTGCCGATGGGTCTGGAGAGATGTTCGGTCTGGCTCTGGCTGCGGTTACAGGTGCGAGGCGGCTATTCTGTCGGCGCGACCGCAGCGCTGCCCTGGGTCGCTTTGCTCACCACTACGATGGCGATCCAAGCAGCGATGAATCCGGGTACGATCTCGTAGAGGCCCTGTCCGTCGACGAAATCGGAATTGAGGCCAAGCGCGATCCACAGGGCCACCACTACCGCTCCCGTCACCAGACCTGCGACCGCACCGGCGCCGGTCATCCCGCGCCACGTCAGCGAAAGGATAATGAGCGGACCGAACGCCGCGCCGAAGCCCGCCCAGGCATTGGCGACGAGGCCGAGCACCTGGCTGTCGGGATTGCTCGCGATGACAATTGCGGCGATGGCGACCAGAGCGACGCAGATTCGTCCAACATCCACAGCCTCGCGCTCGCTCGCCTGCTTGCGCAGGAAGAGGCGGTAGAAATCCTCGGTCAGCGAGCTCGAGCTTACCAGCAGCTGCGATGAAATCGTGCTCATGATCGCGGCGAGCAGGGCGGCGAACAGGAAGCCGGTGACGAGCGGGTGGAAAAGCACTTCTGAGAGTACAATAAAGATCGTTTCCGGATCCTCGATGTTCAGTGCGTTCGCCTCGGCATAGGCGCGGCCCACGATGCCCACCGCGATGGCACCGATCAGGGCGATGGCCATCCATGACAGGCCGTAGGCGCGAGCACGCGCGACCTTCTCGACGCTCTTGATCGCCATGAACCGCACGATGATGTGCGGTTGGCCGAAATAGCCGAGGCCCCATGTGACCGCGCTGATGAAGCCGAGCGCGGTGAGTCCGCCGAAAAGGCCGAGAAAGGTTGGCCCTGCCTGGCTGGAGAGGATCTCCGTAACCACCTCGGCGCTGCCCAGCGCGCCGACCTCCTTGGAACCCCAGATCGCGACGATCGGAATTATGACAAGCGCCAGCATCATGATGATGCCCTGCACGAAATCCGTGAGGCTGACGGCGAGAAAGCCTCCCACCATCGTGTAGGCGAGCACGATGCCGGCGGTGATGAGGATGCCGAGCATGTAGTCGCTTATGCCGAGGCCCGGCGCCAATCCGGCAAACGCGGTCTCGAACAGCTTGCCTCCACCGACCAGCCCGGCGGCGGTGTAGACAGTGAAGAACATCACGATCACGATCGCCGAGACGACCCGCAGTGTCACCGCCTTGTCGGGAAAGCGATTGGCGAGGAATTGCGGGATGGTGAGCGCATTGCCGTTGCTTTCTGTTTGTTCGCGGAGGCGCGGCGCAACGACGATCCAGTTGACCACGGCGCCCGCGAACAGTCCGATCCCGATCCACGCCTCCACCAGGCCTGCGGCGTAGAGCGCACCGGGAAGACCGAGCAGTAGCCAGCCCGACATGTCGCTTGCACCTGCCGAAAGCGCCGCTACCGATGGCGGCAGGTTGCGCCCGGCCAGAAGATATCCTTCGCTGTCAAAAGTCGATTTGCGCCATGCATAGAGCCCGATGGCGATCATCAGGACGAAGTAGGCGGCGAGGCTTGCTAAAGTGGCGGTATTCATGTTGCGCGCGTGGGTAACAAACGGACGCACGCTTGGCCACAGGCGCCGGTTTCGCGGACTACGAAGGCATGATGTCGAATGCCACGCAGATACGCTCCTCATCGGATCTGTGCGGCCACGTGCGGTGGTGGATGTAGGACGGGAAAAGCAAGAGCATACCCGGCTCGGGGTGAACGCGTTGGTAGCCAAGACGCTCGCTCGCGCCATCGCCTAGCACCTCTTCCCACCAGCCGAAATCGATGGCGCCGGCCTTGTCACTGCCTCCCGGCAATCCGTCCGGAACCGCGACATAGTAAACGCCGCTGATCCAGCCGCGCCCGTGCATGTGCCAGTCTTCGTAACCGTCTTCCCGCGTGAGGATCGCCCATGAAGCGATCTTGCAGGCGCCGGGGCGTAATTCATCGAACAGACCGCCGGGTTTGCGGGTGGGGGAGTCGACCACACTTTCGATATAGTTCTGGGCGCAAGTGCAGATTGTTTCGAGAAGTATTCGGACATGCTCACTCCGGGCGGTGAACAATTCGTCGATGCGCCAAGAGCCCTTGCTCGCACGGCGGCTGTTTTCGAAACGTAGCGCCGGGTGGGTTCGCAGTTCTGCGGCGAGGTCCCGGTTGAATGATACGAGATCATCCGAACCCGATGGGCAGGGGAGGGTGCCGCACCAGAACAGCTCTTCGAAACGGCGAACTTCTTGCGCTTCATCGACCCTTTGCAGACCGGCGAGCGCCGCAGAACAGGCGGCGATCACGAGCGAGGAGGCGTTTCCAGCCGCGATCCGCCTTTCGCTGAAGTGAAGAAGATCGTCTAGCTGGCCCAGAGCCGCCTCGAGAACCGCGTAGCGGCGGAGGGCGGTGGTGTTTTGTGCGTCGAGATCGAGCGCATCGAGCACCATCGCTCGTGCGTTTTCAAGGTTCCCGCGTCTTTCGATCGATTGCGAGAGCGAAAGTAAGACGTTCGTTTTCGTGCGATCCTCAAGAGGGATGGTGAGGAGATCGCGCATCATGGCTTCGGAGCGGTCGGGATCGCGCGATCGGGTAGGAGCCTGAAGAAGCTGTGCGTGGAGCAATTTGCGTCCGGCATCCGTACCGGGATCGAGCATTTCGCATATTGTCAGCGCCTCGTCGAAGCGATCGAGAGCAGAGAGCAGCTGCACGCGCCGCCATTGCAGGTTTTGAGCAGGGGCAGGCGCGCTTTCCAGCATTTTCAGTTGCTGGGCGATGGTTACGTCAATCGGCTCGGGAAGCGCCGGACGCATCGAGCGCGCTCGTCGATTGGCCAGCTCAAAAGGCTCGGCTCCGGTGCGAGCCATGCTGACGACTTCAGCTCATCATCGAGGCTTCGGTACCACCATCCGTCCCCGGACCGAGGTTCAATTCAACGTCGGTCAACGACTGCTTCAGCTCTTCAAGTTCGGGTCTGGTCCAGATCTTGCGGCTCTCGTGCAATGCGCGAGCTTTTCCTTCAGCCATTCGAACCTCCTCTGCGTTCTGGATTCAGGATACGCAGCAGGCGGACAAACTCAAGCCGCATCCTTCTTGCGCTTCGCTTTCTTGCGCTCGTGAGGGCACAGGAGCGTCTTGCGAAGGCGGATCGATTGCGGTGTCACCTCGACCATTTCGTCATCATCGATGTAAGCAATCGCCTGCTCGAGGCTCATCCGGCGCGGCGGGGTGAGGCGGATCGCATCGTCCTTACCCGAAGAGCGGATGTTGGTGAGCTGCTTCGATTTGAGCGGGTTCACCTCCAGATCATCGGGCTTGGCATTCTCGCCGATGATCATGCCTTCGTAGACCTTCATCTGAGGGGCGATGAACAACTCGCCGCGCTCTTCCAGTGCGTTGAGAGCATAAGCGACGCTTTCGCCATCGGAGTTCGAGATGAGCACGCCGTTGATGCGTCCTTCGATCGGGCCTTTGTAGGGGCCATACTTCTCGAACAGCCGGTTCATGATACCGGTGCCCCTCGTGTCGGAGAGAAACTCGCCGTGATAGCCGATCAGGCCGCGCGAAGGGGCGGAGAAGGTGATGCGCGTCTTGCCCTGTCCCGACGGTTTCATCTCGGTGAGGTCGGCCTTGCGGCGCTGCATCTTTTCGACGACCGTGCCCGAATGCTCGTCATCCACGTCGATGACGACAGTTTCATAGGGTTCGAGTTTCTGCCCGTCCTCTTCGCGCAGCAGCACGCGCGGGCGCGAGATGCCGAGCTCGAAGCCCTCGCGGCGCATCGTCTCGATAAGGACGCCGAGCTGCAGTTCACCGCGGCCAGCGACCTCGAAACTGTCCTTGTCGTCGCTTTCGGTGATACGGATCGCGACATTGGTTTCCGCCTCGCGCAGCAGGCGGTCGCGGATCATGCGGCTCGTCACCTTGTCGCCCTCTCGGCCCGCGAGAGGGCTGTCGTTGACGGCAAAGCGCATGGCGAGCGTGGGCGGGTCGATCGGCTGGGCTTCGATCGGCTCGGTCACGCTCGGATCGGCGATGGTGTTGGCGACGGTCGCCTTTTCGAGCCCTGCAAGCGCGATGATGTCGCCAGCCTGCGCGCTCTCGACCGGTACACGCTCTAGTCCGCGGAATGAGAGCAGCTTGGTCGCACGGCCGGTCTCGACAACATTGCCGTCGCGGTCGATGGCATGGATCGGATCATTGACCTTGAGCGTGCCTGACTGGACGCGGCCCGTGAGCACACGGCCCATGAAGTTGTCGCGGTCGAGCAGCGTCGCAAGGAAGCTGAATGGGGCATCCACTTCAAGGCCCGGTGCGGGCACATGCTCGGTGATGAGCTTGAACAGCGGTTCGAGCGTGCCTTCGCGCGCATTCTCGTCTTCGCTTGCATAGCCGTCGCGGCCGCTCGCGAAGAGCGAGGGGAAGTCGAGCTGCTCGTCGGTGGCATCGAGCGATGCGAAGAGGTCGAACACCTCGTCGAGCACTTCCTGCGGGCGGCCATCGGGACGGTCGATCTTGTTGACGACGACAATCGGCTTGAGGCCGAGTGCCAGCGCTTTTCCGGTCACGAACTTCGTTTGAGGCATCGCGCCTTCCGCACTGTCGACCAGCAGGATGACGCCGTCCACCATCGAGAGGATACGCTCCACCTCCGCTCCGAAATCGGCGTGGCCGGGTGTGTCGACGATGTTGATGCGGGTTGTTTCGCCGTCATGTTCCCATTCGACGCTCGTGCACTTGGCAAGGATCGTGATTCCGCGCTCTTTTTCCAGGTCGCCGCTGTCCATCGCGCGCTCTTCGACGCGCTGGTTTTCGCGGAAAGTGCCCGACTGGCGGAAGAGCTGGTCGACGAGCGTGGTTTTTCCATGATCGACGTGGGCGATGATTGCGATGTTACGCAGGTCGCGGGACATAAGGGGTCTCGATTTTGAAAGGGGTTTTCGCTTTGCGAGGCCCCCTAGCGGTCTTGCTGCAATGCAACAAGTGCTGATGTGGGCCGACGCACTGTTGTATCCTCGCCGAAATTGATCGGTTTCCGCTCGGATCAATGGGTGTGTCAGTCATGCAACATGCGTGGATTCACCCGCGGATTTCCGCCGTTTGTCGCTTGTCGCTTACGTATGCGTAGCCTATCAGTTTTGCCAATCGGCCCGGGGCTAGAACGCGTCTGGAGACGCGCGCCGCTACGGCAAGCTAGGGTTCGATGGGATTTGGAGAGGAGTTTCCATGCGTTCGATTATTCCCGGTTCGACCGGTTCGTACCGATTCACCCTGCTCGCAGGTGCCGCAGCCTTCGCCTTGGCCGCACCAACCACCGCTCTCGCTCAGGACGTAGACACCGAAGAAGAAGATCAAGCTGGTTCCGAGGACCAGGGTCTCATCATCGTGACCGCCTCGAAGCGTGAAACGACGCTTCAGGAAACGCCGATCGCGGTTTCGGTGACTTCCGGTCAGACGCTCGAAGACGCGCAGATCCGCGACGTGCTCGACCTGCAGACCGTTACTCCGTCGCTACGCGTCAGCCAGCTCCAGACTGCTTCAGCTTCGACTTTCATTATTCGCGGCTTCGGTAACGGCGACAACAACTTCGGCATCGAACCTTCAGTTGGGGTTTTCGTCGATGGCGTGTTCCGCTCGCGTTCTGCGGGCGCCCTTTCCGACCTTCCCAATGTTCAACGCATCGAGGTCCTGAACGGCCCGCAGTCGACGCTGTTCGGCAAAAACGCATCGGCCGGTGTGATTTCGGTCGTCACCCGCCCGCCGCAGTTCGATTTCGGCGGCTCGCTTGAAGTCAGCTACGGCAATTACAATGCGCTCGTCGTCAAAGGCGATGTGACTGGTCCGATTGGCGAAAATGTCGCCTTTTCGCTCGACGGCAGCTACAACCGCCGCGACGGTTTCGGTGAGATCGTCAACCTCGGCGAAGACATCAACGATCGCAATCGCTGGTCGGTGCGCGGCCAGTTGCTGATCGAGCCCACTCCCGACCTCAGCATCCGCGCGATTGCCGATTATTCGAAGATTGACGAAGTCTGCTGCACCGTCGGCAACCTCGTCAACGGTCCGACGGGGCCCGGCATCCTTGCCGTTGGTGGCCAGATCCCGACCGATTTCTTCTCGCGCGAGGTGTTCCTCAACTTCGTCCCGGAAAACGAAGTCGACAATTACGGCGGCTCGGTCCAGGTCGATTGGGCGAGCGGACCGATCTCGGTCACCTCGATCACGTCCTATCGCGAGCTTCAGAACAGCTTCCTGACCGATATCGACTTCACCAGTGCCGATATCGCCACGGAAACGCGTGCGCAGGACCTCAAGACCTTCACGCAGGAACTGCGGATCGCGTCCGACTTTGACGGACCGTTCAATTTCCTTCTGGGTGGTTTCTTCTTCGATGAGAGCATCGAACAGGAAAGCGCAATCCAGAACGGCAGCCAGATCCGCAACTTCTTCGAGATCCTTGCCGGTGAAGATCCGGTCGCGGTGCTGACCGGACAGCCGACCCTGTTTAACGGTCTCGAAGCAAGCTTTGGATTCCCGCAGGAAAGCATCTTCAACACGCCGTTGCTCACCGATGAGCGGTATTCGATGGACAACCAGGCCATCTCGGTCTTCGGGACGCTCGATTTCGAGCCGGTTGACGGCCTCGTATTTACGGCGGGCTTCAACTACACCGACGACAAGAAGGACTTCGCGCTTTCGCAGACGAGCTTCGATCCGCTCGCGCAGGTCAACTTCGTCGATGCCTTCATCACGCAGGCAACCGCTCTGAACCCGGGGCTGCCGACGGTGACGACCCGCGACCAGTTCCAGGCTCTTCCAGCAGCGGTGCAGGCGGGGCTTATTGCCGCAGCAACCGACCCCGCGCAGAACCCGCTCCTGCCCCTGGCCGGTTTCCAGTTCCAGCCGCCGTTCCTAGACATCCCGAATGCGGTCGAAGACGGGCAGACGCGTGACGACAAGTTTACTTACCTGCTGCGTGCGGCGTATCAGGTGTCGAACGAAGTCAACGTCTACTTCAGCTACGCGACCGGCTTCAAGGCAAGCTCGGTAAACCTGTCGCGTGACAGCCGACCGCTGAACACGGACTTCCTTGAAGGCCCCGGCGCGTCGACCTTCGCTGCGCCTGACTCGCCCATCATCAACGCGGGTCTCGCAGTGCCGAACCTCGTTTCGGGTTCGCGTTTCGCCGGCCCTGAAGAGGCAGAAGTCTATGAAGTCGGCCTCAAGGCACAGTGGCCGGGCTTTGGCTTCAACCTGGCCGTATTCGACCAGACGATCGAAGGGTTCCAGAGCTTCGCCTTCACCGGCACCGGCTTTGCGCTGCGCAACGCTGGTCAGCAATCGGTGCAGGGCTTCGAGCTCGACACCACCATCGTTCCGACCGATGGCCTGGTCCTGACCTTCGCGGCGACGCACCTCGATCCGCTGTTCGACAGCTTCCCCGGAAGCGTTCTCGGCGATCTCACCGGCTTGCGTCCTGCGGGTATCCCGTCATGGGCAATCGCCACTTCGGCAACTTACACCCACGAATGGGACAGCGGCACGCAGCTCGTCACCCGCGTCGATTTCAACCATGAATCGAACGAGGACATCAACAATGGCTTGCCGACCTTCAACGCGGGGCTGGGTAACACCCTGATCTTCCGCCGCGAGGTGAACCTGCTCAACGCTTCGGCCACGCTGAAGCTCAATAACGGCCTGGAAGTCGGCGTCTGGGGGCGGAACCTCACCGACGACGAATACATCACGACCGTCTTCGACAGCGTCGCTCAGGCCGGATCGGTTTCGGGCTATCCGAATGCGCCGCGCACCTATGGCGGCGTGGTACGCTTCAAGTTCTGACCCGGATCGGGCAGAAATGCACAGAATTCAGGCCTCGCCGGTATCCGGCGGGGCCTTTTTCTTGCCGCTGACCTTGTTTTCGAAAGGTTTGTGTGGTGGCTTTGCACTTCCACACGGAGGGGATCTCAAATGGAATGGATGTTGATGCCGCTACGGCGGTACGCCGATTTTTCGGGGCGCTCGCGCCGCAAGGAATACTGGATGTTCGTGCTCTTCCAGATCATCGTTCTGGTGTTCATGGCGATACTAGTCGGCATTACGGGCGGTTTCGACGAGAGCGGAGCCAGCACCTTCGGAAGCATCATGCTGATCATCTGCGGGATCGTATATCTCGGCCTGTTCTTCATACCTGGCCTCGCAGTGACAGTCCGGCGCTTCCACGATCAAGACAAGTCGGGGTGGTTCATCCTGCTGCAATTCATCCCTTATGTGGGTGGTTTGATCGTACTCGTTTTCATGTGTCTTGAGGGGACACGCGGGCCGAACCGATACGGCCCCGACCCAAAGGGCGTGGGCGACGCGGAAACCTTCGCGTAAGTCCGACGTAATCGAAACGAGAAGGAGCGGGGCCCTGGGCTCCGCTCTTTCTATTTGGCCTCGGTCGAGGCTTGGGTGCTTTCGAGCATTCGGGCGTAACGCTCGTTGCGCAGACGCGAGAGGTTTTGCATACGCTCGCGCTCATTCGCGCCGCAGTGCTCGATCATCTTATCCGCTGTATCTGCAGGAATGGGCGGAAACACACGTTCCTGGCCCGCGAATTTTACGGTGATGGCGTCTGCCGCGAGCATGGCGGGCAGGTCTTTGGCGCTGGCCATCACCTGAAAGTTCATAATTGCGAAAGGAGGGCTCCCTGAACGCATGAAGTCCGGGGGAACAGTGGTCTTGCTTTCCAGTTTGGCCCTCGTCTCGGGCCGCAGCATATCGAACTCGAAGCCTTCGACGTATGACGCGCTCGGGCGGCTGGAATATTCCTTGTCATCGAAGGTAATCAGAATCTTCGGCTGAGGGAATTGTTGCAGAGGCTCAAGGCCGGTCACGGACATTCTGAGGCCTATGAAGTCGCACCTGATCGAGAGAAGATTCGTCGTCGTTTTCGGCGTGATTTTCTGGGAGTATCGAAGCGTCGCGTCCGTCTGGCTTTGCCATTCACCGGCGCCCGGCTCGAAGGTCTGGACGGGAGGAAGGCTCTCATCCTCAGCAATAACGGGCGCTACGGTTATTCCGACAAGAGTTGCCAGCGCGGCGAAACGTAAAGGGCGCGATCCCATGAAGAACTCCCTGCGACTGAAGTAATCGCAGCGAGCCAGCTTTCGTCATTCAAGTCAATCGCTTGCCGCGATTTCTCACAGTTCCCTGAGCGCCTGTGCCGGTTTCGCCCGGAGCAATGGCAGCGATCCGCCGAGCGCAAAGGCGAGCACCATCGCAAGGCCAAGGCCGAGCACCGCGAGAACCTCGCCCCAGTCGGGTAGCCAGTCGAACTCGAACATCTGGGTGATTATGACCCATCCGAGCAGCGAACCGAGGCCGAGCGCGACGCCGGCTAGCGCCAACGCAATCAGGCCATATTCGGCAAGTTGCATCATAAGCACCTGACGACGGCTCGCACCGAGCACGCGCAGCACCACGGTGTCGTACATGCGAGCGGCGCGTGCTGCGGCGATGGCTCCCATCAGCACCGCCAGCCCCGCCAGAACCGCGACGGCAGCGGCAGCAAGCGTGGCAAGGCTGACCTGCTGGAGGATCGTGCGCGCCTCGGTCAGCACTTCGCCCACCTCGACCACCGAACTCGAAGGAAATTCGCGCACGAGATCGCGAAGCAGCGCGCCTTGCGCTTCGGGGGAGGCGCGGGCGGGCAGTTCGATCGTGGCAGAAAGGTTGTGCGGAACATCCGCGATGGCATTCGGGCTGAATACCAACGTGAAGTTGAAGCTCATATTCTCCCAGTCGATTTCGCGGATGTTTGCAATCCGCACGTCACGTTCGGTCCCGAGGATGCCGATTGTCAGCATGTCGCCGATCTCCAGGCCCACCGCATCGGCGAATTCGGCGTCGATCGATACCAGCCTTTCCCCGGAATGGCCCGGCTCCCACCATTCGCCTTCCACGATACGGTTGCCCAGCGGCACCTCGTCGGCATAGGTGATCCCGCGCTCCCCGCTTAGCACCCATGCGCCTTCGGGCAGTTCCTCTAGCTCCGCCACACGCGTCATGTTGCCTTCGGGACCAAAGGCCAACACGGCGCCGCGCATGGTCGGTACGGCACGGATGGCGGCATCGGGGAAGCGGTTCTGGACGAGCTCGCGAAAGCGCGCCTCGCGCTCTACCGGGACATCGAGTACGAAATAGTCGGGTGCCTCGCGCGGAACGCGGGTCTGGATGTTCCCGTCGATCGCGGACTGGATTGCAGCCAGCAAGACGAACGCCGCCAGACCGAAGCCGAGCGCAGTAACAAGAGCGCCGGTCGGCGCTCCGGGGCGATGGATATTGGCAAGCGCCGAACGCAGCAACGGGTTCGACGGGCGCGGCAGGCGGCGCGCGATGAACTGGATGAGGAGGCCTAGCGCGGCTAAGGCAACAAGCGCGCCGCCCGCGCCGAGCAGGAAGCTGCCGGAAAGAACGGGCTGGTCCGTCGTCAGAAGAGCCAGCGCACAGATTGCGAGAATTCCGATGGCAGTCGCAATCAGGGCGCGCTTGTCGCGTGATAGCGGCACGACGGCTGATCGCATCAGCGCCATTGCCGGGAAACTGCGCGCGCGCAGGAGCGGAGCTGCAGCGAAGGCAAAGGCAACCAGCAGGCCATATGCCCCCGCGAGAAGCAGCGGCGCGGGCTCGATTACGAATCCGCTTTCGACCGGCAACAACCCGTGAAGCGCGGATCCGAGGATGGGGGTCACCAGCACTCCGGTGGCCAGTCCTGCCGCGCTGCCAATAAGCGCTGCGACCGCGATTTGCAGTGCGTAGACTTTCACGATGTCTCGCGATGATGCCCCGAGCACCTTTAGCGTTGCGATGCTGCCCCTGCGCGCTTCCAGATAGGACGAGACACCGCCAGCAATTCCGATCCCTGCGATCACCAGCGCAGCGAGGCCCACCAGCGTCAGGAAGTCGCTCATCTGCTCCACGAAACGGTCGGCACCGGGCGAAGCGCGGTCGCGGCTGCGGAAGTCGAACCCTGCGTTGGGGAAAGCTTCGGTCAGCGTTTCCTCAACCGCTTCGGGATCCTGCGACTGGTTTTCGAAGGCGACGCGGTACTTGCTCTGATAGAGTGCACCGGGTGCCAGCAGTCCGCCTTCGACCGGGACCTGTTCGGCGACAATGACCGTCGGCCCGAGCTGGAAGCCCTCCGAGAGCCTGTCGGGTTCGTTCTCGATTACGCCTGCGGCCGTGAGCTCCATCGTGCCAACCCTGAAGCTGTCGCCGACGTCGATCTCGAGCCGGTCCAGCGCGCCTTGAGCGAGGTAGGCATCTCGTCCGGTCGGGGCGCCAACCTCGCGTCCGTCCTTTAGCGAGAGTGCGCCGTAAAGCGGCCAACGCTCGTCCACCGCCTTGAGCTCGACGGGAGCAGCACGGCTGTCATCGCCTTCGCCCGCAGTCGCCATCGCCTGAAGCCGGGTACCACCGGAGATGGTGCCGTATTCCGCGAGCGCCGATTGCTCTTCAGGCGAAAGATCGCGCTGCCAAACCTCAACCTCGAGATCGCCGCCGAGCAGCACCTGTCCCGATGCGGCAAGCTCACGCTCGATCGCGGCTGTCAGCGTGCCGATCGCGGCAAGCGCTGCTGTGCCGAGGAAGATGCAGACGAGCAGCAATCTGAGGCCTCGGAAGCGCGCGTTGAGATCGCGCCTCGCAATCCGCCATGCGCCGCCCCAGGTGAGATCGCCAGTCTGGCTCACTCGGCGGCTTCCTTGCGCAGCGTGTCCGTCTTCGTATCCGAAACAATCAGCCCGTCGGCCATCGTAAGAACGCGCTCGCATTGCTGCGCAAGGCCTTCGTCATGGGTGATGATGAGCAGGGTCGCGCCGGTTTCCGCACGGCGCTCAAACAGGAGTTTCACGATCTCTTCGCCAGTCGCAACGTCGAGATTGCCGGTTGGTTCGTCGGCGAAGATCAGTTCGGGACGCGGCGCAATGGCACGCGCGATGGCAACGCGCTGTTGCTCGCCGCCGGAAAGCTGGGTGGGGTAGTGCCCGATACGGTGGCCCAGGCCGACCGCTTCGAGCTCGGAAATGGCGCGCGGGGTCGCGTCATCATCGCCTGCGAGCTCCATTGGCGTTGCCACATTCTCGGCGGCGGTCATGGTCGGCAGCAGGTGGAATGCCTGAAGAACGATCCCGATCCGTCCGCGCCGTGCCTGAGCCAGTGCATCTTCGTCCATCCCGGAAAAATCGGCACCGGCAACTGTCAGCGAACCGCCTGTGGCTCGTTCCAGACCAGACAGGACCGCCATCAGCGAGCTCTTGCCCGATCCGGAGGGGCCGAGCAGGGCTACCACCTCCCCGGGCTCGATATCGAGATCGATCCCGCGGAGGATTTCGACCGGCGCGCTGTCGCTTCCCAGAGTTAGCGTGAGATTGCGGGCGGAGATTGCGTTTGAAGTCTTTGTCACGGACACCAGATGGCATAGGGGGAGGGGCTCAACAAGGTACCCAGCAGAGAGGCTGATAGATGCAGATGAGCACTTGGTCGAAAACGAAGCGGTTCATGGCGGCGATCGCAGTCATGCCGCTCGCGCTTGCGGCATGCGGCGAAAGCACCGAAAATGCCTCCGCGGTTCCCGCTGAAGGCACCGCTCGCGCAGAAGGCGACCTGCCTGCGATCCCTGTGATGGGACCGGAGGTGGACATCCTCGCATTCGGCGATAGCCTTTTCGCAGGCTACGGCGTCGACAAGTCGGATAGCTACCCAGCCAAGCTTGAGGCAGCCCTTCGCTCGCGCGGCATTAACGCCGATATCGCCAATGCAGGCGTTTCGGGCGATACCAGCGCGGCGGGGCTGCAGCGGCTGAAATTCGTGCTCGATGCGCAGGACGAGGTGCCCGAATTGTTCATCCTCGAATTGGGCGGTAACGATCTTCTGCGCGGGATCGAACCGGCCGAAACCAAGGCCAACCTTGCGGCGATGATCGAGGAAGTGCAATCGCGCGGCATCCCCGTGCTGTTGATGGGAATGCGCGCGCCACCCAATTACGGCCCGGAATATCAGGCCCAGTTCGACAGGCTGTATTCCGAGCTGGCCGAGCAATATTCGGTTGCGCTGATCCCGTTCTGGCTAGAGAGCATCTATCGCGACCCCGCGCTGTTCCAGTCAGACCGTATCCACCCGACAGTCGAAGGTATCGAGCGGTTGGTCGGGGCGACTGTCGAGCGTGTCGAAGCAGCGATCCCTGAGGACGCGCGCGTCAACGAGCCGGTTTAGAGCCGTTCCAATGACCCGTCGCTTACGCGCCAGATCGCCGCTTCTCCCTCGATTCCCGCGAAGGGAGGAAGCTCGGTCCCGGTCATCCAGACCTGCGCCTGACCCTGACCGAGACGCCGGAACAGTTCAGCGCGGCGCACGGGATCGAGATGCGCCGCCACCTCGTCGAGCAAAAGCACGCTCGGGCGGCCTGAGGAGGCGAGCACTCCATGCGCAAGGGTGATCGCGATCAGCATCGCCTTTTGCTCTCCGGTAGAGCACGAGGCCGCTGGGACGCCGGACAACGCCATCACCACTTCGAGCTCATCGCGGTGCGGCCCTGTAAGCGCGCGGCCTGCCGCCCGGTCGCGGGGGCGCGCGCGGGCAAGTTCTGCCAATAGGTCTGCAACGTCGGTCGGACCGCCGGGGCGATAGGTGAGAATGGGACGGGCAAAGGGTTCGGGTGGAAGCGCGGAGAGTTCGTCCGACAGAAGACTGATGAGCCTCGCGCGGTTCTGCGCCACAACCGCTCCGTGCTGCGCGATCTGCGCCTCGATCGCATCGAGCCAGCGGGCATCGCCGCCATCTTCGAGCAACCGGTTGCGCTCTCTCAGCGCATTCTCGAGCGATGTGACATTCCTTGCATGGCCCGGTTCTACCGCAAGCGCCATGCGGTCGACGAAGCGTCGCCGCGCGCCCGCGCTGTCGGTGAAAAGGCCGTCCATCGCCGGAGTGAGCCACGAAATCGCAAGCCATTCCGATAATACGCTGGCAGGGGCTTCGGCACCGTTGATACGCACTAGGCGGCGGGTCGGGCGGTCCGGCTCGGTATAAGTGCCGAGCCTCGCTGAAACCTGACCCTGCTCGATCAGGCTGGCACCGATCGCGAACCCGGCGGGTTCGTCATCGGGTTGGGCACGATAGGCGAGCTCGGCAAGGCTTGCACGCCTCAGGCCGCGCCCCGGACTAAGCAGCGACAGCGCCTCCAGCACATTGGTTTTTCCTGCGCCATTCTCACCCACCAGCAGGTTGAAATGCGCGGTTTCCGCAAGCTCGCTGCTCACGTGATTGCGGAAGGTCTGCAAGGAAATCTTGGTCAGCGCCATGGGAGAGGGAAGCGGTAGCACGGCGCTCCGGAAAGGCCAGCGCGGGAGACGATGAATTCACCGATCCCAACAGGTGGGGAAATATCCCAATGTATGGGATTTGTTAACCTGCTGTTCAGCTAACCGCAAAGCGAAAACCGCAGAATTCTCCCGTTTTTCGAGTTTGGCACACCTCCTGCAAAGTGTTGGGCGTCCACCGGGATCGTCCCGAAAGACACTGAAACAAACCAAAGGAGACCTAACAATGTTTGCACAGACCCTTACCGACCGCTTCGCCGCAGCCGCTTTCTCGATCGCAGTTTCGGCAGCATTTTTTGCCTACGCAATCATCCCCGCCAGCCCGACGCTGATGGCCTGATTGATCAGCCACACCCCAATTCAAAAGGATACCCCGACCCATGTTTACCACTGACTTCGGCACTCGCCTTTTCGCCGCCGCCTTTTCGGTGATCGTTTCCTCGGCAGTTTTTGCTTACGCGATCGTCCCGGCAAGCCCCGGCCTCGCCTGATCCCAAACCCGATAGACCTCGAAAGGAGCAACAACACATGTATTCGTTCTTCGACCTGGGCGGCACGGCAAGCGCGCGTATCGCAGCCGGTGTTGCCGCGACGATCATCACCGTTCTGGTCATGGCGACAGCTATCATTCCGGCCAGCCCATCAACCCCGTTCCTCTTTGGAGCCCTCGCATGAACAACATCACCAAGAATAACGGTCGCCCGCCCAAGGCCGGGTTTCACCTCGACAAAAGCAATGCCAAGCTTTTCGGTGTCTGCTCGGGACTTGAGAATGCGACAGGCATCGATGCCATCTGGTGGCGTATCGGATTTGTTGCCACGACCCTCATGGGTTTCGGACTGCCGATCCTGATCTACGGCGCAGTCGCCCTGATCTCAGACTAAGCGCGGCATACGAAAGAGCGGACCCCGGTTTTTCGGACCGCTGCGCAACCGATCTGACAAAAACCGGGAAGGGGCCATCTGGCCCCTTTTTTGATTCTGGGGTGATGGATGCCTGCCAATTACATGGCCGAAATGCCGCCATCGAGTTTCAATTCAGCGCCGGTCATGAAGCGGCTTTCGTCGCTGGCAAGATAGACCACGGCATTGGCGATATCGTTCGGTTCGCCGACAAATTTGAGCGGGATCTGCCGGGCGAGCTTTTCCATCAACACGTCCTTGTCGAGCTGATGGGCGCGCGCGGTCCCATCGAGGATCGGCGTGTCGACGAAGGTCGGATGGACCGAATTGCATCGGATCTGCATGTTCTTCTTGGCGCAATGCAGCGCAATCGACTTCGACAGCATCCACACCGCCGCCTTCGAAGCGTTGTAGGCCGGCATTGTGTCGCTCGCGATCAGCCCCGCGATACTCGAGATATTCACGATCGAACCCGGCGCATGTTCGCGCATCAACGGCAACGCCTTCTGGCAACCGTGGAAGATGGAATCGACATTGATCGAGAAGCATCGCTGCCAGTCCTCGAACCTGCACTCCTCGATATTGCCCGGCACGCCGATTCCGGCATTGTTCACCAGTACGTTGAGCCCGCCCATCTCCTCGCGCGCTGCGTCAACCGCGGCCTCCCAATCGGCAGGATTGGTGACGTCGTGCTGGATCGAGAACGCGGTTCCCTCTCCCATCTCCGCATTGACGATCGCGGCGGTTTCCGCCGCGCCATCGCCGTTTATGTCCGTCGCAAGCACCCGCGCACCCTCCTGTGCAAGCCGGATGCAGTGCGCGCGGCCAAGGCCCTGCGCGCCGCCTGTGACCAGCGCGAGTTTTCCTTCGCAGCGTCCCTTGCCGTTGGTCGTCATTTGAGTTCCTCTCCCAGATATTCAGGTGTCAGCAGCATGCCCACGCGCACATCGACAGCGTGCCCGGCCGTGCGCCAATCGGCGACGTATTGCGATAGCCTTGCGAGCGGCACGCGATGGACCTCGATTTCCTCGCCTTCGATCCCGCCGCCTTCGCCAACTCTGGTAAGGCCGGTCGCGCGCAACAGCGTGAAGCTCTCGGAGACCATGCCGGGCGAGGAATAGTAATCGCCCAGAACCTTGATTTTCTCGGCGCGGTAGCCGGTTTCTTCTTCAAGCTCGCGGGCGGCGGCGGTCGCTGCGTCCTCGTTTTCTTCGCCATCGTCATCGCCGATGAGGCCAGCGGGTATTTCAAGGCAGAACCGCGAGAGCGGCACGCGATACTGACTGACAAGAATGACGTGGCGCGTACCGTCCGCGTCTTTGTCGATAGCGATGATTGCGGCGGCACGAATCCCGCGGGAGCGCGCGACATACTCCCAGCGACCGCGGGTCTTGGTGACAATAAAGCGACCTTCCCAGCGGATCTCCTCCGGCTGGTCGGCATCGCGGTCTTTGGTGAGATTGGTGAATTCGCGATTCATATCGCGCGAAGGCTTAGACTTCGATCAAGCGGTCGGGAAGCTCATTCTCGTCATGATCGCCTTTGGGGAAGTGTTCGGCGAGCACGAAGCCGACGTCGCGCACGCCCACCGCCATGCCCTCGGCGATATTGCCGCGTTTGATCTCTACGAGCATGTCGCCCATCGCCTCGCCCCACACTTCGGCGGAGACTTTCTCTGCAATGGGCTCGTCAGCGACGATCTCTGCGCGGTGCTCTCGCATGGAGAGGTAGATGAGCACGCCGGTTCGGCCGTGTGTGCGTCTCTCGGCCCCCACTTTGAAATGCTTGACCGCCTGGTCATGGACACGACTGGTCTTCACCGGCGCGGGGATGAGAGCGAAGCGCAGCGGATCCCACAGGAAGAGAATGGAAGATACGACGAAGGTGAGAAGCCCCAGACCGATGGTCATGCTGGCAAGCTCGCCGATCGACCAATCGCGGCCCCACCCGCCGAAAAAATTATCCCACAAATCCATGAAAGGCTGGGGGAAGGCGGCAAAGATGCTCATCATCGTGAAGGCCAGCGCGACGGACCACAGCTGGACGATATCGCTGTAACCGTCCGAGCGATCGGCGAGCACGGTAAGGATTTCGCCCGAGGTCGTCTGCTCGGCCTCACCGACTGCATCCGAGACGATCTTGTGCCCTTCTGCGTTCAGATAGCGCATGGTCTACCAGCCCCCCGAGGCGCCGCCGCCTCCAAACGATCCACCACCGCCGGAAAAGCCCCCGCCGCCAAAGCCGCCACCGCCGCCCCAGCCGCCGCCTCTGCTGCCGCCGGACATTGCCCCGCGCGCGATCGCACTGCCGACTTCCCAAATGATGATGTCGCTTGCGGTGTCCTTCCAATCGCGATCGCGATAGCGCTCGCCCCATGGGCCTTTGCCCTTAGAGCGATACCTGCGCCGCCGCCCGCGCCCGCGGATGATCGGGAGGACGAAGAAAAAGAACATGAAGCCCAGCCAGATGAGCCCGCCGACGGGAAACCCGCCTTCGCGCGAAGAGCTCTCGCGAGTCTGGCTTGCCTCGGCGGCGATGCGCGCGGCTTCGTCTTCCGGAAGCTGCAACTGGGTGATGATCGCGTCGGTGCCCGCGACGATCCCGCCCGGCATATCGCCATTGCGAAAGCGCGGAAGGATCTGGTTCTGGATGATGAGCGACGAGAGCGCGTCGGTCAGGTATCCTTCGAGCCCGTAACCGACCTCGATCCTGACCTTGCGCTCATTCGGTGCGACGAGCAGCAGCGCGCCATCGTTGCGCTCGGCATCGCCGATCCCCCATTCGCGGCCCAGCTGATAGCCGTAATCGGCGATATCGTAGCCCTGAAGATCGGGCACGGTCGCAACGACAAGCTGGCGTTGCGATTGCGTCTCCAGTGCCTCGAGCTTCGCCGTCAACTGCGCCTCCACATCCGGCGGGATGATATCGGCATTGTCGACCACTCGCCCCGTAAGAGGCGGAAACTCGGGCTGCGCGGCAAGCGGAGACGCGATGAGCGCCCCCGCCGCTGCGAGGATGAGGAGGAACCTGCGAAACACGCCGATCAGTTGGACGTCATGTCGATCTGCGGCGCTTCCTCTGCGCCATCGGTCGTCGCGGTGTAGGGCACCAGCGGCTCCGCGCCGTGGATGATGTTCGCGCCGATCGTGTCGGGGAAAGTGCGGATGGTGGTGTTATATTTGCGCACCGCCTCATTGTAATCGCCGATCGCCACGGCAATGCGGTTCTCCGTCCCTTCGAGCTGGCTTTGCAGCGCAAGGTAGTTCTGGTTCGACTGGATCTGAGGATAGGCCTCGAAGCTGGCGAGCAGGCGTCCGAGCCCGGCGCCAAGCTGGTTCTGCGCGGCGGCGAATTCTTCCATCTTAGCCGGATCGTCGAGATCTTCTGCCGAGATGTTGATGCCGGTCGCACGGGCGCGGGCCTCGGTCACTTCGGTGAGGATCGCGCGCTCGTTCTCTGCAGCGCCCTGCGCCACTTCGACGAGGTTCGGAATGAGATTGGCGCGGCGCTGAAATTGCGCCTCGACATCGGCCCATTTTGCTTTCGCCTCTTCTTCGGCAGCCGGTACCGAGTTGATCCCGCACGCGGCGAGCGAAAGCGATGCGGCTGCCACCATGACAGCGCGTACGATATTTTTCAGATTCATCGAGTCCCTCCAGAAAGCGCGCCCGAAACATGCGGGGAGGGCACGCGGCTCCACCTGTGTTGTTGATATAGCACACCAATTCCCGCTTTCAAGAAGTCCACAGGCAAAGGAGGCTTCCCTTGGCAGGAAAGGCGCAGCGTGCGAAAACTGCAACCGACAGGGCTCAAGGTAGGGGATCAACAATGCTAAACGAGTTCAAGGAATTCATCGCGAAAGGCAATGTGATGGAACTGGCGGTCGCGGTTATTATCGCGGGCGCCTTTGCCACCATCGTCGCGTCGATGACCGACGACCTGATAATGCCGATCGTCGGCGCGATCTTCGGCGACGTCGATTTCAGCAACAAGTACATCGTGCTTTCAGGCGAAGTGGCCGAGGGCATGAGCCTTGAGGCCGCGCGTGAGGCAGGGGCCAATGTCATCGCCTGGGGCGCATTCGTCTCGACCGTGATCAATTTCCTGATCCTGGCCTTCGTCATATTCCTGCTGGTGCGCTACGCCAACAAGATGAAGGCGCGCTTCGAAAAGCCGGCAGAGGAAGAGGTGGCAGGTCCGAGCGAAATCGACCTGCTGACCGAGATCCGCGACGCTCTCAAGAAGTAGGGAGCGCGCAGCGTCCGGAGGGAACCCTATGCTCCCGGTGTCCGTTCGATGGCGGACAATGGGCATAGGAGACCCTCAATGAATTTCGTCGCAGAGTTCCGCAAGTTTATCGCGCGCGGCAACGTGCTCGACCTAGCGATCGGCGTGGTCATCGGCGCGGCGTTCGGCAAGATCGTCACTTCGCTCACCGAGAGCATCATCATGCCGTTCATCGGCTGGCTGTTCGGTGACGTCGATTTCTCGAACTATTTTGTGCAGCTCGGGAACGTGCCCGAGGGCTATTCGGGCAGCCTCACCAACTATGCCGAGCTGAAGGAAGCAGGCGTTGCCATGATCGGCTATGGCGACTTCCTGACCCAGCTCGTTAATTTCTTGATCATCGCCTTCGCGCTGTTCCTGTTCCTGAAATCGGTGAACCGGGTGATCGACGAGATGCAGGAACGCGCTGGGCAATCCGAGGACAGCACCAAGCAGGAAGACATCCCGACCGACCCGCAGCTGGACGTCTTGAAGAAGATTCTGGCCGAGATGCGTGAGGGGAACGGGAAGCTCGTGGTTGACGGACCGTAAGGTTCGCTAGGCCGACTGGCCGCCCGCAGCGACGCGGCTGAAAGCCGCATGAGCGAGGATTTCGCGCGCCGGAGGCGTGTGGAAACAAGGACGTCCATCCACTTCCAATTAAGGTTGGATCGCCTATATGTGGTGTGTCGGGCAACCGACTATGGCGATAAACTGCTGCGTGCAATAGGCACAACGGACCCGGGGGCAGTACCCGGCGGCTCCACCATAACCCTCGGACTTTGCGAGGTTTTTGACGGGGCCGAACCAGGATCGACGTGGGCTGAAAAGCGCAGTTTTTGCCCGGGCTGAGTAACCCGTAAAACTGTTCATCTTTATAAGTGCAAACGATAACGAAGCACTCGCAATCGCTGCGTAATGTGACGGCCTAACGGCCTGAAGTTACAAAGCTTATGCGCGGTTGGACCCACCGGGCAACAGAAGGGATACCGGGGCTCCGGGGGTAGCTAGCAACAGAAACCCCCACCATTTTCGGAGATTTTTTGAATACCATTGCGACAATCCGCTGACCCGCTGATGGTCGGCTCCAAGAATTGGCCCTGCGAAGGCACGGCTTTCGTCGGCGCTTTTCGTATTCAAAATTCACGAAAGAAATCACCAATGACACAATCGAATATTCGTCCGCTCCGGCGCGGCGACCTTGATCGCGTGGCGCATCTTGTCGGCGTCAACGAAATGTTTCCACCCGAAATGCTCAAGGGCATGGCAGGCCCTTTTCTAGCCGGTGAAACCGGTGAGCATCGCTGGGTCGTCTCCGAGGGCGAATCCATTGATGGCGTGGCGTATTACGTACCGGAACAACTCACCGAAGGCACATGGAACGTACTCATGATCGCGGTGGACCCCGAAGTTCACGGAAGGGGAATCGGTTCGCAGTTGATGAGGCATATCGAGGATGAACTCTCTCGAGATGGCGTACGGATCCTGCTGGTCGAAACCTCGGGATTGCCGGAATTCAAGCGCACGCGCGGCTTCTACGACATGCTCGGATATGATCGCGAAGCCCGTATCCGAGAGTTCTATGCAGCCGGCGATGACAAGGTCATCTTCCGCAAGGCTTTGAAGGTCTGAAACAATGCGGGCCGGGGCTTCGGCCTCGGTCCGTTACACGTGCGAACTGCCCTCGCGTTCCGCCCGCAATTCCTCAAGCTCTTTCTTCGCCTTGAGGCCGTCGAGGATCGCTGCGCCCGCCAGCATCACCGCCCCGCAGGCCGCGACGAACAGCGCTTCGCCCCAGTAGGAGGGATATTGCTCGAGATAGGATGCGCCGCGCGTCGTCGCGCCTAGCGCAAGGGCGTAGATGATCACGAAGGCTTCGAACCTGTTCTTGATCACGAATAGACGCCCGATCTTCCGCAGCATGCGCTCTCCTTCGTTAACCCATTACATTGCAAACCCTGTGCCAGCGCCGGTTTCGCGCGGGCCGTGTTGGTTAACGTGGGAAGGAGTGTAAGCGCACCCGACGTGGCTGCGCAAACGCGTTAACTTTGATTAAGCGAGTTCCCCGATGCCGAGCGCGGTGAGCAGTGCCTGGCGCGCGGCGACTACATGTTTCTCAAGGCTTTCGGTCCATAGATCGTCCGGGTCGATCTGCTCGGGATAATGCTCGGCAATGGTCTTTTCGAGCAGGTCCGCTTTGGCTTCGTCGAGCATGAAACGCGGGTCGACAGTCGCCGGATCGCAGACCACACGCAGTCGCAGGCAGGCAGGGCCGCCGCCATTGGCCATGGACTGGCGCACGTCGACCGGGATCACGTGCTTGATCGGGCCGTTGCCCGCCATCATCCGCTCGCAATAGGCCCAGACGCTCGCGCTTTCGCGGCATTCCTCCGGAACGATCAGCGCCATCGTGCCATCGGGCAAGGTGACAAGCTGCGCGTTGAACAGATAGGTGCGGATCGCTTCTTCCAGGCTGACTGCATCGCTGGGTACTTCGACCACTTCGAGATCGGGGAAGGCTGCAAGGATCGCATTATAGGCACCCTGCTGGTCGGCGAAGGCCTCGGCATGGGTGAAGAGCACCCGCTCGTTCGCGACCGAGACGACATCGTTGTGAAACGCGCCCGCATCGATTGCGACCGGGTTCTGCTCGATGAAAACGCATTTTTCCGGGTCGAGCCCGTGCTGGCGGGCGACGAGGCGGGAGGATTGTTCGTGCTGGCGCGCGGGGAATTTGCCGCCGGGCCTGCCGTAGACGAACACCTCGACGCCCGCGCTTCCGTGGCCTTCGCAAAACCGCATATGGTTTGCCGCGCCTTCATCGCCGAAGGTCGGGGGAACGATGTCGTGCACGGCGAAGTGGTCGCGATCGCCGAAGACCACTTCGAGCATGCGCTTGGTGTCGGGCCATTCCTGTGCGCGGTGGAGCATGGTGACGAGATTGGCCGGCGTCAGGTGGCACTTTCCATCTTTCGTATCGGGTGCCGGGCTGACGGTTGCGGCATTGGCGGTCCACATCGATGACGCCGACCACGGCGCGGCGCGAAGCGCAGGCGCTTCGGTGCCGTCATATGCGAGCCGTTCGGCCAACCTGTGATTGGGACGCGGAAGCGGCAGAAGAAAGCCCTGCACGCCGAGCCGCTCGAGATTGCCCCGCATTTTCGCGACGCCCTGTAGCGCCGCGGCTTTCGGGTATGACGTATCGCCCTTGTGGCTCGCGCTGGCGATATTGCCGAGGCTCAAACCGGCATAATTGTGGCTGGGCCCGACAAGACCGTCGAAATTGATTTCCTGAAGGCTCACCGCGCGACGCTCCACACGATATCGCCTTCCGACACGTCGAGCGCGTCCGCTGCGGCGGCGTCGATCTCGATCCCGCCTTCGCCGTCGAGCCTGCGCGCGCCATAGCATGAGCGGAAATCCTCGAGCCGACCGGTCGCCAGGATTGCGCGTTCGCCCTCCTTGAGGGTGTGTCCGGTGACCTTGGCCGCAACCGAATTCCTGACGCTCGCGACATCGTCGGTGCGCGCGATCATGGTCGGCCCGCCGTCGAAGATGTCGACATAGTTCTCGTAGCGAAAGCCCTCGTTTTCCAGCATCCGCATCGCCGCGCGTCCCGTCGGGTGGGGCACGCCGATCACCGAACGCGCCGCGTCCGAAAGCAGGGCGACATAGACGGGATGTTTGGGCATCAGGTCGGCGATGAACTGGTTGCCGTGGATGGCGTTGAAATAGTCGGCTTCCTGGAAGCTCATCCCGAAGAACCGGCCCGCGACCCCGTCCCAGAATGGCGAGCCGCCGCGCTCGTCGATGATGCCGCGCAACTCCGCGATGACACGCTCGGCAAAACGCTGGCGGTGCATGGCGATGAAGAGATAGCGGCTGCGCGCAAGGAGCAGGCCCAATCCGCCCGCCCGGTTGTTCGGGTGAAGGAAAAGTCCGCCGACCTCGCTCGACCCTTCGAGATCGGTAACCAGCGTGAGAAGCTCCGCGCGGACCGTGCGGTCCAGCTCGGCGCTGTACTGGGTCAGCGTGTTCAGGCGATAGGAATAGAACGGCCAGCGCTGGCCCACCTGGGTCATCAGCTGGCACGTGCCCGCAACCCGCTTCGTCTCAAGATCCTCGAGCACCAGCACGAAAAGCTCATCGGCCAGCCCGTCTTCGGTATTGGCGAAGGATTCCGCGGCGCGCTCGAGCTTTTCGGACAGCGCATTGCGATCGGGCGGCAGGTTGGTGAAGCCACCGCCCGTCAGCTTGGCCATTTCATAAAGCGCTTCGAGATCGGAAGTGCGCGCGGCGCGCAGGCGAAAGGTCAATTCAGGTCTCCGGCAAGCGCACCGTCGGCGATGCGCGAAAGGACGAGGGCGGAAAGCGCAGCGCGCTCTGCAAGGCTTGGGACGATAAGGAACTCGTCCGATGAATGGATCGAGCCGCCGCGCACGCCCATGGTATCGACCACGGGTACGCCGCAGGCGGCGATGTTGTTGCCATCGCATACGCCGCCGGTCGACTTCCAGCCGATGTCCTGGCCTAGTTCCGCGCCGCATTCTTTCACGAGATCGAACAGACGCTGTGCCTTGTCGTCGACGGGTTTGGGTGGGCGGGTCACGCCGCCGTGACGGCGCGTGGCGACTTCGTGGCGGGCTTCGATCTCGTGCAGCACCTCGTCCAGCGCGTTGTCGAACCGTTCCATAGCATCAGTGCTCTTGGGGCGAATGTTGAAGCGCAGCACCGCGTGATCGGGCACGACATTGTTGGGGCCTCCGCCTTCCAGCTTCGCCGGGTTCACGGTGATATCATCGCCCTCCAGCGCCTTCAGCCGCAGGATCAGGTCGGCAGCAGCGACGATGGCGTTGCGACCCTCTTCGGGATTGCGCCCGGCATGGGCCGATTTGCCGGTGAGCGTGATCGAGTAGTTTCCGGTTCCCCCGCGCGCATGGGCGAGCGTCCCGTCGGGCAGCGCAGCCGGTTCGAAGGTCAGCGCCGCAATCTTTCCCCGCGCCAGTTCGGCGATGAGGGCCGCGCTTGCCAGCGATCCGGTTTCCTCGTCGGAATTGATCATTATGTCGTAGCCGAGCGAGGCCGCTTTTCCGCTCGCCTCGAACGCTCTTAGCGCATGGAGGATCACCGCGATCCCGCCTTTCATGTCTGCAACGCCGGGACCGTTCAGAACATCGTCGGACAGCCACTTGAGCTGTTGGAAAGGGTGATCCCTGGGAAAAACGGTGTCCATGTGCCCGGTGAGCAGGACGCGGCGATTGGCTGTCGGGCGGACGCGGACCACGAGGTGCCGCCCGTTGCGAATCTCGAACTCGCTGCCATCCGCTGCAATGCCGGTGACCGGCGCGGAATCCACCAGCTCGACCTCGCCCGGAAGCGTGGAAAACGCATCGGCAAGGGCGGCTGCCTGTTTTTCCAGTCCTTCGATATTCCCGGTGCCGGTGTTGATCGCGCACCACTTCTGCACGTCGTCCAGCATCGCCGTAGCGTCAATTCGGGAAAGGAAATCAGGTTTCATCTGGAACCGTCTCTAGCCGCGCTTTTCGCCTCTTCCAAGACGTTGCAATCGGCTTGTCCTTTGGCCATATGGCTCCTCGTCCTCCTCCCCAGGCCTCTCTTGTCGAAGTCACGAGGACATCAATGACCCAATATATCGAGCGCGCCGGCCTATCCGTTGACAGCCGGCTGGCGGAATTCATCGAGAACGAGGTGCTTTCAACGCTCGGCCGTGACGCGCGCGCGTTCTGGGAAGGGTTCGCGGCGCTGCTCGCCGATTTTGCGCCGCGCAATGCCGCGCTGCTTGAAAGGCGCGAAGGTCTTCAGTCGCAGATCGATGCGTGGCACGAGGCGCGTCGCGGCCAGCCGCACGACGCGCGCGAATACCGAGAATTCCTCACCAGTATCGGCTATCTCGTCCCCGAGCCGGGCGATTTCACCATCGGCACGCAGAATGTCGATCCAGAGATCGCGACCATGGCCGGGCCGCAGCTGGTGGTCCCGATCCTCAATGCCCGTTTCCTGCTCAACGCAGCAAACGCGCGCTGGGGCAGCCTTTATGACGCATTCTACGGCACCGATGCGCTCGATGCGCCGCCTGCCAGACCGGGCCGCTATGATGAGGCGCGTGGGCGCGCGGTGATCGCGCGCGGGCGCGAATTTCTCGATCAGGCGCTGCCGCTCGTCGATCAGAGCTGGGCCGACCTCAAAGACGAGCACGACGGCAAGTTGCAGGACGAAAGCCAATATATCGGCAAGACCGACAAGGGGCTGCTCTTCAAGAACAACGGCCTGCATATCGAGGTCGTGTTCGATCGCGATCATCCGGTCGGCAAAGACGACAAGGCCGGGATCGCCGATATCATCGTCGAGGCCGCGCTCACGACCATCGCCGATTGCGAGGATTCGGTTGCAGCGGTGGATGCCGAGGACAAGCTGCTCGCCTACACCAACTGGCTCGGCATCATTCGCGGCGACCTGGAAGAAAGCTTCGAGAAGGGCGGCAAGGTGCTCACCCGCCGGCTCGCGGAAGACAAGAGCTACAAGGACGGCGCAGGCAACCAGCACAGCCTGCCGGGGCGCAGCCTGATGTTCGTGCGCAATGTCGGCCACTTGATGTCCAACCCGGCGATCCTGCTTCCCGACGGCAGCGAAATTCCCGAAGGGATCATGGACGCGGTGTTCACCAGCGCGATCGGCGCACTCGACGTCGAAGGGCACGGCAAATACGGCAATTCGAAGACCGGCAGCATCTACATCGTGAAGCCCAAGATGCACGGGCCGGACGAATGCGCCTTTACCGACGACCTGTTCAATGCCGTGGAGGATCTGCTCGGCCTGCCCCGCCACACGATCAAGGTCGGCGTGATGGACGAGGAGCGCCGCACTTCTGCCAACCTTGCCGCCTGCATCCATGCGGTGAAGGACAGGATTGTGTTCATCAACACCGGCTTCCTCGATCGCACCGGCGATGAAATCCACACGTCGATGCGGGCAGGACCGATGATCCGCAAAGGCGCGATGAAGAACGCGGCATGGCTCAAGGCCTATGAGGCGCGCAATGTCGAAATCGGCCTGAAGCATGGCCTTTCGGGCAAGGCGCAGATCGGCAAGGGGATGTGGGCCGCGCCCGACCTGATGCGTGCGATGATGGAAGAGAAGATCGGACATTTGCGCGCCGGAGCCAACACCGCCTGGGTGCCGTCGCCCACTGCAGCGACGCTCCACGCGCTTCACTACCACCAGGAAAACGTGTTCGAGATCCAGAAGCACCTGCCCAAGGCTCCCGGCCTCGATGCGCTGCTCACCATCCCGCTCGCCGAAAACACGAACTGGCCCGAAGAGGAGCTGCGCGAAGAGCTCGACAACAATTGCCAGGGCCTGCTGGGCTATGTCGTGCGCTGGATCGATGCGGGGGTGGGGTGCTCCAAGGTCCCCGATATCAACGATGTCGGCCTGATGGAGGATCGCGCGACCTTGCGCATATCCTCGCAGCACATTGCCAACTGGCTGCTGCACGGCATCGTGAGCGAGGAGATGGTGATGGATTCGCTCAATCGCATGGCGGCCAAGGTCGACCAGCAGAATGCGGGCGATCCCTCCTATATTCCGCTTGTCGGAAACGAGGACGGCCCGGCCTTCAGCGCCGCGCGCGACCTGATCTTCAAGGGCGTGGAGCAGCCCTCCGGCTACACCGAGCCGCTGCTCCATAAATGGCGGCAGGAAGCCAAGGCTCTGAACGCAGCGGGTTAGGCCAGCGCGCGGGCGAGGGTCACGAATTCGTCGACGCTCACCGTTTCGGCCCGGCGCGTTTCGTCGATCCCTAACGCCTTCATCGCCTCCAGAGCGCCCGGCACGCCTTTGAGGCTCTGGCGCAGCATCTTGCGGCGTTGGCCGAAGGCGGCTTCGGTCAGGCGTTCGAGCGTGCGGGCCGATACGCTCCCGGGTGCCTCGGTAGGCGTCACATGCACGACCGCGCTCATCACCTTGGGCGGCGGGGTAAAGGCACTGCGATGGACCTTCATCGCGAGTTTCGCTTTCGCGCGCCACTGCGCGAGCACGGCGAGGCGGCCATAGGCGCCGCTGCCTGGCTTCGCGACGACCCGCTCGGCAACCTCGCGCTGGAACATCAGCGTGAGCGAGAGCCATTGCGGCGGCCAGTCCTCGCCCGAAAGCCACTTCACGAAAAGCGCTGTGCCGACATTGTACGGAAGGTTGGAGAGCACGTGAAACGGCTCGCCGCGCATGATCTCCCCGTGGTCGAGCTTCATGGCGTCGCCTTCGATCACCGTGAGCTGGCCGGGAAATGCCCCTGACAACTCGTCTAGCGCGGGAAGGCAGCGGCGATCCATCTCGATCGCGGTGACGTTCGCTCCGGCACGCAGAAGAGCGCGGGTGAGGCCACCGGGGCCGGGACCGACCTCGAGCACATTCGCCCCTTGCAGGTCGCCCGGAATGGCGGCGATCCGGTCCAGCAATTGCTCGTCGAGCAGGAAATTCTGCCCCAACGCTTTTGAGGCGGAAAGGCCGTGCTTGGCGATCGTCTCGCGGATGGGTGGAAGGTCAGGCACCGGCGCGCGCTGCGGCCATTTGGCCCGCCATGCGGATCGCCGCCATCATGGCGCCTGGGGCGGCCAAGCCTTTGCCTGCGATATCGAACGCTGTGCCATGGTCGGGAGAAGTGCGAATGATCGGCAGGCCGAGCGTGACATTAACGCCTTCATCCACCTCCAGAGCCTTGAGCGGGATCAGCGCCTGATCGTGATACATGCACAAAGCCGCATCGTAGGTTTCGCGCATGCGTGGCATGAACAGCGCATCGCCCGGAACCGGACCTGTCACGTCCAGACCTTCGTCTTTGAGCGCGGCAATGGCCGGTTCGATAATACGCATTTCTTCGTCGCCAAACTTGCCGCCTTCGCCTGCATGGGGGTTCAACCCCGCGACTGCGAGGCGCGGGTGCTCGATCCCGAAATCACGGGTGAGCGAAGCAGCGGTGATGCGCGCTTTGTGCACGATCAGCTCGCGCGAGAGATAGCGGGGCACATCGGCCAACGCGACATGCACCGTCAGCGGCACCGTGCGCAGGCTCGGCCCTGCCAGCATCATCACCGCATCGTCCGTCATCAAGCGGCATGCGGCGGCGAGGAATTCGGTTTGTCCGGGGAAGATGAAGCCCTGCGCGGCAAGGCCCGCTTTCTCGACCGGAGCGGTCACCATGCCAGCGGTTTCGCCTTCGAGTGTAAGCTTGGCCGCCCATTGCAGCGAAGCCATCGCAAGTTTCGCGCCTTCCGGACTCGGTTGGCCGGGAGTGAAGGGCACGTCAAATCCAGCGAGCACCGGCAACCCCGCACGGAAAGCCATGGTGGCTTCCTGCACCTGTGCGATGGGTACGATCGGGCAGTCTATGCCGCGCGCTTCGGCAGCCGAGCGCAGCGTCTCCATCCCGCCGACCACAAAGAACGGTGGCGGGTCATTCCCTTTACAGGCTAGCTCGGCGCGCCGCACCCAGCATTCGGCAATGATCTCCGGGCCGATCCCCGCCGGATCGCCGAGCGATACGGCCAGCGGGAACGGTGCTGCGGACATGTGGGCGAAACGCTCAGTTGTACTCGATATAGGCGTCGTTGCGCAGGTCGCGCAGGTAGCGCTGGGCGCGCTTGTTGATGCGCTCTTCCTCGATCTGGCTCATGACAGTATCGAAGCTGGGAGCACCGACGTCCTGCGGATCGTCGCGGCCACAAAGCATTAGGACGCGAACTCCTTCCTGGGGGCTACCGAATGGCGGAGTGACCTGTCCGATCTGCAGGTTCAGAATGATGTTGCGCAGCTGGTCGGGCAGCGAGCCAGCTGTAATCTGGTCGTTGGCTACGACGGTGGCTCCGATCTCGGTCCGCGCACGGTCAGCGTCGGCGCAACCGCGAAGTGTCTGAACGAAGGCGGCGAATTCATTGACCTTCGCATTTGCTTCCTCCTGTGACACGTCAGCCGGGAAATCGATTGAGATCTGGCGGAGGCTGAGGACCGCAGCATTCGGATCGGCCATCAGCACTTGCCGCTTGTTGATAAGGTAGAGAATCGAGAAACCGCCCGGAATCTCGATCGGTCCCTGAAGCTGGCCCGGCTGCATCTGCCGCGCGGCCTCGGCAAGCGCGGGCGGAAGCTGGCCGAGCCGGATCCAGCCTAGGTCGCCGCCTACGACTGCGGTGGTAGCTTCGGAATACTGGCGCGCATAGGCGACAAAGCTGCCGCCCTGACGCAATTGCTCCATGATGGCCCGCGCATTTTGCAGCACCGCGTCACGGTTCTCCCGGGTTGCAGACAAGTAGATTTCGCCCAGGCGGTATTCTTCCGTCCCGCGCGATTTCTCCATCCGCTCGAGCACGTCGTTCACTTCCTCGGCCGACACGTTGACGAACGGCGTGATGTTGCGGCGCAGGAGGTTTTCCCATGCGAGCTCGCCCTCGATCTGGCGCTTCAACGCAGCCGGCGATGAGCCGACCGAAATCAGGTATTCGTCCATGCGCTCAGGATTCTGGCCGAAATTCTGCGCCGCGAGCTGGTTGTAGGTCTGCTCGACCTGCGCCTTGTCCACGGGAAGCTCGAGTGCCTCGGCAGCCTGGATCTTCAGCGTCTCGTCGATCAGATTGCGCAGGATCTGCACGCGTAGGCGCTGCAGTTCCTGTTCGGACAACTGGTTTTGTGAAGACGAGGTGACGAGAGCAACGCGCTGGTCGATGTCGGTCCCCGTAATCACGTAGCCATTGACCACTGCCGTTGCCGAGCGCTCGCCCGAGGCCTGGTCGCCGAAGATCGAGAAGTTCTCGGGCAGGCCGAAAGGATTGGCGGCACTGGGTTGTGCTTGCGTTTGAGCTTGCGTGGATGCCGGAGCAACAGCAAGCGCCATGAGACCTGCTGCCACAAGCGAAGCGCAGCTTTTCGAAAAAACCTTCATCGTCACGTAATCATCCCGAATTTCATTCGCTTAACCCAAGCGATTAAGTCTGCTTGCGCGGTCGTTTTCGCGCGTCCCCTCCGGCCATGCCAGTCGATGGCTTAACCAAGGCTGAGTGCCTTTTGGCCCGTTACACACGCGCCTTTAACGCCTTTTTCGGCTGCTGCCAATTCGCGCTGACCCGCTTTGCCCGAACGTGCGGCGTCAACGGAAACCGAGATTGCGCAGTGCAAAGAAGAGCTGGAACGTGTTGCCGCGTTCGGCATCGCCTGCGGTGATGAAGTCGCGCCGCCAGGTCAGCCCGAATTCGATGCAGTCGTCCTGATAGGCGACGCCGAGGCGGGTACGGATTGGCTCGAAACCGTCGGGCGCGAAGGTCGGGTCTTCGTCCGCTCCGGTGAGGTTGAAAACGCCCGATCCGAATGCAGACCAATGCGGTCCGAATGCGACCCGTGCGGCTGTGCGGAATTCCTCGCGATCCTGCAAATCCTCAACTGTCTGGATGTTCCGGTTGAGACGCAGGTAGCCGACCTCGAAATAGGTCTTGCGTGAACCTATCGTCGCGTCGATTTCGTTTCGGCGCACGGCCAGGTTGTCCTTGTCGAGCCGGAACCGATGGGTGAACTTCAGGAAGTCCTGATAGCGCACCTCTGTTCGACCGACGAAATCAGAAACACGTTCGGACAGACCCGTCCCATCGGGAAAAATCTCGCGCTCGGTGTTCAGGCGGTAGGACTGGCCGACATTGGTCTTTACCCGCCAGCCGGGTTTGCGAAGCTCCCAGTCAATACCCCAGGTAACTCGCGCGCCATCCTCGACACGGTCATATCCGGGGAATCGGTTGAGCGCGAAAAGGTTTGAGTCTTCGAGGTCGATCGCGCGCGCGTCTTCATTGGGGACGGCAAGGTTGCGGATCGGCGGGCTGACGACCAGCTGGACACGCGGCGTGAGCACCTTGGTGCCGCCAAAGGCCTCGCCGACAAAGGGCCATTCGACGTCAATCGCGCCCAGAGCAACTGCACGCCCCGACCAGCCTTCATCGCCGCGGTAGCTGGGTGTGAGCGTCGCGAGCGTATTGTCAGTGTGATAGACGTCGCCGCGAACAAGGCCCGTAAAGGTGATGACCTGACCAAGACCGGTGAGGGTGCGCAGGTCCCATTTCGCACCGGCAAAGGCACGCTGCGTGTCCTGCCCCTCGGTCCGCACGAGGCTCAGTGTGTTGAGCTGCAATTCGATCTCGCCGCCTAACACCGGTTCATCGATCAGCCGACGATAATCGAGCGCAGGGACAGCGATCGGGATTTGGCCCTGTTCGGCATTGATTCGCAGAGTCTGCGTCGCCCATCCAGCGAGCGAGAAATACGAGTCTTCGTCGATCCGCTCGAGATTGACAGTCGAGCGGAGCCGGTCGTCGCGGCTGAGATCGTAGCGACGAAGGAAAGTGCGGTCGCTGGCGACGCGAACCGAACCGGTGAGGCTCCATTCGGGTGTCAGCTGCCATTTGCCGTTGGCGAAAAGGTACCCGCGCGGATCGCTTTCGGTGGTCGGAACTCCTGTGAAATCGGCGACGCGACTGGAAACGGTCGCATAACCGGTGATCTGATAGGCACCCCTGTCGGTCAGGTGCCGCCACTGCCCGCGGACCATCGGTGCGACCTCGGTGTAGACGGACGCGCCAAGGGAAAGGTCCTTGTTTTCCGAAAGCCGCCAGTAATAGTCGCCCGAAAGCTCGAGACCGTTAACCTCGGAAATCCGAACGTCGGGGACGAGAAAGCCCGACTCAGCGCGCCCGTCGGTCCGCAGGGACAATCCGGGCAATGGCAGGATGCGAGCGCCGAACAGTTCGAGCATCGCGCCGCGAAATCTTACGCGGGCCTCGTCGGCATTGTAGACCACCCGGTCGGCGGTGATGCGCCAACTAGGCGTCTTGTCGCACCCGTCCTCGCCCGTAACGGCGCATGCGGTGTAGGCCGCATCGGTCAGAACGATAGTGCCGTCCTCGCCGCGCTCTGCCGAGCGCGCGGCAAGTCTGCCTCCGGCGCGCAGCGCGAGCAGCAGGTCGTCCATCGCGCCCGCTTCGAACTTGTCATTTAGTTCAAGGCTTTCCGTGAAAAGCTGGTTGCCCGCATCATCGACGAAGCGGATATTGCCGGTTGCGAGGATTTGCCCGGTCTTGCGGTCCCATACGACCCGATCGGCACGAACCGATCCATCCTCGCTGCGAAGCACGACATTGCCGCTTGCCGTGACCGTTTCCGCGTTATCGTCATAGGCGAGTTCATTGGCTTCGAACTCGATTGTCTGGGCGGAAGGCTGTTCGGCCTCGACCTCGGAAACTGCTTCCGCTTCGTCCTGGGCGACGGCCGGAGCGCCGAGCATGAGCGCACCGGCCCCGATCATCGCGAAAGCGAGGGGGCTTGCCATGGATCGCATATCTGTGCCGGTCCTGACCAACCCTCAGACCTTCCAACCTCGCGTCATGGCTTGCCTATTGCACCGCTCGCGCCTAATCGCAATCGCCATTCCAGAGCCCGCCCGCTGAAGCCGCTGGACTGTTTCGTGCGTTCGTTGAAGCAGCACCGCAACCGGCTGGCGCGCCCGTCAGTTATTCCCCGGGAGTCCGCATGCAAATCCAGTTTACCGATAGCCCGCCTCCACACGTGCGCGTTCACGCCCGCATAGTGAACCAGGGCGACTCATTCTCCGATCTCGATCCCGCGATCGTCGATGGAGCGAGCGCTGCCCGGTTCAAGGGGCGCACAGGCCAGGTGTTTGAAGGTTTCGCAATGGTGAACGGTTCGCTGCGCCGGATTGCGCTTTCGGGTGCGGGCGAGGCCGACGCTGACAAACGCCGGCTCAACGTCGAGAAGGCAGGGGCGGCGCTCACCGCAAAATACCTCTGCTCGGGAGAGGCGGCGATGGTCGTCGACCTTGGCCATGCCAACCTTTCGGCCGATGAGGCGGCGGCGGCCTTGATGGCGCTGCGCCTGCGCGGTTGGCGGCACGACAAGTATCGCACCAAGCTCGCCAAGGAAAAGCGCCCGAGCCTCGAAAAAGTCTACGTTGTCGGTGCGCCGAGCGGCACCGAAAAGTCCTGGGAAGAGGCCTCGGCCATCGCCAAGGGCGTCGAATTCACCCGCATGCTCGTCACCGAACCAGCGAACATCGTCTATCCCGAAAGCTTCGTCGAGCTTTGCAAGGAAGCTTTCGAAGGAACCGGCGCGGAGATCACCGTGCTCGACGTCGCCGACATGGAAAAGCTCGGCATGGGCGCGTTGCTCGGAGTGGGGCAGGGTTCGGAGCGTCCATCGCGCCTGCTCGCGATCCGCTGGAACGGCGGTGGGGATGAAAAGCCGACCGTGTTTGTCGGCAAGGGCGTGACCTTCGATACCGGCGGCATTTCGCTCAAGCCACCTCCCGGAATGGAAGACATGAAGTGGGACATGGGCGGCGCAGGCGCGGTTGCGGGCGGTATGCTCGCCATTGCTTCGCGCAAGGCAAAGGCAAACGTCGTGGCGGTCATGGGCCTCGTCGAGAACATGCCGGACGGGAAAGCCCAGCGCCCCGGCGACGTTGTAACCACGATGAGCGGACAGACGGTCGAAGTGCTCAACACCGATGCGGAAGGGCGGCTAGTGCTGTGCGACGCGCTGCACTGGGCGCAGGAAGAATACGACCCCGCGCGCATCATCGATCTCGCGACGCTCACCGGCGCGATGATCATTGCCCTGGGTCACGAACATGGCGGACTGTTCTCTAACGACGATGAGCTCGCCGATCAGTTGCTCGAAGCGGGCAAGGCAACTGGTGACAAGCTGTGGCGCATGCCGATCGGCCCGGCTTACGACAAGCTGATCGATTCGCCGATCGCCGACATCAAGAATGTTGGCCCGCGTCCGGCAGGCTCAATCACCGCAGCGCAGTTCCTGCTCCGGTTCATCAAAAAAGGCATCCCCTGGGCGCATCTGGACGTTGCCGGCACGGTCTGGTCGGACAAGCCCGGCCACAGCTGGGACAAGGGCGCAACCGGATACGGTGCGCGCCTTATCGACCGGTTGGTGAAGGACGTCGCTGAGGGTTAAGGAGCGCTCCCATACCGAAGATGCGCAAAAAATCCGACCTTCCTTCCAAGGTCTGTGAGGCGTGCGGCCTGCCGTTTACCTGGCGCAAGAAGTGGGAGAGGGACTGGGAGCACGTGAAGTATTGCTCCGAGCGCTGTAAGCGGAATAAGTCTGCTTCGGCATGAAAGTCGATTTCTGGCAGCTCTCTCGCGATCCGGCGGAAAAAGTGTGCGCGCTTATCGCCGAGCGGGTGCTCGGTTCGGGCGAGCGCCTCCTCGTGGTGAGCAAGGATGTCGACCAGCGCGAGGCCATTTCAAAGGCGCTGTGGAAGGCGGGGCCCGAGAGTTTTCTTGCCAACGGCGAATCCGATGAGGACGGCGCGGATCGCCAGCCGGTTCTGCTGTCGGACAAGCCCGAGCCGGTAAATGGCGCGAGCCACGTGATCTTTGCCGATGGTGAGTTTCGCGAAACAAGCGGTTTCGCGCGCAGCTTCCTGCTGTTCGACGATGCGACTGTCGAACAAGCGCGCGCGACTTGGCGTTTGCTTGACGGGAAGGATGGCCTTGAACGCGCATTTTTCCGACAAGACGGCGGCAAATGGGTCAAGGTCGCCTGACCCCTTGCGCGGTTGCCTTCGATGGGGGACACTCTCACTGCATTGAAACGGGGGAGGGCACCATGCTTCGCACCACGATATTGATCGCGGCTACCGCACTGCTTTCGGCCTGCGGCTCGGAACGCTCGGGCGAGTTCACGACCGAGGATGGCGAACGAGGCGAATACATGATCGACAGCTCGACCGGCGAGACAACTGCGCGGATCGAGACGCCGGAAGGGGAGGCGACCCTGCGCTCGGGCGCCAATGTGCCAGTCGAATTGCCCGACGGTTTCAGCGTCTATCCCGGCGCTACCGTGGTTAGTAATACGGCGGTCAACCACGGTGAAGGCAAAGGCAATCTCGTGCTGATGCAGATCGATGCGAGTCCCGATGACGTAATCGACCATTACCGCGACGAGGCGGAAGATGCAGGCTTCGACATCCAGATCGAGATGACTGTCAATGAAGGCAAGATGATCGGAGGCGAAGGGCCGGGCGACAGCTTCTTTTCAGTCAATGCCTCGCAAACGGAGGGTGAACCGACGCAGGCGCAATTGATGCTTGGCAGCAAGCTGGGCGGCTGACCCCACGGCATCCCGTATCGCAAAGGCTTGAAACGGCGCGCCTGCGGGGTTAAGCGCGCGCCGGAAATCATTCTGCCCTGACCAGAGGGCACCACCCCGCATAACCATTTCAAGGAATTCACAATGGCGGTCACCCGCACCTTTTCGATCATCAAGCCGGACGCCACGCGTCGCAACATCACTGGCGCCGTTACCAAGATGCTGGAAGAAGCAGGCCTTCGCGTCGTCGCTTCCAAGCGCATTCACATGACCCGTGAGCAGGCCGAAGGCTTCTACGCCGTCCACAAGGATCGCCCGTTTTTCGGCGAGCTCGTCGAATTTATGATGAGCGAGCCAGTGGTTGTGCAAGTGCTCGAAGGCGAAGACGCCGTGAAGCGCAACCGCGACATCATGGGCGCCACCAACCCGGCGGAAGCCGAGGAAGGCACGATCCGCAAGGAATACGCGCTCTCGATCGGCGAGAACACCGTCCATGGATCGGACAGCGAAGAAAACGCGAAGATCGAGATCGACTTCTTCTTTAACGAAGACGAGATCGTCGGCTAAGCTTCATATCTCGAACGAAAAATGGAGGGCCGTCCTCAACAGGGCGGCCCTTTTCGCTTGCAACTAGTCCGCGCGCGAGGCGCTCTTGGCGAAATGGGCGAGCTGCGCGGAATGTGCGCGATGATGGCTGCTTTCGCTGCTTTCCATCACCTCGTGCATGTTTGCAAAGGCTTCTGGCGTCAGGTCGAGGCCCAACTCGGCATAGGTGCGCGCGATCTCGCTTTCCCAATCGGCGTTGAGATCATCGAAATGCATGCGTGTGACGGCGCCGCGCCAGCCTTCGAGAGCCGTCGCCATCCGCGCTTCGCGAAGCGCCAGCTTGCGACGCCACTCAGTTTCAATCCAGCTAAGGTCGCAGGAATCGCACTGGATCGCCATCTGGTTGGCAACGAGCGATACTGCGCTCCTCAGCACTGCATCGTGCGCGCGGTCGGCCAGAACGAGGCGGGCATCGGGAAACGCTTTCAGCAGGGTTGCGAGATCTTCGGAAAATGCTGGGACCTTGAGTACGCGCGGTTTGCCTGCAAGCCCACGATGCGCGGCATCGGTCTTAAGCATCCGCGCGAATTCGCGGTAGACCGGGGTGGGGTCGCGCGCTTCGCTGAAGGCGGAATAGCTTGGTATCCGCCATTGCGATTCGTAGATCGAATGATTGAGCGCCGCCGCTATCCAGTTGAGCTCCTCCTCAACTTCACCGCTGGCCATCGGATGGATGACATCGATCCACGGATTGATCCGGCGCATCATCATGAGATCGATTGCGCCCTTCAGCCGGCGCATGTCGGGAAAACTAGGCACCGGGTGCGAGGCATCGCAATAGCGAGTCGCGGAGTGCGCCGGGTCGGCGGCCAGCAGCTTGTGGATGCGCGTGGTGCCGCTCCGCATATGGCCGATGACGATGATCGGCGGAGCGAGCCTGGTTGCCAGCAGTTCCGGGCGGCTCGCCCATAACGCGCCAAACTTCAGTCGGTTGCGGATAACGCGAACCAGCTGCCCCCATGCCATTGCCTTGCCAAGCGCATTGAGGTCGGCCTCGGCGATAACGGCAGCGCAGAGCTTTTCGAGCCGGAGGCGGAAATCCGCGACGTCTTCCGGAGAGCGACCGGCGATTTCGGCCTCATCCGCCCGGCCGCCCAAACCCTTGGCCGCTGATGCCCAGAGATCGTCCGGATCGAGCGAGGGCGGGGGGAGCCATCCCCTGTCCCATGCCTGCTGCAACCAGCCGTTGGCCTTGTCCACGATCGGTGCGCGGGCAAGCGGGTGATTGCGTTCGGGCAGGCTCGCCATCAGAACTCGTCCGCTGCATCCATCAGCCTGGTGAGCCGTGCAGGAGCCACACTGCGCCAGCTTCGCTCCAGCCACTCGGAGACGTGATCCCAGTCGACGCCCGGACGATTGAGGATCAGCCCGATCCAGCCGCTCGCGCCGTAATAGGCCGGTTTGAAGTAAACGTCTGGCTGGCCTTCGACGAGGTCCAGCAGCTCGTCCATGCCACTGGTCTTCACGAGTACGGCGATATGCTCTTGGCCGTGGTGCTGGTTGTTGAAATGGGCGAAGAACTTGCCCGATTTCTCGGTTCCCACACGGAAGCCTGGCGAACCATGGCTATCGCGGGCATGGGTTTCGGGAAGAGCGAGTGCGAGCTTGCGAACGCGTTCGTAAAGGTAATCGGCATCGTAGCCGCGCGAGACATAATCGGCGACGGCGCGCGGATAAAGCTGGTGCTCGGCGAACTTTACGCGGTCAGCCAGGCTTTCGGGGGTTTCGTCGTCCCGGATCGCCACCCTTACCTGCGCGAGGACTTCTCCCGCGTCGAGTTCGGGGGTGACAATATGCACGCTCGCACCCCCGTGGCTGTCGCCCGCATCAATTGCGCGCTTGTGCGTGTCGAGCCCCTTGTACTTCGGTAGCAGCGAAGGGTGGATGTTGAGGATCCGGCCTTCCCAACGTTTTACGAATTCGTCGGAGAGGATGCGCATATAGCCCGCGAGGACGAGGTAATCGGCGTTTGCTTTGACCAAGGCCGCTTCCATCGCTGCGTCGTGGTCTTCACGCGAGTGCCCTTTGTGCGAATGGACGAAGGTTGGGATGCCCTCGGCCGCCGCTATCTCCAACCCGCCCGCATCGGCATTGTTGCTGGCGACCAGCACGACATCGAAAGGCGCACCGTCTAGCAGGCTGGCATAGAGCAATGCGGCCATGTTCGTGCCGCCACCGGATATGAAGATGGCAACCTTGGCCTTATGCAAGGTGGACAGCCTCCCAAGCGTCCTTCGCGCTCCAAGAGCCCTGTGAACCGCGCACGGTGCAGCCTTTTTCGCCAGCCTCTATCATGCCGACGCGCATCACGGTTTCGCCCGCTTCTTCAAGCCGGGAGACAATCTTGTCAGCCTCGCCGCTCTCGACCGCGAGGACCATGCCGACGCCGCAATTGAACGTCCGCGCCATTTCGGCAGGTTCGATGGCACCCTGCGCCTGCAGAAATGCCATCAGGCATGGCTGCTCCCAGCTGTCCGCGTCGACAACCGCGTGCGCGCCATCCGGCAGAATTCGAGGAATGTTTTCGAGCAGCCCGCCTCCGGTGATGTGTGCAAGGCCATTCACCAGCCCTCCGCGGATCAGCGGGAGCAGGCTCTTCACATAAATTCGGGTCGGCTCGATCAACGCATCGATCAGCAGCCGATCCTGATCGAATATGGAAGGACGGTCGAGCTTCCAGCCGAAATCCGCCGCAAGCCTGCGCACAAGCGAATAGCCATTCGAATGCACGCCCGAGCTCGCCAGGCCAAGCAGCACATTGCCGGGTGCGACCTTCTCGCCGGTCAACTGCTCCCCGCGTTCCACCGCTCCGACACAGAAACCGGCAAGGTCGTAATCGCCGTCTGCATACATGCCGGGCATTTCCGCCGTTTCGCCACCGATGAGCGCGCATCCGGCCTGCTTGCACCCCTCTGCGATCCCGGCAACGACGCGCTCGGCAACCCCATTTTCCAGGTGGCCGGTCGCGAAATAGTCGAGGAAGAAAAGCGGCTCCGCGCCCTGAACGATCAGGTCGTTTACGCACATAGCAACCAGATCGATGCCGACCGTGTCATGCTTGTCGAAATCGATTGCAAGCTTCAGTTTTGTCCCAACCCCGTCATTCGCAGCGACAAGCAGCGGATCGGAATAGCCCGCCGCCTTCGGATCGAAGAATCCGCCAAAGCCGCCCAGGTCGCTCGTCGCGCCCGGGCGTGCAGTAGACTTGGCCAGCGGCGCGATCGCTTTGACCAGCGCATTGCCCGCATCGATGGAAACGCCGGCATCGGCGTAGGTGTAAGGGGAGTTCTTTCCACTCATGGTATTGGCTTTAGCCTTTCAGGCTTGGAATTCCACTCGCCTTTGGGCAAAAGGCCGCTGATTTCCCCGATGGCTGTGACAATCACTCTTTCCGGCCCTACCAGAGAGGCCCAAAAGCGCGGAAGCACCCCCGCATGGCTGCGCCGAGCGAGCGCCGCGCTGGTCGCGCTGGCACTGCTTGCAGGAACATATCTCGTGGTCGCGCAGGTTGCCGGTGACCGAGGGATCGCGCCGACCGCGTCCAGCGCAGATATCGAGGTACGCGGGATCGAAGTCGATGTGCGTGCCGCCAGCGGTGAGGAAGCGCGCCAACAAGCGTGGCAAGAGGCTCAACGCATCGCATGGCAGCGCGTCGACGGCCCGCCGATCTCCGACAGCCAGCTTTCCGGCATGGTCTCGGCCATCGTGATCCAGCGCGAGCGGATCGGGCCCAAGCGCTATATCGCGACGCTCGGCGTGATTTTCGACCGCCAGCGCGCCTCGCGTTACCTGGGCGGGGCCTCGCAAGCGCGCTCCTCTGCGCCGATGATGCTGATCCCGGTAACTGTGAGCGCAGGCACCTACACCACCTTCGAGGTTCGCAATCCTTGGCAACGGGCGTGGGCTGAGTTCAATCCCGGAAGAAGCCGGATCGATTACGTTCGCCCGACCGGAGCCGGCGGTGATTCGCTCCTGCTGACTTTCGGGCAGACCGGGCGCCGCAGCCGAGCGTGGTGGAGCTCGACGCTCGATCAGTATGGTGCCGCCGACGTGCTGATCCCGATTGCTCGGCTCGACCACCAGTTTCCGGGCGGACCGATCAGAGGCACATTCACCGCGCGATACGGCCCCGACAACGAATTCCTGGAAAGCTTCGAGCTCGAATCGGACAGCCCGGCAGGGCTCGCTGAAATGCTGAGAGCGGCAGTCGAGCGCATGGACTCGATTTACGAGCAGGCGCTCGTCGACGGGAAACTGCGCCCTGATCCGACCTTGCGTCTTGGAGGTTCCGGTGAAATCGATCCAGCACTTCAGCGGCTGATCGAAATTGGCCGTGCGATCCGCGCTCGTGATGCCGCTGCTGCTGCGGCTGCAGAGGCTGCTGCCACCGGGCAGTCGTCGACCGAATCCTCAGCGACTGCCACACCGGCTTCAGCAACGGTGAGCAGCTACGTGGTTCAATTCGCGACCCCCGATGCCGGTGCATTCGATGGTGCGCTCTCGAGTGTTCGCGGGACGCCGGGCGTGCGCGGCGTATCCGTGACGAGTACTGCCATGGGCGGCACTTCTGTCATGAATGTGAGCTTTGCCGGATCGCTCGACGAACTCGCAGCGGCGCTGCGCGCGCGCGGATTCAATGTCCGCCAGGGTGCAAACGCGCTCGCCATCAGTCGTTAAGAGGGCCGCGCCATGGCGAAGGCCGCAACCTCAACCGCTCAGATCGCGCTCCCGCTCGTCCCGCGCGAGGGGATGGAAGCACAACGTGTGGTTGTGGGCCGCGCCAATGCGCACATTATCGAGGCATTGAGAGATCCGGCCCGCTGGCCTTTCCACACCGCAGTACTCACCGGTCCTCCGCGATCGGGCAAGTCTCTGATCGGGCGCTGGGCAGGGGGGCAGGGCATTAAAGTGATCGACGGTGCGGACACCATGGACGAGACCGAGCTGTTCCATCGCTGGAATGCAAGCCAGGAAGGTGGATCGAAGGCAGGCGAACCCCTGCTGCTGATCGCCGATGCACAACCTTGGGAAATCGTTCTGCCCGACCTCAAATCGCGGCTGGGAGGGTCGCTCCAGCTCGAGGTTGGGGAGCCTGATGACGAGATGGCCGCCGAATTGATCCACGCTCACGCCGAAGCTCGCTCCCTTACGATGGCGGACGGAGCAGCGGAGTATCTCGTACCGCGCACCGAGCGAAGCTTTGCCGCCATCGAAAAGCTGGTTGCGACGATTGATCGCATCAGCCTTGAACGCCAAGTGCCTGCCACCATGTCGGTGTGGCGCGCCGCGCTGGAAGCCTTGCAAGGGCCCGAACAACAAAAACTGTTGTAGCCCCAGCTTGCAACGCACCGGGTTTGGTGGGAGAAAAACACCATGTTTGATGGTCTGAAGAACTATCTGGACTCGGTCCGGGCACGCGATCCGGCCCCGCGCTCCCGCTGGGAAATTCTATTGTATCCAGGAGTTTGGGCGCTGTTCTTCCACCGAATTGCGCGCTGGCTTTTTGATGCAAAGCTCTTTTTCCTGGCGCGTTTCGTGAACCATTTCTCGCGCATGATCACCGCGATCGACATTCATCCGGGCGCGACCATCGGAAAGAACTTCTTCATCGACCACGGCTTCACCGTAATCGGCGAAACGGCCGAGATCGGCGACAATGTGACCATCTACCAATGCGTAACCCTTGGCGGCACCAACCCCACCAATGGTGTCGGAGGAAAGCGACACCCGACGCTGAAAGACAATGTCATTATCGGATCGGGCGCGCAGATCATCGGGCCGATCACGGTCGGAGAGCGCGCCAGGGTGGGCGCAAATGCGGTGGTTATGGAAGACGTGCCAGCCGGTGGAACGATGGTGGGCGTAAAAGCGCGGTCCACGCTTGTCCCGGCAGAGGAATGGGCCCGCGAATTCATGCCTTATGGCACGCCTTGCGAGGACGCCGAGGGCAACCGGATAGACTGCATCGAAAAGCTGGAAGGGGAACTGGCTGCGATGAAGGCCGAGATCGCCGCGCTGAAGGCTGAGCGGGCCGATCCGGCAAAGCAGCCCGAACAGGCCTCGCTCGATCTTGATCCCAAGAAAAGCGGAACCGGTAGCTGATGAATTCCGGTGTCGGCCCGGGCATTCCGGGGCAGGTTGTCTCGTTTCCCGGCAAGGCTAATGGCCAGGTCGGCTTCGACCGCGAAGAGCTTCAGCGCATCCTTGATCTGTACGGGCGCATGGTCGCTGCAGGTCAGTGGCGCGATTACGCCATGGACTTTGACAAGCACGCAGCAACATTCGCCGCTTTCCGCCGCACTGCCGAGCGGCCACAGGCGCGGGTGGAGAAACGCCCGGCCCTACGAAACAAGCAGGGAATTTGGACCTTGTTCGGCGAGCACGGGCAGATCCTGAAACGTGGTCACGAACTTGCAGGCGTGCTGGCCCCTATGGAGCGCCGCCTCCTCAAAGCCGTCGACGACAGCTAGGCGAAGGCGGCAGGCTCCCGGTCAGGCGGTGGTGGCGTTTGCAACCGGCACCGGTGCATCGCTCGTCAGAGGCAGTGCTGCGCGGATATTTTCGGGCAGGGCCGATACCACGCTGCGGCGGATCGGCTGCCAGAAAGCCGAAAGACTGAGCAGTGCAGAGCCGATGACCAGCGCTGTCAGCGCGAAATTCAACTCCACTGCTCCGAATTCGCGGAACAGGAAGGTGAGCGCAAACAGCACGTAAGCGAGCGCCGATACGAGCAGCGCACGGCGGTCGATCGCGAGCGCGATGAGGCCGAAGCCGATATAGACCGCAACCACACCGAACGCCGCTCCGACACCGATATTGTCGCCCTCGGTCACGCCGATGAGCGAGAAGATCGGATGCGCGATCATCGGTGCTGCGAGCAGGTGCAGCCAGAAGGCGACATCGCTGCGGCGTGTGGTGCGCTCGCGGTCGGAAATGTCCCAGCGCATTGCAAAGGCGAACACCGCGAGACCGGCCACAAATACGAGCGAAAGCAGCAAAGTCTCGTTCGCCCGGTTTGGACTGATCGCAGCGATTGCCAGCGCAATCACAGTCGCCGCCACGGCGGCAGCGCCTGCGGCCACCGTGATCGGAACCATGAAGCGTTTCCAGTGCACGAAGGCGGCAACAGCTGCGATCAGAGCAGCCAGCGCGATCATCACCGCGCCAAGCTGGTCATTGCCATTTTCGACGATGTTGACCGCGAGGCCGAGGACCGTCGCAAACGTACCGCCGACGAAGGCGAGCAGCAGGATGATCGAAGGCAGTGCCATGCGACGCTTGCGGGTGAAAAATTCGGCGAGCGGCCACGCGGTTGCCGCGACAAACAGGCCGGTGAGCGAAATCTGCCACGCCTGCTTCAGGTTGTTGGCCTCACGCCACGCCTCCATCTGTTCGGGCGTCGGTTGCGGGTTGGAGCGGACCAGCGCCCAGAAATCATCAGCAGGCGCGATCGCGCCTGCAATGGCCTGTCCGATCGCTCCGACCGCGAGCAGCAGGATCACTATCCCGATGCTTACGAAAATGTCGTTGAAGCTGTTGATGAGGCGGAAATCCTCTTCCGAAGAGCGCGGCAGGGCGCGCATTTCGGTCATGTGAGCGCGAAAGCTCTGCGCGGCTTCGGGGCTCAGCGCCCCGGCGGCCACGGCGGAATTTATGTCGTCTTCGCTGTACATGGCATCTCTCCCAATGGCGCGGGAAGCTATCCAAGGTGTATTACTGTGTCAATACGCTGCGGTACACGCCTGTAGAGCCTGACAAAGACGCTCACTTGAATGTTTTCGTGACGGACATTGTCGGCTGTGCGGCGGTGATCCGCTCGACGATGACGTAGAGCGCGCCTGCCGAAACGGCAGCTGCCGCGAACGCAATGACATCGAGAGAGGTAAACTCCTCTCCGAAACCCGAAGCACTGCTGACGATCCAGCTGATCCACCAGAGCCATATCAGCCCCGGAGCCGTCTCGTTGGTATCGATTTGCTGTTCGACACTGCCCTGCCACAGCTCCTTCATCGACTGGTACGGTTTGAACAGGTTGGCGATCGGGATGAAATACCAGCCGATTGCTCAGCCGCCCTGGGTCATCGCTCCGGGAGTGTCGCCTTCCATGAGGTTAGTGTGCGCGCGATAGAGCCAGAATGAAACGGCGATAGCGCTCGCAAAGAAAACGATGGCATAGGCTACCACGACCAGTTCGATCAGCATCAAGTCGCCGAAGACGAATTCATACATGATTTGACTGTCGCCAAGTAACAGGGCGACGGCAATCGCGCTCGCGAGGCTAAGGGCCCCGGTTATGGCGATCAGGGGCTTGGTGATAGTGGCAATGGTGCGGAGCCGCGCATGGCCCGAATCCGCTGGGTAGGCTACGGTGTTCATTCGAAAGTGCTCAGCACGCTTGCGCCGTCGATCTGGCTCGCGGTGATCAGCTTCACGACCTTGACGAGGAAGAATGCGGCCCCTGCCGTAAGCACCAATTGCATGATCATCAGCAGCTGGTGCGCCCAGAACGGCGTGGTGACGAAAAGGCCCGGCACCGAATCGATCAGTGCGACGATCAGCAGGATTGCTGCGAGCAGGAGCGATCCGAGCCAGCAGCCCCACCAGCTCGTCACCTCGTCGACGCTTGCCTCGGCCAGTTCCTCGGGCTCGCCCGCGCTGCGATTGGCAAGCTCGCGCATCGCGCCGAAAGGTACGAACAGGTTGGCGATCGGAACGAAGAAGCTAAAAGTCGCCCAGCCAGGCGAGCGTTTGAGGCCGGTCACCCCCGTTTTGCGCAGGTTATCGTGCGCAGTGTAGATCCAGATCAGCACAGGAATGACCGAAATGAGATAGACGAGATTGTTGATCGCTCCCGTAATACCGGAAACCGCCAGCATGACCGGGCTCTCGGCGAACTGCGTGTAGCTCACCAGCCATGCTGCTTGCGAAAGTGCGGCGATGAGCGAGAGCGCGACCACGCCCCAACCGCAAATGGTTATGATCAGCGCCAGCGTGCGCAGGTTCTTGGCTTGCATAGGTGCGACCCCCTGAAATGATCCCCGTCAGGCCTGTGCGCCTCCCAACGCGAACGACCCTAAGGCGCAATCCTGCGCGAGGGGCATGGAAATGCAAGCGAATTGTCTGCTCGGGGTCAGGAGGGCTGGCGGGCCTTGCGTACAAGCAACAGCGTGAGCACGACGCCGACGACAAAGTCGAACCCCGCGCAAAGCGGCGGATACCAGCTTGCAACGCCAGTATGCGGCCCGACGAAGGCGTCATAGGTGCCGTGCAGGAAAATCGCGATGCCGATTGCCGGAAGCCAGCGCGCCATGGCGAACCGAGCGAAAAGGACGGCACCCGTCGCGAAGAGAGTCTCGTATATGACGTCTGTGAGCGTCCCCGAGACCAGCCGTGCGCCGATATAGATAGCCAGCATGATCGCCAGACCGAGGAAGCTGGTCTCGGCGAGAGACCTGGCAGGCAGGCGCGCAAAAAGGGCGAGCATCGTAATCCCGATGCCCGCCCCGATTGCGGCTGCTAGCCAGTATTCAGTCAAGGGTTAGCCGCGCGCGCTGGAAGGACCCGTTCCCGTGACCTTCTGCATCGCGGTCAGGATCGCGGCCGATTGTTCGGAACCGCTTTGCGGTGCCTTCAGGTTCGAAAACTCGCAGATCTTGTCCCAATTTTCGGCAAATCCTTCGACCGTGCGCTCGCCCTCTGGCAGCCAGACGGCATCGTTCATCACGGTCCACGCCGAGTGGTAGCCGCCAGCGCCCGCGCCGACGATAGCATTGGTAGGCGCCTCTTCACTCACGAGGTAGAGGGCGGCCGGGACGACATTCACGGGATCGAACAGCTTGAAGGCTTCTTCTGGGAAGAGATCTTCGGTCATGCGGGTGCCGGCGACAGGCGAGAGCGTGTTGACCTTGATGTTGTACTTCGCGCCTTCGAGCTGGAGCGTTTTGGTCAGTCCGGCAAGACCGAGCTTCGCAGCGCCATAATTCGCCTGGCCGAAATTGCCGAAGAGGCCGGTCGAGGACGCGGTCATCAGCACGCGGCCATAGGCCTGCTCGCGGAAAGTTTCCCAGCACGCTTTGGTCACGAAGGCCGAACCGGTGAGATGGACCTTCACGACGAACTCGAAGTCTTCCGGGCTCATCTTGTGGAAGGTCTTGTCACGCAGCACACCAGCATTGTTGATGAGAATGTGTACGCCGCCCCATTTCTGTTTTGCGTCGGCGACCATCTTCTCCATCTGGTCGTATTCCGTGACGGAGCCGCCGTTCGAAATGGCTTCACCGCCGGCCTTTTCGATTTCTTCAACGACCTGCAGCGCCATATCCGAATGGCCGGTGCCGTCACGTGCGCCGCCCAGATCGTTGACGACAACCTTTGCGCCGCGGCGGGCAAGCTCGAGCGCGTATTCGCGGCCCAGACCGCCGCCTGCGCCGGTGACGATTGCGACCTTGTCCTTGAAATCGATGCTCATGGGGGAATCCTTTCCTGCGTCCTGTTTTGGGCTTGCACGCTTTACGCGCGCGTAAACTATTGTGGGTTGCTCGGTGGCATTTTCTTTGCTGCGTTGCAACAGCCGCCTTCGCTTGCCAAGCGCGCCGTAAGGGAAGGGCTGATGCTTACAGCGCCTCAAGGGCAGGAATGAGGCCGTTGAGCGAATCGATCACGCCGTCTGCCCCAAGCTCATTGGGGGGCAAATCACAGTACCCATAGGCTGCCGCGATCACCGGAAGGCCCGCGCCGCGCGCTGCTTTCACGTCGTAGGTCGAATCGCCGATAAAAGCGAAGCTGCCGCCACCGCATCGCTCTCGCGCCTCGATGACGGGGGCAGGATGCGGCTTGGCGAGGAATTTTCCGTCCTCACCTTTGCCCATGCTGTTGCCGCCAATCACGGTTTCGAACGGTTCGATAAATTCCAGCTGGGTCAGGATTGCGCGGGCGAATTCCTCGAACTTGTTGGTGACCACCGCCATACGCACGCCGCGCGAGGCCAGATCCTCCACAACCTCCCGGGCGTGGGGGTAAGGCTCGGTATGCACTGCGTTGTTTTCGGCATAGTAGGCCAGCATGGACTTGTAGAGTTGGCGGAACTCGTCCTCGGGCATGCCGCCCTGCTTCTCCACGGCCTGGGCGAGCATGATCTTCGCCCCGCCACCGATCAGGTCTTTCGAGCTTCCGACCGGGACCGGATCGAACCCGCCCAGCGCTAGCGCATGGTTCACCGCCGCGCCGAGATCGCGGAACGTATCGAGCAGCGTGCCGTCGAGGTCGAACCCGACTGCTGAAAAGGGGAATTCCGTCATTTGCGGGCGGTGGCGGATACGACTTCAAACCGCAAGCGTTTGGTGCCATGTGGCGCATATGACCGATTTTGCCGCCATCATCCTTGCCGCAGGCAAGGGCACCCGCATGAAGAGCGACCTGCACAAGGTCCTCCACCCGATCGCAGGCAAGCCAATGTTGATGCACCTGCTCGACAGTCTCGCCGATCTTTCTCCAAGCAGGACCGTGGTGGTAGTCGGTGACAAACGCGAGCAGCTGGACGAGGCGCTTGCTGATCGCGAGGTCAGCACCGCTCTACAGGATCCGCAGCTCGGGACTGCTCACGCTGCCCTGCAAGCGAAGGACGCGCTTGCGGGATTTTCAGGCAACATCCTCGTGTGCTTCGGGGATTGCCCGATGGTGAGGGCCGAAACCGTTCGCAAACTGACCGGCGCGCTAGAGAACGGGGCGAAGGTTGCAGTGCTCGGTTTCCGACCCGAGGATCCGCTGCAATATGGCCGCATCATCGCCGACGAGAGCGGCAGGGTCATCAAAATGGTCGAATTCAAGGACGCAAGCGACGAAGAACGCGCCTGCGACCTTTGCAATTCGGGACTGATTATCGCGCATTCGGACGATATGTGGCCGCTCCTCGAAGCGGTCGGTAACGACAACGCGCAGGGCGAGTACTACCTCCCCGACGTCGCCACTGGAGCGATTGCGCGCGGCGACACGGTGCAGGTGGTCGAAACCGACGCAGCCGAAGTCGCCGGGATCAACTCACGTGCGGAACTCGCAGCTGCCGAAGCACAGTGGCAGGCCTTCAAACGCGAAGAAGCGATGGCGAACGGTGCGACGCTGCGCGCTCCCGAGACCGTGTTCTTCAGTTGGGACACCGAGATCGGACGCGATGTTCTGGTCGAACCCAATGTCGTTTTCGGACCCGGCGTCAAAATCGCCGACGATGTCCACATAAAGGCGTTTTGCCACATCGAAGGCGCTACTATCGCGAGCGGTGCGCAGGTCGGCCCGTTCGCCCGCCTGCGTCCGGGTGCGGTGATGCTGGAAGGCAGTTTCGTGGGTAACTTCGTCGAGATGAAGAAGGCGGTGTTGGGCAAGGGCGCAAAGGCCAGCCATCTCTCCTACATCGGCGATGCGACCGTGGGCGCGAACGCGAATATCGGCGCAGGCACCATCACCTGCAATTACGACGGCTACTTCAAGTATCACACCGAAATCGGTGAACGCGCTTTCATCGGTTCGAACAGCGCGCTGGTTGCCCCGGTGAAGATTGGCCCAGACGCGATTGTCGCGGCAGGTTCGACAGTCAGTCGCGATGTTGGTGCGGGCGACCTTCGCATGGTTCGCGGAGAGCAGATCGTAAAACCCGGCTGGGCAGACCGTTTCCACGACACGATGAAGAAGAAAAAGGCGGCGGCAAAGAAGGACAAGTGAGCGACGAAACCCTCTCTTGCCGGCTCTGTAGACGCAGGTTCGAAACGCGCGTCCAGTGGCACCATCCGGTGCCCAAGGCGAAAAAGGGGCGAGGGACCGTTCCAGTCCATCCGATCTGTCACAAGACAATCCACGCGAACTTCACCAATGCCGAGCTGGCGCGAATTGGCGATGATCCCGCAACCGTGCGCGCAGAGCCAGCCATCGCGAAGTATGTAGCCTGGATCGCGAGCAAGCCGCCGGATTTTCACGCGCCCACCCGCCGCTGAACGCCTCGCATCCGGGAAGCATCGGCGCTCGTAGCTGCTGATAAGGCACACGAATTATCAGGAGCGCGAATATGGGCATGGCAAAGTGGATCGCTGCGGGCGTAGGCATCGCAGCCGTTGGAGCGGTTGCGGCCGTTGCTCAATATCGCGACATCGAAGAGCCAGGCTATGAGGTCTTGTTGGACGAAGACGGTTTCGAGCTTCGCCAATACAAACCGATGATCGTCGCCGAGGTCATCCATACCGGCACGCGCCGTCAGGCGAGCGGGGCAAGCTTCCGCAGGCTCGCCGCCTATATTTTCGGGCAGGACCGGCCCGAGGGCGGCGAGGATATCGCCATGACCGCACCGGTGCTGACAGAGAAAGTCGACCAGAATGAGAAGATCGCGATGACCGCGCCGGTCATGCAGGAAAACACCGATGGCGATATCTGGCGCATGCGCTTTGTCATGCCGGCGAAGTATACGATGGAGACGCTCCCCACGCCACCTGCGGACATTACCCTCAGTGAAGTGCCCGGGCGCCGGATCGCGGCGGTTCGCTTCGACGGTTATGGCCGCAACAGCGATTTGGCTGTGATGGAAGGGATGCTCAACGACTGGATCGAGCGCAAGGGTCTGACCCAGGTCGGCAGCGTCGAATACGCGTTCTACGATGCTCCCATGGTGCCGGGGCCGCTTCGTCGCAACGAAGTCATGGTCGAAGTGGCGGCCGAATAGGGGGTAGGGGGCTTCGGCCGCCGCTCCGTCGGGTACGCCTTAGGCTACTTCGAGGTCACGTTCGGGGGCGGGCATGACACCTGCCTCGCGCTCCCATTGCTCGAATTCGCTGCGGCTCAGGAGATAGCGCTCGCGCGCTTCATGAAAGCTGATGACGCGGTCATGGACCGCCTGAACAACATCGGCTTTCTTGGATTTCGACCAGTAGACCCGGTGCGACTTGGGCAGGCCATACTGCTTGATCACGTCGGCGATCGAGAGGTCTCGGGGGTACGTCACGTTCTTGCTCCTTCTTCAATGCCCCTCATTCACAACGCCCTTCGTTGCGAGGAGAAGGATCGTGATTTCACACTTAATGCGGAGCTACCAAGCATGGTTAATTTCGCGTTGACGCCGCCCTACGTGCTGCCCATGCGATGAAATGAGCGAAAAGTGTCGGTTCATTTTACAGCTTGAATTTTTTGCAAAAAAAGGGCGACCCCGTCGAGGGGCCGCCCTTGTCTGTCCAGTCGAGTCGGTGGAGTTCAGCCGCCTGCAACCGCTTCATCCGCATCGTCCATCAGCTGCTGCATCAGGTAGATATATTGCAGCGCCTGGAGCTTGGCGCGCTGTTCATTGTCGACGCCGCCGGAGTGTCCGCCGACCGTATCTTCGAAGTAGTAGTAGTCGTGTCCGAGCCCGGCCATCTTCGCCGCACCCTTGCGCGCGTGTGCCGGATGGGTGCGATCATCGGCGGTCGAAGCCCAAAAGAACGGGGTGGGGTAGTTCACGCCTTCAGCGATCTTCTGGTAGGGCGAATAGCCCTCGATCCACGCGCGCTGCTCAGGAATGCGCGGATCGCCATATTCGCCGATCCATGAGGCACCGCGACCGATCTCGTGATAGCGGAGCATGTCGAACAGCGGGATCGCGACAATCGCCGCGCCGAACAGGTCGGGCCGCTGGGTGAATGCGGTGCCGACCAGTAACCCGCCCTGCGATCCTCCCTGGATCCCGAGATGCTGGGGGCTGGTGAAGCCCCGATCCACCAGGTCTTCGGCAACGGCGATGAAATCATCCCATGTCCGCTGCTTGTTCTCGCGAATCGCGCTCTGGTGCCAGCCTGGACCGAACTCGCCGCCGCCACGCAGGTTTGCGAGCACATATGCGCCGCCGCGTTCGAGCCACAGCTTGCCGGTCGTGCCGAGATAGCCCGGTAGGCGCGGGATCTGGAAGCCGCCATAACCGCTCATCAGCACGGGGGTTTTACCGTTCATCTCCATGCCCGCCGGCTTGACCACGAAATAGGGGATTTTGGTTCCGTCCGCGCTGGTCGCCTCATGCTGTTCGACGCTCATGCCGGTGTTGTCGAAATAGCTTGGGCTGGTCTTGATGACGCGCGGCGTATCGGTTCCGTCCGCATAATAGAGCGTCGTCGGATTGAGAAAGTCGGTGACCGTGAACATGATCTGATCGGTCTCGTCCGAACTCGCCGCGATGCCCACGGTTGCATTGTCGGGCAGTTCGACCTGCTCGCTCACCCACTCGCCGTCGACATAGTTGAACTTCAGAACTTTTCCGACGACGTTGTCGAGCAGCCCCACGAACAGAGCGTTGCCGGTGATTGCGCCACCACGCTTGGTCTGGCGCTCTCCGGGAGCCCAGACGAGCGTTTTTTCCGCGCCATTCGGATTGGCTTTCCATTCCTCAAGATCGACCGCGATCAGGCTGTCGGCCGGGAATACCTTGCCGTCCACTTCCCAATCGACATCGGTCGTATAGAGCAGGTGTCCATCGACGATGCCGTAGGGCGAGGCCTTCTTGGGAATGTCGAGCTTGAGCCACTCGCCGTCCTTCTCGACGTAATACTCCGCTTCGTGGAAGCTGACGCCGCGGAAGGCTGTGCGCGCATGAATTGTGCCGGTGTTGTCGCGAAGCAGGCTTGCACCTGCCCACACGTCACTTGGTTCGCCGCGGAAGATTTCCGGCGCGTCGGCAAGTTCGGTGCCGCGCTTCCATACGCGGCTGGTGAACGGGTATTCGCTTTCCGTGAGCGTGCCTTCGCCGAAGTCGCGTCCGACGAGCAGCGTGTCTTCATCGATCCATGAAACGCCGCCCTGGCTCTTCTCCTCGATCGCGAAGCCACCCTCAACGAAACTCTTGGTCGAGGTGTCGAACTCGCGCAAAATGGTCGCGTCCTCGCCACCATCCGACAGAGCGATCATGCATTTTGTCAGGGCAGGCGGCAGGCAGGTCGAGCCCTTGTACACCCATTCCTTGCCCTCTTCGGCCGCCAACGCATCGATATCGAGTACGGTTTCCCATTCAGGCTCATCGGTCTGATAGGATTCCAGCGTGGTGCGGCGGAGCAGTCCCTTGGGGTTCTCCTTGTCCTGCCAGAAATTGTAAAGGCCGTCGGGCCGAAAGCTCACATAGGGGATGCGATCTTCGCTATCATAGATGGCGAGCGCCTCTGCCTTCAATTGCTCGAAGCGCGGATCAGTCTCCAGTGCGGCGAGCGTGCGCTGGTTCTCTTTCTCGACCCATTCGAGCGCCTTTTCGCTGCGCGCTTCCTCGAGCCAGATATACGGGTCCTGCTCGGGGCCAGGGACGCCGCTCTCATCCATGTGGTCATCGGCGGTCGCGCCGGTCGCAGCGGTAATCGTCACGGCAGCCGCCATTGCAAGCGTGGAAACAAGTTTCAAAAGTCCTCTCCTTGGGGAAATCGTTGGAGAGAATGTGGCGGCGAAGGGCGTGAATGTGAAGGGAGAATTCCGTTTCGCGGACACCTTTACCGAAGATATCGAGGCGGGATAGCGGCGACTGTTAGAGCGGCCTGTACGCCCCTGCCACCATCGCGCACGGTATTCGGCCCGTTCATGATCGCGACGAGCTTTCCGCCGGCGGCTGTCAGCTCCTCGCGCATCTCGCCATTTAGCGTGCGCGAGCGGCGCTTGTCGTAAGTCCATGTCGAGGTTTGCCGCAAGGCATCGACGAAACGAACGCGGTTGCGCAGCGCGTCACTCGTATCGGCCACGATCACCCGGCAAGCGATATTGTCCGGGGAAGTTACGATGTAGAGATTGGCGCCGACCGTCTCGATTTTAGCGAAAATGGGGTCGGGCTGGAACAGGGGGCCGGTGCTCAAGGCAATATCCTGTGGAATCTTTTCGACCAGCTCCACGCCCATGCCTTTCAGCATGTCAGCATGCTCACTCGCGAGATGGCCCTCGCCGATGATGTGCGTTGAACACAGCTTGAAGCCGAGCTCGATGCCTTCGTAGATGCCGCGGGTCGACTGTGTTTCACCCTGCGCGGGCGAAAGGGAGAGTGCACCCGCCATAATTGCAGTGCAGCATGACCTCAATCGGATTTTCATTCCAAGTTCTCCTAGCTTGGACAGGAACTTAGCACATTCACCTCAATGAAAAAGGGCGACCCGATGGGCCGCCCTTTTCGATGTCTTTATCGTAGCCGGGAAGCTTACGCCTCGACCTTCTCCGCCAGGACAGTCAGGCCATTTTCGCCGACTTCGGCAAAGCCGCCGCGCACTTCGATCGTCTCAGGCGTAGCGCCTTCGCTCTTGTAGACCTGAACCGCGCCGTCGCGGATGGTCGACATGAACGGGGCGTGGCCTTCGAGCACACCGAATTCGCCTTCGCTGCCGGGGACGACGACCATGTGGACGTCTTCCGAACGGACCAGCTTGGCCGGGGTCACGAGTTCGAAGTGGAGTGCCATTTTGCCTTACGCTTCCTCGGCGAGCTTCTTGGCTTTTTCCACCGCCTGGTCGATGCCGCCGACCATGTAGAACGCCTGTTCGGGAAGGTGGTCGTATTCGCCGTCCACAACCGCCTTGAAGGATTTGATCGTGTCTTCGAGCTGGACGAAGATACCGGGGATGCCGGTGAAGACTTCGGCCACGTGGAACGGCTGCGAAAGGAAGCGCTGGATCTTGCGAGCACGCGCGACAGTCAGTTTGTCCTCTTCGGACAGCTCGTCCATCCCGAGGATGGCGATGATGTCCTGAAGGCTCTTGTACTTCTGCAGCGTCTCCTGAACCTTGCGAGCGGTCTCGTAGTGCTCCTGGCCGACAACGCGTGGCTCGAGAACGCGGCTGGTCGAATCGAGCGGGTCCACCGCCGGGTAGATGCCGAGCTCGGAGATGGCGCGCGAAAGGGTGGTGGTTGCGTCAAGGTGGGCAAACGAGGTTGCCGGCGCCGGGTCGGTAAGGTCGTCCGCAGGCACGTAAATCGCCTGCACCGAGGTGATCGAGCCCTTGGTGGTGGAGGTGATGCGTTCCTGCAGGTTGCCCATGTCGGTCGACAGGGTCGGCTGGTAGCCCACGGCCGAAGGAATACGGCCGAGCAGTGCCGACACTTCCGAACCCGCCTGGGTGAAGCGGAAGATGTTGTCGACGAAGAAGAGCACGTCCTGGCCTTCCTGGTCGCGGAAATATTCCGCCATGGTCAGACCCGAAAGCGCAACGCGGGCACGCGCGCCCGGAGGCTCGTTCATCTGACCGAAGACCAGCGCCACCTTCGAGCCGTCCGAGATGGCATTGCCGTTCTCGTCCTTGGCGATAACGCCGGCGTCGAGGAATTCGTGATAGAGATCGTTCCCTTCGCGGGTACGCTCGCCAACGCCTGCGAAGACGGACACGCCACCGTGGCCCTTCGCGATATTGTTGATGAGCTCCTGGATGAGCACGGTCTTGCCCACGCCGGCACCGCCGAACAGGCCGATCTTGCCGCCCTTTGCGTAAGGGGCGAGAAGGTCGATCACCTTGATGCCGGTGACGAGAATGTCGGCTTCGGTCGACTGGTCGACGAATTCCGGAGCTTCGGCGTGGATAGGAGCGGTCTGTTCGGCGCCAATCGGACCGCGTTCGTCGATCGCTTCGCCGACCACGTTCATAATGCGGCCGAGGGTCTTCGGACCGACAGGGACCGAGATCTGCGCGCCGGTGTTGATCACTTCCTGGCCGCGGACGAGACCGTCGGTACCGTCCATCGCGATGGTGCGGACGGTGTTTTCGCCGAGGTGCTGCGCCACTTCGAGAACGAGGGTCTTGCCGTCGTTCTTGGTTTCGAGCGCGGTCAGGATCGCCGGCAGCTCGCCTTCGAACTGCACGTCGACGACAGCGCCGATGACCTGACTGATCGTGCCGTTAGTGGTCTGGTTGAGTACGGGTGCGGTGGCCATTTTAATGTCCTGCTTTCGTCAGATTCTCAGGCGCCTTGCGCGCAAGTGGTTTCGGGGTCGGCGATTTCCCATTCGGTTTCGCCTTCGACCAGTTTGGTTTCGTTACGCAAATATTCGTCGTCGCCCAGACCGTATTCGCAAATGACTTCGGGCGAGCCCATGCCGGCACGCTTGCACGCCGAGGTGTTGACCGGCTCTGCATTCGGGCAGGTCTTCGCGAAGGTCGCCGCAAACACGGTCTCATCGGGCGGAGGGATGCGCGGCGTATCGAGTTCGGTTGCCTCCGGTGTTTCGACCGGTGCCGGTTCCACGGGGGCTTCGGATCCGCACGCCGCGAGCAATGCGATCGGTGCGAGTGCGATGAGTTTGAGGGGGGTGATGTTCATCGTCAGAGTGCCTCTGCGCCTGCAATAATTTCAATGAGTTCGGTGGTAATCGCGGCCTGGCGGCTGCGGTTGTACTGGATCGTCAGCTTGTTGATGAGGTCGCCCGCATTGCGCGTCGCGTTGTCCATGGCGGTCATCGAAGCGCCTTGTTCCGATGCCTCACGCTCCAGCAGCGCGCCGAAGATCTGCGTTTTGACGTAACGCGGGAGCAGTTCTTCGAGGATTTCCTCTTCGCCCGGCTCGTATTCGACCACGGCTTCGGTGTCTTCGGCCCGGTCGGGTGAGGGGACCGGAATCAGCTGGTTGACTGTTGGGTCCTGTGCGAGCGCGCTTTTGAAGACCGGGAAGATGAGATGAGCGACATCGAATTTGCCCGCATCGTACATCTCGATCAGTTCATTAGCGATTGCATCGGCCTCGTCAAAGCCCGGCGTTTTCACGGTCGAGGTGTCGAAATGCGTACCGATGCGCTCGGCATATTCACGCTTCAACGGCGCGCGGCCCTTCTTGCCGACGAGGTAGAATTCGACATCCTTCCCTTTGGCGATCAGCTCCTGTGCCTTGGCCTTCGCGGCCTTGACGATGTTCGAGTTGAGACCGCCGCACAGCCCCTTGTCGGTGTTTACCACCACGAGCAGGTTGCGTTTGGTCGATCCGGTCCCGGCGAGCAGCTTTGGTGCGCTGTCCCCCGAAACCTTGCCAGCAAGCGACGCCATGACTGCACCGAGCCGCTCGGCATAGGGCCGCCCGGCCTCGGCAGCAGCCTGCGCACGGCGAAGCTTGGCTGCCGCGACCATCTGCTTGGCCTTGGTGATCTTCTGGGTCGATTTGACCGAGTTGATCCGACCTTTGAGTTCCTTGAGTGAGGGCACTTAGGCGCTCCGTTTATCTTGGATCGTTCAGGCGAACTGCTTGGCGAAAGCTTCGAGAGCCGAAACCGTGCGCGACTTCACATCGTCTTCGAACTTGCCGCTCTCGCGGATGTCCTTGAGGATGTCAGCGTGTTCGCTGCGGAAGAAGGCGAGCATCTGCTCTTCGTATTCGTTGACGCGGTCGACAGGGATATCGTCGATGAAGCCATTGGTGCCGGCAAAGATGGACACGGTCTGCTCTTCGAACGGCATCGGCGAGAACTGCGGCTGCTTGAGCAGCTCGGTCAGGCGCGCACCGCGGTTGAGAAGCTTCTGGGTCGCGGCATCGAGGTCCGAGCCGAACTGGGCGAAGGCCGCCATCTCGCGATATTGCGCGAGGTCGAGCTTCATCGAGCCCGAGACCTTCTTCATCGCCTTGGTCTGGGCAGCGCCGCCCACACGGCTGACCGAGAGACCGACGTTAATCGCAGGACGGATGCCCTGGTAGAACAGGTCGGTTTCCAGGAAGATCTGACCGTCGGTGATCGAGATCACGTTGGTTGGGATATATGCCGACACGTCGCCAGCCTGCGTCTCGATGATCGGCAGCGCGGTGAGCGAGCCGCCAACATTGTCGCCATTCATCTTCGCCGCGCGCTCGAGCAGGCGGCTGTGAAGGTAGAACACGTCACCCGGATAGGCTTCACGGCCCGGAGGACGACGCAGCAGGAGCGACATCTGGCGGTAGGCGACGGCCTGCTTCGAAAGGTCGTCGTACACGATCACGGCGTGCATGCCGTTGTCGCGGAAGAATTCGCCCATCGCGCAGCCGGTGTAGGGTGCGAGGTATTGAAGCGGTGCAGGCTCCGAAGCGGTTGCCGCGACGACGATCGAGTATTCCATCGCGCCGTTTTCTTCGAGCTGTTTCACGATCTGAGCGACGGTCGAACGCTTTTGGCCCACCGCAACATAGACGCAGTAGAGCTTTTTCGATTCGTCGTCCGATGCGTTGACGCCCTTCTGGTTAATGAAGGTGTCGATCGCGACGGCGGTCTTGCCGGTCTGGCGGTCGCCGATGATGAGTTCGCGCTGGCCGCGGCCGACGGGGACGAGCGCGTCGATCGCCTTGAGGCCCGACTGCACCGGCTCGCTAACCGACTCGCGCGGGATGATGCCCGGTGCCTTCACTTCCACGCGGCGGCGCTCGGTCGCCTCGATCGGACCCTTGCCGTCGATCGGGTTGCCGAGAGCGTCGACCACGCGGCCGAGCAGGCCCTTGCCGACCGGCACGTCCACGATTGTTTCGGTGCGCTTGACGGTATCGCCTTCCTTGATCTCGGCGTCCGAGCCAAAAATCACGACGCCGACATTGTCGGCCTCGAGGTTGAGCGCCATGCCCTGGATGCCATTGGCAAACTCGACCATCTCACCGGCCTGAACCTTGTCGAGGCCGTGGATGCGGGCGATGCCGTCACCCACGGAAAGCACGGAGCCGACTTCGCTGACTTGCGCTTCGGTGCCGAAATTGGCGATCTGGTCCTTGATGACCTTGGAGATTTCTGCGGCGCGGATTTCCATTTTCTTTGTCCTTTAAGCCTTCATGGCCTGGGCGAGAGAATTGAGACGAGTGCGGATCGAGGCGTCGATGCGCTTTGAACCGATGGTGACGACGAGACCGCCGAGCAGGTCGGGATCAACGTCGGCTGAAAGCATGACAGTGCGACCCTCGCGGGCCGTGAGCTTGCTCTTGAGTTCGGCGAGCTGGCTGTCGGCAAGCGGATGCGCGCTGGTGACCGTTGCAGTCACTTCGCCCCGCTGGGCTGCGGCGATCGCCTTGAACGCGGCGATCATGTCCGGCAACGCCGAAAGGCGGCGGTTGTCTGCCAGCACCCCAAGGAAATTGGCGGTCAGCTCTGCAAGACCGAGATGCTTGGCGACGGCTGCGACGGCCTGCCCCTGCACTTCGCGCGAGAGCTGCGGATTGGTGGTGACGGCCTTGAGGTCGTCCGATTCATTCAGCGCTGCTGCCAGCTTTTCGAGATCGGATTCGACGGCCGTAACCGTCCCGGCCTCGCTGGCGAGTTCGAACAGAGCTGAGGCGTAACGGCCTGCCAGGCTAGCCTGAATACCGGCGGAAATATCCACGCGCTTCGATGTCCTTTAGGATCTTCGAGAATAACGATGCATCGCCTCGATTTCGGAGCTCCGAAGAGGGCTCTCCGCCAAGGCTGGCGCGCGCCTAGCAATGTCTATCTGATTCCGCAAGCGAGCGTGGCGGTGAAATATGGGAGACATGTGTTGCAGTGCCCTCAATCGCCGGGCGACGGGCCTCCTCCCGCCTTGGCTTCGGCCTGACTGGCCGTTGGCGGGCCGCCAGGGCCGAGGAGATCGCGAGCGTGGATGCGCTTGCGCAATCCAAAGAGATCGGCAAAACTCCGCTCGCTAGGTGGAAACGCCTATGGGAGAGAGACGATGAAGATGACACCGATGGCCCCCAAATGCGGGGTCGAGATTTCGGGCGTGTCGCTTGCCGATTGCAGCGATGCCGAGATGACGCAGATCAAGCAGGCGATTTATGAGCATGGGGTCGCCGTGTTCCGCGATCAGGAATTTTCGCCCGAAGATCACATCCGCTTCGGCAAGCGCTGGGGCGGGATCGACCTCAACAACTATTTCCCGCTGCAGGAGGACTTCGAGGAGATCTCCGTGGTCAAGAAGGAACCCGACCAGGAGACCAATATCGGCGGGGCGTGGCACACCGACCATTCCTATGACCAGATCCCGGCGATGGGATCGGTGCTGGTCGCGCGCGAATTGCCACCGAGCGGCGGCGACACCGAATGGGCGCATATGGGAGCGGCCTATGATGCCCTGTCAGACGATCTCAAGGCCGAGATCGAGGGTCTGAAGGCGTTCCATACCGCCGACCATGTCTACAAGGCCGACGGGCTCTATGCCCAGACCGACATGGGCAAGGATCTTCGCGGGCAGGATATCAAGACCGGCGCGGTCCATCCGGTGGTCATCCGCCACCCCCACACCGGGCGCAAGCTGCTCTATGTAAACAGCGCCTTCACGATCAATTTCGTTGGCATGACGCGCGAGGAGAGCCTGCCGCTATTGCAGCGCCTGTTCGATGCCGCGCTGACCGGTGAGAACCAGTGCCGGCTGCAATGGAAGCCCGGCACGGTGGCGATTTGGGACAACCGCACGACGTGGCACAACGCGATCAACGATTACAAAGGCTATCGGCGCGAAATGCACCGCATCACGCTGAGCGGGGAGCCGCTGGCGGCGTAGTTTGTTGGCCTATCGCTTCGCTACTTGAGGCCGTTCATTTGTTGGCCTACCGCTTCGCTACTTGAGGCCGGTTGCTAGCCCGCGCAGCCGCCCGACGGTTCCCGTGGCGGCGTGGGTTCGCCTGCCAGAATTCGACGGAGCATGTCATCTACGGCACCGGTCGCTCGCTCGTTGGCAACACGCCATTCTTCTTCGTCGTTCGGATCAGGCTCGACCCCGTCTTCGCCAAGCCAGCCGTCCTCGTAGGCGCGCTCAATCGCGCGGGCCTCGTTGACAGTGCAGACACGCCGGTTTTCGACGTCGTTCGAAGCGCCATTTACGGAAAAACCCGTGGTGATGCATCTCTCGCCATCAGTGAATTCAAAGCAATCGATCTCGGTGGAAACAGGTGCGCAAGCGGTGGCCGATGCAGCCATTTCATCGAACTGAGAAGTGCCGTAAATCTTGAAGAGTAGCGCCTGCCGAGCCGAGGCATACGCCGCATTGCACTCCTCCTCGCTTCCGCCTCTTCTTTCGCACATGCAGCTTTCGGTTGCCGCCTCCTGAAGGGCAACCAAATCCACCTGCGTGGAGGCAATCCGTGGGGAGGGTGGAGGCATTTCCGACGACGCCTCACCGCCGATCGTATACTTTTGCGCTAAAAATGCGCCCACGGTCACCGCGGTCACAAAAGCGATGAACCCGAGGATCGCCGTTCGGCTCATTTGACCTTCGCCGCGAGCGTGTTGTCCGCTTGCTTGGCCTCGCACCGGTAGACCAGCCTTTCGTTCGGCCGGTCTGGAAGCAGCGCCAGGACCGCCGATTGCTGTTCGCCGAGGATGCGCGCTGCATCCGTCACTCCGCAGGCGGGCGGTGTGTATTCGCTGCGAACCTCACGTGCGGCCCGCATTGCCGCACTGCCGAGCAGGTAACGATCGGTCCTGAAAGTCCGCGTTGCCGGATCATAGGTGTTGACCGAAACCGCCTCTTCATCGTTGGGAACAAAAACCCGGGTCCATTCGCCGTTCGTCAATCCGTATTGCGTGCGTCCGTTAACGCAGCCGTCGGCGGCCCAGTCGAATTCGACATCGTCGGTGCGCGCGCCGGTCACTCGGCTGCGTTCGGGAACAAAGGTGCAGATGAGCGTTCCGTCTCCTGCGACGGAAACCGGCGGTCCGCCGTCGCCATCTCCATTTGCCTCGAGCTCTTCCAGCACTGCTGCAACGCGGTCTTCCACCTCGTCGTAACCCGGGCGGGTGATCCACACCAGCACAGTCGCGATGATCGCAGCGCCCGACAGCCCGGCTGCCACCATCGCCCGGTTCTGGGCGGGTTCGTTAGCTTCGGGATCGGCGCGATAGGAGGCCCTCAGCTGCGTCGCAGCATAGCCCGCCCCAATGCCGATCAGCAGCAGGATGAGCGCCACGGCCATCGCATTGTCGCGCTCTTCCATGACTTCGAGCTGCGCCTTGATCCGCGCGTCCGCGCGCGCCTCGCGCAGCTCGGCCTCGCGCGCCTCGACCTTGGCACGGGCGGCAGCGCGTTCGGCTTCGAAACGGGCACGCTCGGCGGCGTTCAATTCGTCGATGGAGCGGCAGGGTAGCGAGCTGGTGCGTGGCTCGATATCGTTGGCGCGCAGAAACGGAAGTAGTTCGCGCAGGCTCACCGCGAAATAGAACTCGGCATCCGAGCCTGCGGAATCCGCCCCGAACGAGTTGACGCCCAGAACCCGACCGCAGCCGTCAAGCAGCGGCCCGCCGGAATTGCCGCGCGCAATCGGCGCGGTGTGAAGGATCGTATCGAACTGGCGGCTCGGACGTTGGCCTGACAGAAATCCGCGACTTTTTACCGGTGGCTGCGCGTTGAATATGTCGCTGATCTCCAGTCCCTGGGCAAGGTCGACATTCATCGGATAACCGACCGCCGATACCTCTCCCATGTCGCCTGAAACGCCGCCCGCAATCGTGAGCGGCGGCAGGCGCAGGCTGGAATCCACGATCTCGAGCAGGGCAAGATCGTTGCGCGGGCTGACTGAGATGGGCCGTGCGAACGCACTGTCTTCGGCATCGCTCGGCACAATGCCGATACGCAGGGTGTCGTCCTGCAATGCCTCACGGATCACGTGCGCATTGGTTACGATCCTGGTCGGCGTGACTGCAAATCCGCTACCGTGCGAAACCGGGATCAACTCTTCGCCCGACTGATTGACGATGACCACGCGGACCACACCGCGAGCGGCTGCATCGACATCTCCGGAGTCAGCGTGCGCGGGCAGAGCCAGGATTGAGCAAACCGCCAGCAGCAGCGCCGCAATCGCTCTCGCGTTGACTTTCAACCGGTTTTTAACTTGCATTGGCATTTCTTGCGGTCTGGTCCCTTGCTCTCGCCCCAACATGCAGCGAAGGTGTTTACCTGTCATGACCGGATTACCGGTCGAGGGTCAAAGGGGTGATCATGAAATTCCGTGCACATCGGTTCAATGCGCTCGTGGCTGCGTTCGCAGCCACGCTCGTCTCAACGCCGCTGGCCGCACAAGAAGGTGGCGGCCAGATCGAATTCACAGTCAAGGGCGAAACCTTCGTGCTCGACGTCCCGGAAGGCTATTGCCCTCCGACAGGGGCGGGCGCGCTCATCGCGGCGCAGTTTGCCGATGCAGATTCGGCCAATCTCACCCCGGTAAACATCCAGCGCTGCGGCACCTATGGCGAGGATTATGTGCTCATAAAGACGCCGCGCATGATGCCGGCCGTCCCGCTCTCAAAGCCGGTGTTCCTGCAAATCATGACCAGTGAAATTCAAAAACAGGATATGATCCAGCAAGGCATCGAAACCGGGAAGAAGGACATCGACAAGGTCACCGACGGGAAAATGGATATCGATTTTGAAGGCATCCGATACCGCAAGACCGACGATCAATGCGTCTATCTCGCCGGGGTGGCTCAGGTTGCTGTCCAAGGCGAAGAGTCCAATTCGGTCGCTGTCGGCTCTTGCGGTACACTCGTCGGCACCCGGCACTTTTTCGCTCACGCCTACAAGAAAGGTGAAACCAGCGAGGATGTCGAAAACCGCATGGCCTTGAGCCGCGATATCTCCCTTCGGATCTCACAGAAATAAGGGTTAGCCACCAGCATTGAGCGCAAGGCGCGGGATGCGTGGTATCAAGGGATGGGTAAGCTTGAACGCATGACCGATACCCGAACCCTTACCGATGACGAGCGTTGGCAGATCGCGCTCGCGAAAGACCGCCGTTATGACGGTGTGTTCGTTACCGGAGTGCATTCGACCGGCATCTATTGCCGCCCCTCGTGCCCGGCGCGTGCGCCTTTGCGCAAGAATGTGCGGTTCTACGCCGATGCCGTCGATGCCGAGAAAGCAGGGCTGCGGGCGTGCAAGCGCTGCTCCCCCGATAAGCAAAGCGCTGAAGAGGCCTGCGCTCTCGCTGCGATTGCCGCGATCAGGGCCGATGGTGCGCAAACGCTGGACCAGCTGGCGGACCTGACCGGCTATTCGCCGACGCATTTCCAGCGGTTGTTCAGGCGCACGGTCGGCCTCTCTCCGGCAGCTTTCGCCCGTGCCTTGCGTGAGAACCGCGTGCGCGAGGCTCTGGAGGGTGGGGCTAGCGTGACCGAGGCGCTTTACGATGCGGGATATTCAGCACCATCGCGCTTCTATGCGGACACGAAAGGACGATTAGGTATGACGGCAAGCGACTGGCGCGATGGCGGGAAGGGCCGCACCGTGAATTGGAGCGTGATCGCGACCTCGTTCGGCGACATGCTGGTCGCGGCGACGGAAAAGGGCGTGTGCTGCCTGGCGTTCAACGAGGGTGAGGAGGAGCTCGCCGCACGGTTTCCCAAAGCCGATCTCGTGCCTGCCGGCGAGGATTTCCGGGCGCTGTTCGATCAGGTGGTGCAAGCCGTCGAGGAACCATCATCCGATGCGTCGGCTATTCCGCTCGATGTGAAGGGCACCGCATTCCAGCAGCGCGTCTGGCAGGCGCTGCGCGAGATCCCTGCCGGAGAGACCCGCAGCTATGGCGAATTGGCCGCCTCACTGGGCAAACCGACCGCCAGCCGCGCAGTCGGCGGAGCGAATGGCGCAAACAATATTGCAGTGCTGATCCCGTGTCACCGCGTAGTGCAGGCCGATGGCTCGATCGGAGGTTACGCCTACGGTACTGAAATCAAGCGAGAACTGCTCAATCGAGAGGGTGTAGAGGCACAATAGTGACGGTTTGAGGGTTTGCGGTCGTTCTGTCCCGTTCTTGGAAAGTCCCGAGGTCGCGCTGGCTTTACGCTACGGAACAGCCGAAACCGCCGCCAGCGACCCGAAGGGCCCGTACGATTGAACGGGCGCTCGCCTTGACGCCCCGCCGCAGAGCGGGGCTTCTTTTTTGCATCACTCCAGCGTGAAGCCGATCTTCAGCGTGACCTGGAAATGCGCCACGTCGCCATCTTCGATATGGCCGCGCGTCTCGACGACTTCGAACCAGTGCATGTTGCGCACCGTCTTGTTCGCCTTTTTGATCGCACCGCGCACCGCGTCTTCGATCGACTCGCTCGAGCTGCCGACGATTTCGAGGATCTTGTAAATATGGTCGGACATGATGGGCATCTCCCGTTTCTCTAATAGGGAGATGCAATATAGCATACGGGCGGGAGCTTCGATCGAGGCGGGGGTGAAGTCTAATCGAGCTTGGGCGGGAAGCCCGGCTCGCATTTCTCCATCGCGCGCTGATAGGCTTCGCGCGATCCGATGCGTTGGAGATACGCCTTAAGGTTCGGCAGGTGATCGATTGTCATGCCGTTAAAGGCGCGGCTGGTGGTCAGCTGGAAGACCATCATGATGTCGGCTGTCGTCAGCTGCGAACCGCCGAAATAGTCCGCTTCGCCCAGACGTCGCTCGATCTGCTCCCATGCATTGGTGATGCGCTTGGCGAGAGGAGGAGGCATTTCTGCACCCACGGCTCCTACGGCGATTTGCATCATGCCATTGGTCATGAATGTCGCATTGGCAAAGTGGAACCAGTAGAGATGATCGGCGAAGTCCGGGTGATCGGGGCCGGGGACGAGCTCGGTATCGGGCGCGTATTTGCCGACAATATATTCGACGATCGCACCGCTTTCGCCGAGCACGAGGTCGCCATCCTGGATTACCGGCGCAACTTCCATCGGGTGCAGCGCTTTGAGCTCGGGCGGGGCGAGCCGCGTTTCAGGGTCGCGATTGTAGAGTTTGAGA